>JBBPYR010000303.1:0-20043 GCA_038199755.1 Ktedonobacterales bacterium | reverse complement strand
TGTCGAGATGCAGCAACGCCTCGCGGACGACAGCCGTATCCACTTTGCACGCTGGCTCTATGAGCAAGGAGAAATCAACGAAAAGTAATAATGCTTGTCACAGCCCAGGAGATATGCTATACTCACGGCGGAGAGATGTCAGAGTGGTCGAATGTGCCGCTCTCGAAAAGCGGTAAGGTGCAAGCCTTCGTGGGTTCGAATCCCACTCTCTCCGCCCAACCCGGAGGAGTCTCATAGTGGTCTAGTGAGCACGACTGGAAATCGTGTAAGGTGCAAGCCTTCGTGGGTTCAAATCCCACCTCCTCCGCCCACACCCCATCGACGCAGTCTGTCAAAATTGCGTCGGTGCTTGTCCCTTCATTATATGAAGAAGTGGAACCTTCCTCGGGAAGGCCCCACTTCACTTGTTCTGTGTATCCCCTCTATCCTCCTCTAGGCCGCACTCGTTACTAGGTCAGCCAGCTTCCCTTCTTTTATTGTCTCAGCAAGGGAGGGTTGGGTTTGCGTTAGCAGGGATGCAGCGATCTCGAAAAACATTTCCAGCATTTCCAAGAAAAATTCATAAAAGAGGGGTCCTTCATGAGCGTCACGAAAGAAAAAAGCGAAACGTAACAGGGGGCGTCCCCGTAATCACAACAGAACATAATTCATGCTTGCTATTCATACAGAACACTATTTCTGAGCATATGACAGCGTGACAGAATAAACCTACAAATTATAAATATAATAGTACTGACAGTAGAAGTGGCAAGAAAGAGAATATTCTGTAAAGCACAGCTATATGTACGAGGCACAAACAAATCACTATCTTTTAAAAGCAGGAAAGAGAGTTATAATGAATTCTATTGGTGGGAACAAAGAGGACTCTACACAGCGACAAGATAGACTGATAGCCACACTCGAACAATTGTTGGAGCTACCAGCAACCGAAACTAGCACGACACTCAAACAGACCACGCAGTTAGTGGCAGACGTGCTCGCCGCTGACAAGGTGGATGTGTTCTTGCATGAAGCCAACAATGAGACCCTCGTAGCAATTGGTACCAGTGATACTCCTATGGGACGACGCCAGCACGCCATTGGTATGGAACGGCTGCCCATCGCCAATGGTGGCTGTACAGTTGAAGTTTTTCTTAGTGGAACCTCCTACCTCAGTGGCCATACTGACCAGGACCCCAACGAACTCATGGGCATCAAGGTCGGCCTGGGTGTAAAATCACAGATCGGCACCGTCTTCCACGTCCATCAGCAACATCGCGGCGTCTTGCTGGTAGTATCAGCAACACCTGATTTCTTCTCCCAGCAGGATTTACACTTTCTGGAAGCAGTAGCGCGCTGGATCGGCATCGTGATCGATCGTACCGAACGTGTCGAACAGATGAGGCGCGACGCGGTAGAGCAAGGCCGACGGCTGGCTGCTGAAGAATTGCTCACCATCATGACCCACAACCTGCACAACTATCTCACTCCGATCAAAGGACGCATTGAGCTATTAGAAAAGCGCGCACTCCAGGAAAATCGGGCGGAGGATGTCCGCGATATTAGAGCAACAAGTCACACATTAAGCTTATTAGAACAGGGAATTGCTGACCTCTCGGATATAGCTCATCTCAATCAGGGAAAATTGGTTATCACAGCAGTACCCATGAATCTGGTAGAGTTGGTAAAGGAGGTCGTGGCTCCTTTCAAGTCATCGCTGAATCCCATTCACATTCATGCCCTTGCGAAATTGATTATCTCTGCCGACCCCATGCGTCTACGTCAAATAGTAGAGAACTTGCTGGCCAACGCCACCAAATATGCCCGCAAGCAGACTCCAATTACCGTCGAAATCCAGTTAGAAAACCGCAAGGATGGACCATGGGTACTGCTTACCATCAGCAATGAAGGCTCTGGTCTCCCTCCTGAGGTGCTTGCCTCCCTCTTTCATCCTTTCGCATCAGGCTCATCTTCAATCGGTCTCGGTCTGGGACTCTACCTAGCGAAAAGGATAGCCGAAGCTCATGGCGGTATGCTCACGCTTACCTCTACAATGAATCAAGGAGTACAGGCAATACTTACTTTACCAGTTGAGGAAGAGGAGTTGCAGATATGAGAAATGGCTCAAGGTTGAGAAACAAAACAATAAAGAGCAGTGTCATCCCAAAGACCATGTAACACGGAGACGAAGAGATAGGTCAACAGAAGAGGCCACTTCCACCGATTGAACTATGGGGTAGAGTGCAATGTCCCATAAAACTGTGTGTGGAAATAGTTTTTGATCAGAATGTATCCCTTTAGAGGACAAGAAAATGTGAGCCAGAACGATGAGAATTTGCTCTGGCTCATATCTCTAATACCCCGGTCCAACCGTGAAATAGCCTGAGTTGGAGAGGCAGGTGCTGGTCGTACTATTGCAAAAATTGCCATGCAGATAGTTGCCGTCCTGCTTCTGCTGCACCGTGCCATACATAATCTGTGGCGACTGACCCGTGGATGGACTGAAAGAAAAAGTGAAATTTCCCTGTAAATCCACCGTGCCATGCAGCGGATAGACACCCTGCGTAGGCGACACATACGTCACCGACCCGGTTAAGGTGCCATTGCCCTTGGTTTGTACCAGAAAAATCGTAAGATAGGTTGTCTGCCCCGTCGTCTCATTAAACATCGATCCCCGATAGGTGTCAGGAATATACATGCCATTTTGTGGCGTCGGAGTCGGCGTAATCGCTGGCGTCGGTGTACTATTGGATGTGTGTGTCGCTACAGGTGTGCCCGCATGACTACCAGCGGCCCCTGTCTGACGGCCATTCGATAGCACATTAAAATAAAATAGGCCACTCGCCACCAGCAGCAACACCACCAGCAAGGAGATAATCGCAACCATTCCCCAACGGACACCACCAGAGGCCTGTCTGGGCGTGGCAGTCTGCACTTGCCCTGCAATCGGCCCTGACCCCTGACTCCCTTGCAAGACCGCCATCGTGGGCAGATTATGCTCTGATGCACGGGCAGGTGGTGCTACGCGAGCATCAGAGACAGGCGGCAACAGCAATGCCGCATCAGATTGCCCACGCATCAGTACCGGCGTCTCCCTAGCATCCCTGGCATCTTTGATATCACCTGATTCTTGCGTATCCTTGCTATCTTTGGCCACCTGAACCGAGCCGCTCTGCTTAATAGCAATAGTCAGCACCACATCACCTGCACCCGCCTCATTGAAAGCATCCACCGTATGTGGCAGATGGATCACCTGCCCATCCTGCGCACCAGCGGGCACAGGTACGGCTATCTGCTTCCCTCCTGGCAGCGTAATCATGCGGCTAATGCCCTTGTCTGCCTCCTCCTTACTGATCGCCAGCGTAGCATACACACTGCTATCTAAGGGTTGCGATGTCTGACCCGACAGACGTGCCGCCTCCACGAACGCATTGGCAAAATCAATAATAGAAGGGAACCGCTCCTCCGGTTTCTTTGCCAGAGCACGCAAAATAACACGATCAATCGCAGCGGAAAGGGTACTGTTAAAAGCACTGGGAGCGGGCGCACTGACCGAAAAGTGCTTATACATCAACTGCTCCATGCTCCCCGCGAAAGGTGGACGCGCCGTCAGCATCTCATATGCCATAACCGCTAGCGCATACTGATCGGTTGCCGGAACCGGCTGACCGCTCCACTGTTCTGGTGCCATCGAGGTAGGTGTGCCACGAATAGTGCGACTAGCACTGGAGACCGTTGTAGAACTACGCGCGATCCCAAAGTCCGCCAGTAGCAGCACTGGGCGTTTCGGATTCTTCCTATTATTACGGATAAGAAAGTTTGGTGGTTTGACATCAAGGTGAATCATCTCATGATCGTGTGCATATTGAAGCGCATCCGCCGCCAACTCAATCAAATATGCCACATCCTGCACCGACAGCTGATTTCCTCCGTTCTGCCGCAACCATGTTCCCAGCGAACCATCCGCGCAATATGGCATCACCATATAGCTCAGCGTCACGTCATCATTGATCTCTTCGCCAAAATCGTAGAGCGGCAATATGTTCGGATGCTCGAGTGCCGCAATAGCCTTCGCCTCCCGTTCGAAGAGCCGAGCCGCATCAGCAGCCGCCGGGCTATCGGGATAAGGAGTATTTTCCGAGCGAATAACCTTAATCGCTACCTGTCGATTTACACGCTCATCTTGCATGAGGTATACTTCCCCCATACCGCCGCTCCCAAGCAAGCGCAAACGACGATAGCGACCATTCTGAAGTTCATCTAATGCCATATCTCGCCTCAGACTTAAAAAATATAAAAACAGGTGCCCCACGCACAATATATGTCATATAATACACAACAATAGTACAACATCCATCCCCAACGCGCAACAGCCTATTTCTCACATAAGCTCTTATTTAATCCAAATTTTGCAACAGCCCACGTTTCAGTGCCACCGTCACAGCTGCCGTGCGATCAGTAACACCCAACTTCCCAAAAATACGAATGAGATGTGACTTCACCGTAGCTTCGCTAATATGCAAATGCCGCGCCACTTCCTTGTTGCTCGCCCCATGTGCCACCAACGTCAACACCTCAATCTCGCGTGTACTCGGAGCCTCCACACTGGGCGAATGAATGTGTGAAAGTAACTTCGCCGCCACCTCAGGAGCCAGCACAGACTTCCCCTGCGCCACCTGCCGAATCGCCGTGAATAACTGCTCCTTCGGCGTATCCTTCAGCAAATAACCGACCGCGCCTGCCTCAATCGCCCGCAAAATATCGCTATTCCCCTCATAGGTCGTTAGGATAAGCACTGCTACCTGCCCATGCAACTTCTTAATGCGTGCCGTCGCCTGAACACCATCCATCTTCAACATGCGCAGATCCATCAGCACCACATCTGGCAAAAGCCGCCCCACCAACTCAACCGCCTCCTCACCCGTAGTCGCCTCACCCACCAACAAAAAATCCTCCTGGCTCATCAACATCGCCTGCAAGCCCGCACGCACCACAGGATGATCGTCAGCAATAATCAAACGAATCGGCTGCATACCAGCATCTTTCCTTTCCAGCACATTATACTTGCCGTAACCCAGCCACTAAAGGCAGCCCCACCGTTAACGTCGTCCCCTCGCCCCTTACGCTTTCAACAACGAATGTGCCATGCCACTGCTCCACACGCTCCCGCATCGCCTTCAGACCGAAACTACCAGAGCTATGTTGAGACGGTGTCGTGAGAACGTCCCTCAGCTCAAATCCCACGCCATCATCCTGCACATCCAGCATCGCGATATCATCCATATAAGAAAGCGTGATCATCACGGAAACCGCACGTGCGTGCTTGCGAACATTTGCCAATCCCTCTTGCGTTACGCGCAAAAAGATCACCTCAAGTTCAGGCAGCAAAGCACGCGCCGTTCCAGTCACCGTTACCGTCGTCTGCACTCCACTCTCCTCTGACCAGTGACCAGCCACGTCATGCAAAACATCGGGCAGGGATGTCTGCTCGAAAACTTCCGGCTGCAACGCCCACATCAGGCGCCGTGCCTCCACTAGATTCTCGCGTGCTGTGCGCCTCGCCTGCTGCAACAATTGGCGCAGAGTTGCCTGCTCCACACTCACCAGCTCATCGGCAGCCTCAAGATGCATCGCAATGCTCGTGAAGCCCTGCGCCAACGTGTCATGTATCTCTCGTGCCAGCCGCTGCCGCTCCGCCATAATCCCCGCCTCCCGTTCAGCATTCGCCACATCGCGTCGTGCCGCCTCCAGTGCCAGCACCAATTCATAGCGCTGATGGCTCTGCCGCGCAATCATACTAATAAAAACTGCTAGTACAATATCACTACACGAAATCGCCAGCAAAATAATGAAAAACTGATTGAAGCCACCCAGCACAAAAAACTGTCCCCACAGGCAGAGCAGCGTCAAAATGACACCCGCCAGTACCTTCCATGATATGCGCGGCAATAGAAAAGCCTGAGGATAGAGCCCAAACAGCAAAAACAAATAGACAGGATAGGGAATAATCAGCGCAAACCAGCACGCCCAACCTAGCACAAGATAGCCTGTCATGAGCAACCAATGCTCTTCCCAATAGGCCATCGACACCCGAGCATAGACGCCATACCATACACCAAGCACTACCGTCAGCCCACCCACAGCGACCCTTGCCCACCATAAAGGTACCCCCCCCAACAGAGCCATCCCCGCCGCCAATGCCAGCGGCCCATAAAAGAAGCCATACCACACTGGACGCCACTGCTCCCATATCGATTGCGTCGCCATCGTCTCCGATTCAGCAGACGACAGCGGCTGTAACGACAAAAAAGGCATATCTCTCTTTCTCTCCTCGTACTAGCAGTATTCATGAAGCCCACCTATCACGATAACCCATACATTCATCAAAAGCAATCAACCATTCGGTTGAATTCCATCTCACCCGAAAAGCTATTGCAAAATCAATCGGCCAGTGGGTCACAGCACAAGCATTTCATGGTTTCATAGTAAGAGCAAAACAATGTTCTTACACATTGTGCTCGATACCCATAGTGAAAGGAACACTCCATGAACACCCAGCGCATCAGCCGTTTCGCCCTCTACAGCTTTGCCGAGGGCGTCGTAGCTGCCATCATCTATCTCATCATCGCCTTGGCGACAGGGCAGCACCTTACCAGTGCCAACACCATTTCAACCGGTCTTATTGTTGGTGCTATTACCTTCGTTGTCGCCTTCATTCTCTACAACGTTTTCACCTACATCTTCACACAGCGAGCCCCAAGAAGCTAATACGAACAGAAAGGAGCAGGCGGCGAAACGCAACATGTTTCGCCGCCTGCTCCTTTCTGTCCCCTAGACCTTCGCCGACGACCTCATTATGATATAATGCACACCAAGTATCTCACTACTCTAATGGAGGACACATGCTGAGGCCGGGAAGTATTGCAATAGATGGGCCAGCCGGGTCGGGTAAAAGCACCATAGGAGAGCAATTGGCCACGCGGCTAGGCTATCTGTATATCGATACGGGAGCAATGTACCGCGCCGTCACCTGGCTCGCCTTACAAAATAGCGTAGACACCAACAACGGGCCAGCCCTTGCACAATTGGCACAACAGGCCGAAATCGCCATTGGCTACCCCAAAATTGATGATGGCCGTCAGTATACCGTCACCGTCCACGGACGCGATATCACCTGGGCCATCCGCTCGCCAGAGGTGACACGGGCCGTCTCAACAGTCTCTTCTCATGCGCAAGTACGCGCAGTACTCATAGCGCAGCAGCAAGCCATCGCCGAGCAGGTCATGGCCGTCATGGTTGGGCGCGATATCGGTGCCGTCGTCTTGCCGAACGCACCCTATAAAATATATCTCACCGCCAGCCTGGAAGAACGCACACGTCGTCGCTACGCCGAACTACTCGCACAACAAAAATTGTACTTAGCCGATGGCAACGCGGCAGAGAGCATATTACCCTCATTTGAGCAGGTCATGAGTGACATCCAGCGGCGCGACAACATCGACCGCGATAATATGCAACCCGCTCACGACGCTATCATTGTAGTAACCGATTCCCTCAGCGTCCAACAAGTCTTAGAGGAAATCATACGTCATCTGGAGGAACCCACAGTATGAAACAAAATCAAGATGTCAGTGGCGACTCTCACGACCATGGCGACGAAAGCCAACAGGGACAGGAACAGCTGCAACCCATAACGCCAGCACCTGCCGCAAAAAAAGCTGCGACCCCGACGCCCCCTACAACCCCCGCAACCACGGTCGTCAAAAAGGCTGCTAAAAACCTGTATGAACCATACATCACACCGTCCATACTCTATCATGCCATACGCTACTTCGCAATTGGCCTTTTATCCATTCTGGCCCGCATACGACTCCGTGGCCGCTATAACGTGCCAACCAGTGGTCCCTTCATCATTGCCGCCAACCACCTTTCCTGGACCGATATCCCGCTCATACCCCTCTTCTTCAAGCGAAAAGTCGTCTTCATGGCGAAAGAAGAGTATTTTAGCAGCCGCATTAACTGGCTTGTGCGCTTCCTTGGTGCCTTCCCTGTCAAACGCGGCGAGGGCGACCGTCAAGCTTTGCGGGCCGCAGAAGAACAACTCAAAAAAGGCAATATTCTCATCATCTTTCCCGAAGGCACACGCAGCCGCAGCCACACGCTGGCCAAAGCCCACGCCGGTCTGGGCATGATCGCCCTGCGCTCCGGTGTCCCTGTGATTCCAGTCGCCATCTGGGGTAGCGAAGATGTACTCAAGAAATTTGGTCCCCGTGTCACCATCTCCTATGGCGAACCTATCGTCTTCAAGCCACAAGGGAAAAAGGTGACACGCGAAGATATCGATAACGCCACCACAGAGGTCATGCAGCAGATCGCCGCGATGCTGCCCCCCAACTATCGCGGCGTCTACCAATAGGGATGCCCACAAGGGGCATCCCTTACTACATATGTATCGTTCCTCCCTACCTCAACCGTTCCCAACCAACTTCGTCACTGTTTCTAATAACATAGTCAAATTGAAGGGTTTACTCATTCCTAACAGATTTCGCTGCTCAATATCTTGTATAGGCAAACGCGCACTCATAATAATGATGGGAACGTGCTTAACAGCTTCCATCATGCGCAGCCTGTCAGCAAGCTCAATGCCAGTCATCCCCGGCAGATGATAATCGAGCATAAATAAAGAAGGGGTCATCTGCTGAATGTCATCTAACGCTTGAAAACCGTTTACCGCCAACACCACCTTATAAGGTGTCTCCTGCGAAATCAAATACAACAATAAATCGCCAATACCCGCATCATCTTCTACAATAAGCACCGATTTTTGCGCAACGGTTCCCTCTTCTTCAGAAGATTTTATTGTAGAGAACTGTCCCATCATTCACACCTTTCTATCAACTTGGACGCTAACTCGTTGTACCAATGCATTCTGCGCAATAACTCTTTTGCTCCCGCTCTAGATTGAATGCATCACAGGTCAAGGCCGTAACTGTGGCCTCAAATTGACCTGTTCTTGACCTCGGTATTTGAGACTATAAACGATTTATAAGCCTGTGTCAACCGAAATGAACTTTTTTCACGTTATATACAAATATACCCAGAACAGTTATAGAGAAGCCGATTTATCCATAATTATAATGCCAATCTAAAAACGCTTTTTTGAATCTTATCTTGTTTTTCTTCTTTATACAATCTATGTCTACTCGCAATTGATATTGATATCAGCCACGATAATTAAGGAACGCTCCATATTAATAGAATACCTATTATGCTTTTTTGTTGAGAATAAGGTATGAGTTAGCGAATCTAAATTGTGGATGATGTCTTACAGAGGGCTTAGCATCAACTGGATACAAGGTAGATGTGGTGTTTGCAGGCACACTTAATTGCTCTGCTTACAACCGACATAGCACAAACAGAGCGGGTAAGCAGGACAGGTCGCTGCTTACCCGCTCTGTTTGTGTCCTTATTGCAAGAAGTGCTCAACCGTATCGGCTGGTCGCTCCTGCGCCTGATCGGGATCGAGCCCCGCCGAACGTCGTGCTCGCCGTTGGCGCAACAAATCCCATAGCTGATCAAGCTGTATCTCTAGGTTCTGCATGCGTGCATGTTGACCCTCGTTGAGATCAGCTGTATCTCGATGCTGCTGCGTTAACTGATGCTCCTCATCTACCAGTGTCTGAATGTGTTTCAGAATTTCTGTATCGTCCATAAAAAATCTCCAATCGTATTGCACCATGTTTCCTACTATAGAACACGTCGTCTCTCCCCTTCATGATACCACTTGCGCTAGATATCATCACCAGTCGTAACGCTACCGTAACGTTTCCGAAACGCTTCCATGATAGTATTGTCACTGTAAGAGCAAGAATAAGCACAACTAGCACACCAACAAAAGTGCATGGGTCACAGGAGGACATCCAATGTTACAGCCAGCGTTACGCCCATCGTACGGGTATACATATATGCGCACCGAAGAAATCGCACACAGCGCAACACGCAGCCAAAACGCAACTGCGCCAGCATACGCGAGTATGCCTTGGTAGACCCCCATTATCCATCTGTTGAGCTATTTAGACGCGAAAGAGGCAATCCATGGACCTATCGTGTCTTTGGCCGCGAAGATGAGGTCGAATTCACAAGTCTTGACATACGCTTCCCTGTCACCAATATTTACAGAAATGTTGTACTTCCACCTGATAGTCCACTATAGCACAGCATATTTCGTTATTGCATTCTCCTATGCTATGAGGTATCCTTTTTCATAGGAGGAGCGTTGCGTTATGTTTGCGGAGCCAAATACACAGACAAAGAAGACCTCTTTTCTGCCAGCACATAGCCATCCCGGACGCCTCATTACTGCGGAAGGACTGGATGGATCGGGCAAAAGCACCCAACTACAATTACTCAGTTTCTGGTTGAAAGCCGAAGGATATGAGGTAGTCACCATCGAATGGACGCCTTCACACCTGATTAAGCGGGCCCTCAAAAAAGGCAAAAAGCAGGGACTGGTTGACCCACTCGTACTGAGCGTACTCTATGCCGCAGACATGGCCGAACTGTATGATCGTGACATCTTGCCACCATTGCAGCGTGGCGCGATTGTCCTAGCTGACCGTTACGTCTACACCGCCTTGGCTCGTGATATGGCGCACGGAGTCGCACGGGATTGGGTTGAGTGTATCTACCAGTTCGCAGTCAGACCAGACCTCGCGGTCTATTTCCATCTTAGCGCGGAAACATCGGTAGCACGTACCTTGAGCGGCCATCCCCATCTCAAATACTATCAAGCCGGAATGGATATGGGCTTAAGCGACGATCCCGTTGCTAGCTTCCAGGCATTTCAGCAGCGCATCCTTACGGCTTACGAAGCACTGCGCAGCGATTGTGCCATGTTGACTTTGGACGCGACCATGCCAATCAAGTATATCCAACGCAGCTTACGTACCACGATTGAACAACTATTACCACAGGATGGGTAGGTATTCACGAAATGCACCAATTATCACCTTCGCCTGGGCAAGCGCGCCTGATTGCTCTCGAAGGCATTGACCTCTCCGGTCGTACTACACAGGTGCAGTTACTGCACGACTGGCTATGCGCACAAGGCTATCGAGTCACAACAACCACGTGGCGCACCTCGCCGCTCGTCTCCGACATCCTGGAACGCGCACGCACCAAATCGCCTTTGCGTCCATTAACCTACAGTATGCTCTACTGTGCAGATCACCTGGACCGCACTCAGCGCGTCATCAAACCCGCCCTGGAACGCGGTGACATTGTGCTCGCCGACCGCTATATCTATACAGCCTTCGCACGCGACGAGGCCAGTGGTCTCGATGCCGCCTGGGTGCGTAATCTCTATCGCTTCTCCGTCCAACCTGACGCCATCTTCTATTTACACATTAGCCCAGATGAAGCAGTCAAGCGCCGTCTGACCCTGCTAGAATTAGCCAGACAGCCAAAAAAAAAGTTGAATGGCAAACACAAAAAGACCACCACGTCCAATGCACAGCAGCAACAGGAAGGCATACACACGATATCTACCATCAAGATACCGTCTTTTACGCCCGAAACGCTAGAAAGTTTCCGCTCATTTGAAAAGAAGATGTATAGTCAATATCAGAGCATGCAGCAAGAATTTGGCTTTTCCGTCGTCGAGGGTAGCCAATCTATCGAGCTCGTACAAACCGTGTTGCGCCGTGCTGTCATGCGTCTTCTCTGGGAAGAGTAAGTGCGGTGAATGACTATCTTACAAGAACAAAGGGGAATAATGAAAATTTTACATGTCTCTGATCTTCACTATCGCGAATCATCCGAAACATGGGCACTCTTAAAAGATGCACGCGAGCAATTCGCAGCACTTCATCCTGACATCATCTTGATTACTGGCGACCTTACCAATGACGGGCTCGATGAACAATTTCAGCGCGTCAAGCGTTTTATCGCCTCGCTCGATTTCTGTACCGTGCTCACCATCCCTGGCAATCGTGATATCGCCAAAACCCTTGTTCCCAGGGCCGTCGAGCGTAGTGACCTGGAATACTTTCTCTTGACACATCCAGAGTCAAACGCCTTGGACGAGATGGACACGCTCGAAAACGTCAATTACGGGCGACAAGGCAAATACTTTGACTATTTTCCCTCGACCGAGTTTTTCTACCGCGCCAACGGCGTAGCAGCGGTCGGGCTCAACAGCACACCAGAAATCGCCCCGCGCCAGATAGAACAAACCATCCAACACTTTAGTAAAGGGCAACCCGGCGAGCTACGCATCTTTTGCGCCCATCATAGTTTCTTGCCGGTGCCAACCAAAAGATTGCGCGTGGGTGACACGCTCGCACGCTCAGCAGACATACTCCAAACTTTGATAGAATTAAATGTAGACATACTTTGTTGTGGGCATATTCACCGCAGCCATGTATGGGACTTGTCCGATGGTCGCCATCGCCTACTCTGTTGCAATGCGGGCTCTCTTCTCGACACATCGGGTAAAAAAGACAATGGCTTCCTGGAGATCACCATAGAACGCGACCTGCACATCGTGAAGCGCACGCTCTTTTCGCGACGCCACGAAATGCTGTATCATCGCGCTCACTTTGGTAACGTCCTGCTCGAACGACAACTAGGACCAAAGGCAATAGAGAACATGGGAAATCAGCCCGCCCACTTTGGAGAGGTAGTGGCCTCGCTCAAGGAAAGCAACGAAGCAGAGAGCAGCGAGGGACAAGCAAAAGGGAAAAAGGCCAAAAGCAAAAAATAGCCCATCACAATTGGGATATCTCTCATATCTTAGTAGGGATGCCTCTTGTGGGCATCCTACGAGCCCGAAGCGCAAGCTACGACGACAATCTATCATCACTTTTTAGCATGGAGGAACAGCGCATGTTTAACCGCGACCAAGCAACTCCACAAGAAGAGTTCAATAAAAAACTACACAAACGCGAAAAAAAGCTCCGCGAGCGTCTCCTGGAAGCCCAGGAAGAACAAGCCCGCGCCCAAGAACGCCTGCAACGCGCCGAAGCACGCCTACAAAAACGCCTTGCCCGCGTCCAACGCCTTGAGGACCGCCTCGCCGCCATCCAACAACACCAGACCGAAACCTTACCTGAACCAGACTCATCGGCAACCAGCATAGAGGTAGGAACGACCAACGTAGAGGACGGCGTAGGAGCCAGCTTCAGCGCGCCCATCGCACCTTTACAACCAGCAACCGACGCCGAAACCTTACCTGAACCAGACCCATCGGCAACCAGCGTAGGGGCCAGCTTCAGCGCGCCCACCGCACCCACCACATCCGAACTACATACCATCGAAATCGAACACGCACCCATTATCCATACCGAACCACTACCCATACCAACACCAGCACAACCAGAACCTGAAGCGCAACCGCAAAACGCCGTTGAACAAGCACAACCAGCAACCGTCACCCTGGAAAAAACAGAAGAGCCACCAATAGCAGCAACCGCCCTCCCTCCATGGGCACGGCAAGAACCCATCACTCCCCCTGTAGCAGTAGAGCCCAGCGTAGGGGCCAGCTTCAGCGCGCCCTCCGCTCCCCAACCCGAACTTGACCAATCCTCCGTAGGGGCCAGCTTTAGCGCGCCCTCCGCTCCCACCACTCCCATCAACGTCAACGAGACACCCCTCCCACCCGTAGACATGGACGAAGAAGCAGGCTACGGCCCCTCCCTCGACGAACTGTTCCAGAACAACGAACACGCCTATGAGCCACAAGCACCTACAATTCAGACAAGCACCATCGCCATAGCTTCCCCATCCAGCCCACTTAGTACGCCCAGTACGCCTAGTACGCCTAGTACGCCCAGCCTATCCAATGCTCCTATCCCTACTCTATCTACCACTCCACTCGCCTTGCCCAATCCATCAACTCCGCCAACCCACATCGTAGAAGCACAAACCGTCACCGTCACCAGCGAACCGAGCAAAGAAACCAGCAGTGCCATTACCGATATAAGTGATGCCAGTGATGCCAGTGATGCCCGCGCAGTCGCGACAGCAACTGAGCAAAACACGCGCACCGCCGTCAATCGCGCTCTCGCCATAGAAGAGCGCGCACAGCAGATAGACACTAGCAGTCAAAGTGAAACTGAACAGGAGCCCAGTGCAAGCAGCGTGAGCAGCGTGAGCAGTGTAGACAGCGAACACAACCTCATATCACCCGAACTAGCATCAACCGCAAAAGCACTGAGCATCAGCCAACTAGACGAAGAGGAAGAGGAGGTTGAGATGCTTACCTCCACCATGGTCTCCGACGCAGCAGCCGCAGCAGCTGCCGAAGCAGAGGCAGCAGCAGAAGCCAGTAGTGCCCGCACCCGTGAAGCACGCCGTATGGCCGAGGATGCCGAGCTGATGTTACATCAAGTACGCATGGCTATCGAGCGCGGTGTCCTCCGTGGCGAAGATGCAGAAACCGCCCTCCACTTCACAGAGCGCGAAGCGACACGCGCCCATGCGGCCCTCAGCGATGCCGAGGCCGCCGAAACCGAAGCAGTGCGTACCGCCATGAATGCCGAAGCTGAGGCAGAGGTCGCCGAAGGTATGTCCATTGCCATCGAAAAGCGCAACGCCTACGATGAGCGTATGCGCATATATGATGAGGCGACCCCTGTGGATGGCGTGCTACTCGACGAACTACCAGACGACGATGAAACCGTAGAAATACCCATCATCCAACCCAGAGAAAACTTATGAACAACCTAGCAGTCTGTGAGCGAAGGCCAGCAATACCTACAACTCATAGGCACACGCCGCAACACATAACGCGCAGCACTCGTTTGGCGAAACGCAAAAACGTGGCCTACGAAGATGATCTCGCACAACGCTGGTGGGCTTTACCAGCTGGCTGTCTGCTACCTGCCAGCGATGGCTATAATTATCGCCTGCTCTTCGCCGGACGCCGTGGTGGTTCTACTGGTCCCGATGTGCGCGATGCCGTATTACAACGCTCCCCCACAGAGCAGCTCTGCGGAAACATCGAATTTCATACGCGTGCCAGCGACTGGGTGGCACATCAGCACCATAGCGACCCGCGCTACAACCAAGTCATACTGCACGTCGTCTTATACTGCGATACGCCACAACCCACGCGCCGTCAGGATGGTTCTGTTGTGCCTGTCTGCTCACTGAACGATCTTGCATCTCCCCTGCTTCTGCTATCACAGCAGCAGAGCCAGCAGAGCTTGTGGCCGTGCCAACACCTTATGACCACGTTCAGCAAGCAGGAGCTTTCCCAACGTCTGCGCCACGCCGGATTATTGCGCTTTGAACAGAAAACAAGCGCGTTTGTCGAACACATCCGCGCCTCAACTCCTGCTACCCTTGCACTATCCGCTGAAGCAACACAGCAACACTACACGACCTGTCTACTGATTGCCCTTGCCGAGGCACTTGGCTATGGGCGAGATCGCGACCTATTTCGCGCCATCGGCCTCTATCTTATGAGACAAGCTACCACACTACCAGAGCCGCTTGGCCGCTCACCCGCACCCTCGCCACTCGATAGTCAGCGACTGGCTTTTTTTCGCCGCCTCATGCAGGCATGGCAACCGCCATCCTCGACTGGTTGGCAGCAGATACGCACAACCATCCTGCACAAAAATCTGGCTGAATTACGCGCAGTATTTTGTGAGCAAGGGCTGAGCTTGGCACGCACAGATATCCTGATTTGCAATGTTGTCCTGCCCTACGCGGCAGCCATCGCGCTCATAGAACAAGAGGGCGACTTACACGTATGTGCCACCAATCTCTATCTGGCACACCCCGGCCTTTCCTCTAATGCCATCACACGCATGATGTGCCAGCATATGGGTCTGGCCCACGAGCCACACGGAGCCTGTCAACAACAGGGACTACATCACATCTACCAGGAAACATGTAAGCAGAAACACTGCTCCATCTGTATCGCGGGACGTGAACAATTATGACAAAGCAAGAAGACAACAAAACGGGCAAGCCGACGACCAACCCTACGACTAACCAGCAAGACAACGATACCCAAAATAGTCGCAATGAGAGCAACGAAGGTGAGCGACTCGCCCGCTTCCTGGCCCACGCCGGTGTTGCTTCGCGTCGTCATGCCGAAGAACTCATTGCCGCAGGTCGCGTGCAAGTCAACGGCAGCACCATCACCACTCAGGGTACACGCATCAATCCCGCTAGCGACACCGTCAGCGTGGATGGCACACTCGTGCAAGCACAGGTTGAGCATGTCTATCTCCTCTTGCACAAGCCAGCAGGCTATGTCAGTACAGCACACGATCCCCAGGGTCGTCACACCGTACTTGACCTACTGCCAGCCGAGCTCCAACAATTGCGTGTCTACCCCGTTGGTCGCCTGGATATCGACACCAGCGGGCTACTGCTCATGACCAACGACGGAGATTTCGCGCTTCATCTGACACATCCGCGCTACACAACCGACAAACACTATGAGGCACTGATCCAGGGTCACCCCACAGAGGCAGGGCTAAATGCCTTGCGCCAAGGCGTCACCATCAGCGAGGACAATGGACAGCACCACACAACCGCACCAGCGCGTGTACGCCTCTTGCGTCACGTCGGCGACACCAGTTGGGTCGCCCTCACCATTCACGAAGGACATAAACGACAGGTGCGCCGCATGTTTGCCGCAATCGGCCACACCACGCTCCAACTCGTGCGCGTCGGCATCGACAAGCTCACCCTCAAAGGTGTGCCCATCGGCCAGTGGCGTTACTTAGATGATGCAGAAATACAAGCATTAGACGAAAACGTGCAGAGATGACGCAGGCTCGCGTCATCTCTGCACGTTTTCATCTAATGTCTTATTGCGCTAATTCGTTCCTGCGTGCGCGCAACTTGCCCACACGCTCTTGCTGAGCGGCGAGCTTTTCACGCTCTTTCTCCACCACTTCAGGTTTTGCCCTGGACACAAAGTTCTGATTCGCCAGTTTGCCTTGCAGCCGCGCCTGCTCCTGCTCGGACAGCGCGATCTCCTTATCAAGCCGCTCCAACTCTTTGGCAATGTCCAGCATACCCGCTAGCGGCAGATACACCTCTACCGAACCAGCAAGCAAGCTCATCGCCTGCTCCGGTTTCTGCGTCAGTTCAGATTGCAACTGCGGCTTCTCAGTACGTGCCAAGAACTCGATCAGAGGTGCCTGCGCCACAAACATCGCCAGATGTTCGCCAACCGCCATGATCGCCGGAATACGACGGGCGGGCTCCACGTTCATCTGGTTGCGCGCATCGCGAATGCGCGTAATCACTTCTTGCAGCAAACTAAATTGCTGTTGCGCTTCCTCATTCTGCGTGTTCGCGCCCACTTGCGGCCACGGAGCTACGATCAACGCGGGCGCAGGCCACTTCGCGCTATCCGCTTCGGTCAGGCGATAGAGATGTTGCCACACCTCCTCAGTCACAAAGGGCATATACGGGTGTAGCAAGCGCAGCGTTTGGTCAAGCACAGAGCGCAGAATAGCCGCAGTTGTCTGCCGGGCAGTGTCGTCTCCCTGCAACTGCACCTTCGCGATCTCCAGGTACCAATCGCAGTAGTCAGACCAGAAAAACTCATTGATCTGCCGACCCGCCTCACCCAACTGGAAATCGTCGATCAGGCGCGTCACATTCCCAGTCAGACGTGCCAAACGACTCAGTATCCAGCGATCCGCCAGCGTCTGTGGCTGAATCGTGTGAATATCAGGAATACCCCCGCCAGTCTCGGCAGTTGCCATCAGCACGAAGCGTGAAGCATTCCAGATTTTGTTCGCAAAGTTACGGTTGCCGATAATGCGGTCCGGCACCAGTTTAGTATCATTACCAGGTGTACTACTGGTTGCCAGCGTGAAGCGCAAGGCATCGGTCCCGTACTGTTCCATCACTTCGAGCGGGTCCACCACGTTATTCTTCGACTTGCTCATCTTCTCACCCTTGGCGTCACGCACAAGACCATGCAAGTAGATCGTCTCGAATGGCACCACACCCAGGAAGTGAATACCTGCCATGGCCATACGCGCCACCCAGAAGAAGATGATGTCATAGCCCGTTTCCATCACCGATGTTGGATAGTAACGCAACAGGTCAGGGGTGATATCAGGCCAACCCAGCGTGCTGAACGGCCATAGCCAGGAGCTAAACCACGTATCCAGCACATCCTCATCCTGGCGAATCGCTTCACTGCCACACTTCGTACAAGCAGTCGGGTCTTCGCGACTCACGGTCATCTCACCGCAGCTATCGCAATACCACACCGGAATACGATGGCCCCACCACAATTGGCGTGAGATACACCAATCGTGAATGTTCTCTAGCCAATCCATATACACCTTATTGAAGCGTTCCGGCACAATCTTCATTTGCCCATACTTGACTGCACCCATCGCGGGCGTCGCTAGCGGTGTCATCTTCACAAACCACTGCTTCGAGATGAGGGGCTCAACGATGGTATCAGAACGCTGGCAGCGACCCAAGGGCACCATATATTCCTCGATCTTGACGATATTGCCCATGCGCTCCAGATCGGCAAGCAGGTTTTTACGGGCTTCAAAGCGATCCTGTCCCGCGTAGGGACCAGCCTCATCGGTCATCTTGCCATCAAAGCCGATCACCTGCACGCGTGGCAGATTGTGCCGCACACCAATCTCAAAGTCGGTCGGGTCATGTGCGGGTGTCACCTTGACTGCACCTGTACCAAACGCGGCATCCACCGCCTCATCAGCCACAAGCGGAATCTCGCGCCCAAGCACTGGCAAAATTGCCAATCGCCCCACGAGGTCTTGATAGCGCGGGTCTTTGGGGTTGACCGCAATGGCTGTATCACCAAGAATCGTTTCTGGCCGCGTCGTCGCCACGCTAATATACTGCGTCTCCGTCTCACCCTCATGTGCCTTCAATGGATAGCGCACGTAGGTCAGCGTTCCCAGCGTGTCCACATGATTCACTTCCAGATCAGACAATGCACTCATACATTGTGGACACCAGTTGATGATACGCTCGCCACGATAGACCAGTCCCTCTTCATAGAGACGCACAAACACCTCACGCACCGCCTTTGACAGTCCATCGTCCAGCGTGAAGCGTTCGCGCGACCAATCACACGACGCCCCTAGACGGCGATGCTGGTCCTGAATACGATGCTTATATTTGGTGACCCACTGCCAGACGCGCTCCACAAACTTCTCGCGGCCCAGCGCATGGCGGTCGCTTCCCTCTTTCATCAGGTCGCGCTCTACCACCGTCTGCGTCGCAATGCCTGCGTGATCCTCCCCCGGCACCCAGAGCGTATCGTCGCCTTTCATGCGATGATAACGAATCAAGATATCTTCCGTCGTTGCAGTAATGGCGTGGCCCAGATGCAATGCCCCTGTCACATTGGGCGGCGGCATACTAATCACAAAATGCTTGCCTGTTCTGCCGGGTTGTGGTTTGAAGTAGCCATTCTCTTCCCAGAAGCGATACCACTTGTCCTCAACCGCTTGCGGCTCATACGCCTTTGGTAGTGATGCAATCGTTGCCTCAGGAGTTGCCTGTGCCCCTTTTTCCTCATGCTGATCAATCATATCTGTTCTCCAATTCCCTACAGCCCTTATGCTTTTAGCAGCCCATAGCCAGAATAGATACGGTTTATACGTGTTACAACGCATAAAAAAACCCTTGCTCGTACAAGGACGAGAAGGGATGTGCTCGTGGTACCACCTTGTTTCGATCGCTTACCGCTCTACATACAGAGATGTTTCGATCCTCATGGCAGCTGTAACGGGCATACCCGTAGAAATTCCCTGCACATCGACTTCTGCTTTATGCGCAAGTGTTGTGCAGCTTGTCTCTAGACTCACAGGCGACCTTCAGTGCTGTCACGCTGAGGAAGATTTACAGCCTCTGATCTTCCCTCTCTTGCAGCTGAACCCTACACCTACTCCTCCTGCTCCTCGTCTGATCTATGCTTTTGTTTTTCTAGTCTAACGACTAGTACAACAATTGTCAAGCCCGTAAATATTCCGGGTTTTTCCTCCTCTCAGCGTAAACCCATCCGTAGGGACCAGCTTGAGCGCGTCCCGTACC
>JBBPYR010000302.1:0-9471 GCA_038199755.1 Ktedonobacterales bacterium | reverse complement strand
TGGAATGCGACGCGAACAGCGGGCACAACAAACACTGCGACCACTCAGGTTGGCACGAACATGCAGACCAATGATGGCGGTCAAGTCACCGTAAAAGTGACCTGGCAAGGGAAAAATGTTGGACCTGTATTCACGCTGGAAATGGATACCCACATGGTTGATCTTGATGGCTACAATATGCACCAGTTAGCGGTACTGCGTAGCGACCAGGGGCAAGAGCTACAAGCGACGGGCTGGAATGCCCCAATGGGAGGCCATCACCGCAATGGTACCTTGACCTTTCCCGCCACGTTTGCTGATGGCACACCCGTGATTGGGCCGAATACGCACAAGCTCACACTCATCGTTCATAACGTGGCTGGCGTTCCAGAGAGGACCTTTCAATGGAACATGTAACTACTGAGTCAACTGAACTCAAACCCAAAACAGCGAATGTATGGCTGCGACCGCTCGTGTTTGGTCTCCTCGCGGCATGTGCGTTGCTGGTTTTCTACCTGGGAACGATTACCCTTGCACAAGGCTGGGGGCATGCCGTTGAACAATTTGCTACGGATAGCTGGTTTGTGCTAGCGATCATGGTCGGATTTGGGGTGCAGGTAGGTCTCTATACCTACCTGCGGGGAATGCATATGCGTGCGAACGCTGGAAGTGTCGCGGCAAGTACGGGAACGAGCACGGTCGCAATGTTGGCATGTTGCGCACACCACCTGACAGACGTTTTTGCGGTTCTTGGCTTGTCGAGTGCCGCGATATTCCTCAATGTGTATAAAACGCCATTGCTCTGGTTAGGCATTATCATGAACCTGTTTGGTATTGCCTATTTGCTCTGGAAAATTCATGGGCAGGAGCAAGCTCTACGAGTGGTTGAAAAGCAAAAAGGATAGCAGTTTATGAACACAGCCACAAAAGACAAACTGAGTCTCTACATGAAGTTACTACGCCGACACCGCGGAGAAGCGGCGGGAGCTTATGATGAAGTGGCGACGGTGTACGATGATTTTACCAAAGTATGGGATCAACATATTGCCGCACCTGCGCTGCACCACGTCAATCGCCTTATAGAACACTATGTCCAACCGGGTGCCGCCGTACTGGATGCAGGAGCCGGAACAGGTGAACGCACACTAGCACTCTTGCAACACAGTCAGCCAGGATATGTCGTGGCATTGGATGCATCACATGCCATGCTTGAGGTGGCACAGTCGAAAATACAGGATACGCGTGTACGCTTTCTACAAGGAGATATCTCTCATGTGCCATTTGCAGACAATACGTTTGATGTGGTGCTGTGTACCTGGACAGTAGAGATCATGGATGATCCCCGCGCAGTGGTGCAAGAATTCATCCGTGTCATCAAGCCCGACGGAATCGTCATCTATGCCTTTTGTAGCCTGCCAGAGGGAAACGTTGGCGAGGTACTCAACTATGTCATCGTGAAAGCAGCTTCAAAGGGAAGTCCGCTCACCCATCTGCTGTCTGAAGATGAGCGGCCCTTCCATCGTTGTGACCGCTCAAGCCTCAAGCAGTTCGCTGGTGGCCTAACCACCGTGGCTACGGTCGCTAAATGCTGTCAGGTGACAAATGACTTTCTACCCAAAAAGCTGGCAGAGGAAAAACATTCATTTTCACTGGAGGTACCACCTTCATGACAAACTCCTCCACGCAAGAGGTATTTCCGAGCCAATGCCTGAACGATCAAGACATGCTTTTCATCTCCTCTTGCTTCTCTTCGCCCACTTTGCGTCTGTTTCGCTTCAAATTATTCCAGTGTCGCTCTGCTCTGGTCTCTCAGCAGAAGACGGTACGCTGCCTCCCGACAAGCATAGCACCCAGCCATGCCAAAGCCAGTCAACGATGAAGGGCTTCCCACATTCCACGTGCAATTGCGCTTGCTTCGCTAACTGTTCGGCTTCTAAGCGTGTGTAGGCACGCACATGTCCTCCTTCAATCCTTCGTGCAAGCCACTCGATGAGCCACCAGGGAAATGGCGGCTCACGTCGTGCGAAATCCTCCAAAATGAGCATACCCTCTGCAGACAGCAGTCGCCTTAATCCCGTGAGAACCTCTATCGGCTGTGCGATGTCATGCAGTACATTGGTACAGGTAATCAGGTCAAAACTATTCGGTGGATAGGGAAGCCCTGCGGTTTCACCGATACTCAGTGCCACGTGTTGTAACTGGACCTGTGGAAAATCCTTGAGGGTCAGGCGTGCTTGTAGGAGCATGTCTGGGCTCATGTCTACACCATACAGTTCGGCTTGGGGGAAACGCTCGGCGATCCGTTTGAGCAGGACCCCAGTCCCACATGCCACATCGAGGACACGAGGGGAATGACCAAAGCGAGTTTGCACCTGATCCAGTGCATGTTGATCTATCATTGCGAGCACCTCTCTCAGTGTCCGCTCTGTAAATGTGTGCCAGCGCAAGTCGTAGTGGCGTGCTCGCCATCCTGTGTAGTAGTGGCTCATTAGTTCTCGTTTCTCTCTTCTTGAATACGGTGGTTGAGAGTACTCTGTTCTCTACGTCAGAACCCTGTTCACATCTTCTCTTCCTTTCTACCATCAATAGACGTGCCTCTCCTCTAGGTAGCTTACTGGTTATACGCCTGAGGCGATGAAATAGGTCGCAGCGGTAATGTTCCCTCTACTCTATTCCCCAAAGTATTACCTGTTCTCAACCTTCACCGTTTCTTCTCCTACACGTGGCAATGGTACCATCATGCATGTTAGGACAAAACGTTTGATTCCTCTCGGTTCCCTGTTTGAAGCAAGTATATGAAAGAAGACGAAACAGTATGTGGAAAGGCTCAGTTGTTTCACTATATATCACCTCTGCTGAGGGCAAACCAATGGTTTCCATCAATGAGGCGCATGCCGTTCCCGGACAGGGCATCGAGGGAGACCGCTATTTTCTTGGGACGGGGCATTTTTCACCGCATCACAGTCCAAGTCATGAATTAACGCTGATTGAGGACGAAACGATTGCGGCTCTCAATGAGGAATATCCAGACCTCCATCTCGAACCAAGGGACGCTCGTCGTAATGTCGTGACGCGCGGTGTTCCACTCAATCACCTAGTGGGGCATCTGTTTCAGGTGGGGGAGGTGAGGCTGCGAGGTATCCGGCTCTGCCAACCGTGCCTGCATATCGCACAACTCACCCACCACAACGTCTTGTCCGGTTTAATTAATCGCGGTGGCCTCCGGGCGCAAATTGTACACGAGGGGATTATTCGCATCGGAGACTCCATCGTCGATGTCTGTGAGGAACCGCTTTCCAGCCAACCATTGGACGAAAACTTTGCCGATGTCGGGGTGCTTTTTTAGAAAGAGAGCTTTGGATTGAGCAAGCATATAGACACGCAAGAAACACTTTCGTGGAGCGGACGCGTTGGTGCGCTCTATATTGCCAGTGAGTCGGGTGCGCCCATGATTTCGATCAGCGAAGCACTATTGGTCGAAGGGCGTGGCATTGAGGGGGACCGTTACTATTCCCGGTGTGGGACACATTCGGCTGGGGATGAGGATGAGCCGAGTTACGAGGTCACCCTCATCGAGAACGAAACCATCGAGGCGATTCGGCGCGAAAAGAAGTTCGAAGTGGGGGTAGAGGTGCCGCGCCGCAATATTGTGACACAAGGGATGGCCCTCAACCACTTGGTGCATCGAACGTTTCGCATTGGAGCGGTCACGCTCTACGGAATCGCACTCCGCGAACCCTGCATCCACCTGGCGGAGGTGACGAATCACCGCTTGATGATCAGCCTCATCCACCGAGGGGGCCTGGGGGCGCGGATTCTGAGTGGCGGAGCGATTCGAGTTGGTGATCTGATAGAAGAGGTGTATACTTAGCCTGTTTCCTTATCTTGTGTGGGCGACACTAGCTGCCAGAAGAAGATAAAGAGAGGAAAATGGAAGAAGGAACTCGTTATGAAATTCAACGGCTCGTACAAATTCCAACTATCACCCGAAAAAGTCTTTGCAGCACTGCTTGACCCAGCACGCTTACAGAAATGCATACCGGGCTGTACGGACGCCTGGTACTCTGCCGAACACGGCCATATGAAGGTGCGCATTGAGACTCCTGTTCCTGGACTGGAGGGGCCCTACGATATTACCGTCAATGTCCTCGAGAAGAGCACCCCTAACAAACTGATTGTTCAGGCCGGACGCAATGGCCGTATTGGCGGAAAAATTGAGACGCTGACACTGATTCTGCTCACGGAGGAAGGAGACGGGACCTTGCTGGCCTACGATACTACTGCCGAGCTTGAAGGTCCGGTTGCGGCTGCCAGCAACCCTCTTTTTCAGGGGATCGCGAAGCATTCCCTCAAGACGTTCTTCAAAAACCTGAACACCTCTCTCATCGGGCAGCTGGGTAGGTGATGGAAAAGCGTCGCCTCGGCAAAACCGATATGAACGTGAGCGTGCTTGGGCTCGGATTCGGCTCACTGCAACTGAGTGGCTCCGGCACCAACGATGTCAGCCGCGTGATTGAACTCGCACTCGACCTGGGAGTAAACGTGCTCGATACGGCAGAATGCTACGGGCAGAGCGAAGAGAGCATTGGGCAAGCGGTGAGCCACCGTCGTCAGGAGTACTACCTCTTCACCAAGTGCGGCCATGCGATTGGTTCCGGCATCGACTTGCCGGACTGGCATCCACAGTTGCTCGAGCAGAGCATCGAACGGAGCTTGCGACGGCTCAAAACCGACTATCTCGATCTCGTCCAGTTGCACAGTTGTTCAGAGCAGTTGCTGCGGGACGGAGAGGTCATTGCGGTGTTGCAGCGAGCACGCGACGCGGGAAAAGCTCGCTACATCGGCTATAGCGGTGACCGACGTGCGGCTCTGTACGCGGTTCACTGTGGGGCCTTTGATGTGTTGCAAACCTCGGTGAACATTGCCGATCAGGAAGCCATTGACCTGACGATACCGGCAGCCAGGGCGAGACACATGGGAGTGATTGCGAAGCGATCCGTCGCTGGCGCGGCGTGGAAAATGCAGCAGAAGCCAACCGACGAAGTGCAAGCCGCCTATTGGCAGCGGCTCACGGTGCTTCGTTATGAGTTCTTGCGCGGCAACCTCGATGAGGTGGCTAGTACCGCCTTGCGTTTCACGCTCAGCGTTCCCGGGGTAAGTGTCGCGCTTGTTGGAACCTCTCGCCCCGACCACATGCAAAGGAATGTCGCGCTCCTCGATGCCGGATCGCTTCCCGAGGACCTGGTTGCCAGCATTCGCACACGCTGGGAAGCGGCAACAGCACTCAGAAAGTGGCTACCCGGTGGACGATGGGGATGGCACGGCTTGGTTTAGCGATGGGGTACGACAGCAGGTTGGAGCATCGCCACGTGCTATGAGTTACAGCACGAGAGGAACCACCGCTCGACCTGACAGAGTACAGTTCTGCTTCTGTTGCAAGCTATCCACAGAGCACTCTATGCAGAGTTGACGAAGAAGAGAAGCGAGACTGTATCCAGATCAGGCGGCAAATGCAAGCGTTTGCCGCCTGATCTGGATACAGTCTCGCTTAGCTTTTGTGGGCATGGACGATGCCTGCTCCTGGGAAAGCAGAGAATCGTGGAGGTCGTATCTCCTCCGTTTCCCCATCTTCGAAACCGGCGTCCTTGACCAGGACGGCCAGATCTTGCATGCTGCTCCCCCCGGCGTGAAATCGTGCTGCTTGGCCCTGACGTTCCTTCTTGGGCGTGAAATCGGCAATGACCAGCCGCCCCCCTGGTTTGAGTACGCGGACGATTTCAGCGAGTCCCTGACGCTTGAGGCTATTCGGCAAATGATGCATCATGATGGTAGACAGCACCACGTCGAACGTCTGATCGGAGAAGGGGAGCTGCTCGATCACCCCGATCTGGAAATCGATAGGCACATGGCGCCGAGCCGCTTTCGCGCGGGCACGGGCGATCTGCTGTGTCCCCGGGTCAATGCCCGCGACGCGGCCCGCACGGCCAACGCTACGGGCCACTTCCATTGCCAGCGTTCCCGTGCCGCAGCCCACATCCAGCACTGCATCTCCAGGTTGCATGCGGGCCAGGGTGACGGTTCTCTGCCTGATCCCTCGCACCTGGCCACGGAACACGAAGGTATCGATGAACCATTCCATCAGATCGTAGCTCCGGCCCCCACTGCCGATCAGCCCTTTTGTCTCTTTGGCCGACGCCTTGGACGCCTCGCCGTGGCGGTGCCGTGCGAACGAATGCATAATCGTGCTCCTTTCAGAGAACCACTCTCTTTTGTCAGAGGGTGTGTTGACGCATGCTGTGTGTGGTGTGGCTTGAAGCCTCATACATGGTTCAGATTGCTCTGTTGACAGATCGACCAGGTTGAGACATACTATCTCAAATGGACACTCACATCTCGTTCTTAGTGTAGTTGGACGAGCACACAGAGTCAAGGATCAATCAGCAGATTCTGTCTCAGATGAGACAAGGAGCGCAAAATGACTCAGTCAGTGAGCAATGTACGCGTGAGGCGCACGCAGAAACTGCTGCGGGAGGCGTTAATTGAGTTGATCGAGGAGCGAGGTTTCGAGGCACTCACCATCGGCGAATTGACCGAGCGCGCGCTAGTGAGCCGGGCCGCATTCTATCGCCATTATCAGGATAAATACGACTTGGTAGAGCAGATATTTGAGGAAGCCATGGGTGCCTTGCTCAACGCGGTCGGAGATATGGGGAATGAACATCCTGCGGAGATCTGGGTGAAGTTCTTCGAACATATCGCGACATACGAACGGCTCTATCGAGCACTGCTTGGAAGTTCGGGAAGCCCCTGGTTTGTGAGGAAGATGCGTGCGGATCTTTCTGGTCTGGTCAAGGAGCGTGGGCACCTTCCTCACGGACCGAACGCGAGCGAGCATCCCGTCCACACCTTCTCCGATGAGTTGGTACCAGACCTGGTGTCCACGCTCTTTGTGCAAGCCATCACCTGGTGGCTTGAGCAGGGAAAACCCTATACGCCCAAAGAGATCGCCACGCGCTGCTCCCTGCTTGCCTCTGCACTCTTCAAGGAAGCGAGCACCTGGCAATGATCGCTTGCGCGCGGCACCATCCAGGGTAGCAGGCGCTTTCGAATCGAGGAACCCCTTGCGTTGAATGAAATAGACAAACATCAAACGGTTGAGCATCAGCGAGGCATACCACTCGCAATCGGCCTGTGAGGGAATCCCCTCAATGCAGCGCAGGAAGGCAGCATGTTCGAGTTTGAAACGTTCATAGAAGCGTTTCGTGATGCGCTCGACATCAAAGGCTTTCTCTGTGCGCCCAGTCATTTCTGCATGATGCGCACGCTCTTCCTCTTCAATCGTGACTTCCAAATATTCTAACTTCTGTGCCAGCGCTTCTCCTGATTGCCCGTGATAGTAGCGATTGAGGCACTGCTGAGATTTGCCCTGTCCACGCTTGACCCACTGCCATCCCTGCCGGGTTTTCGCCATCGATGTAGATAATGATGTGTTAATACGCGTGTTTCGTCAACTCGCTCTCGATTTGGCGCAAGGTCGGATCGCTGGGGATATTTCTATGAGCATCGGGGCCACAGAGATAGACTTTCACCAGCCCTTTTTGAGCCAGTGGGCGCAACATATAAGTCTGATGATTGCAGGTGATCGGAATAGTAGCTTCTTTGAGGGTATCCCATCCCAACAGTTCTTTAAAAGGTCTTTGAAATTGAATGATTGAAGGTAGTTCTGAATATGCTGCCGTTTTGTTGTCGCATAGATAGCCATCTACGCGTTTTCCCCTCTACCATGATATGCTGCTGTTCATGATACTCGTAACCTCTCCCTTTGTAAAGTGGGAACTGTGTATGAGCTTATCATAGTTTCACTAATTTATTCTTTATCGTTATGACAATAATGAAAATCATATATTGGAGTAATATCAGAAAATGAACTACACTTATTACAAGAGAGATGCCGTTTTCAAAGAAGAGCTTAGGAGTAGAGAATATGCAGTCAAAACCTTCTACAAACGGGCAGGTTGCCCAGCAGGAACACCTTTCCTCCCAGGAAACAGTTGCTGTCCAGGAGAATGGAACATCCGCTATGATTGGGTGGATCCTACAAGGAGGTGTCATACTTAGCGCATTGGTTATTCTCCTTGGGTTATTCCTGATGGCCTTTCAGCAGGATAAGTTTGCACCACAGAAGCTCTTGGAGTTTCCCCACACTTTTGGAGAGGTGTGGGCAGGATTACTGATCCTACGCCCACAGGCGGTGATCACGCTAGGACTGTTGTTGCTGATTGCCACACCAGTGGTACGGGTAGCCGTCTCTATTCTTGCCTTCGCAGTTGAACGTGATAGACATTTTGTGGTGATCACCACGCTGGTGCTCCTGATTCTCCTGTTCAGTATCTTCTACGTTGGTGCCGTTGCTGTCGTGGGACAACACCAACAATTTCAGCACGGTGAATACTCCTGGGTTTTTCCTGTGCTGATCTTTGTAAGCTCTATTCTCGCTGGTTTGTTAGGTTCGCTCGTTGGGCTTGGCGGGGGAGTGCTGATCGTACCGCTGTTAACATTGGTTTTCAAATTTCCAATTTACTTCGCCATTGGAGCTAGTATCATCTCGGTGATTGCCACGTCCAGTGGCGCCGCCGCGGCTTATGTCAAAGATCATATGACGAATCTGCGGGTCGGCATGTTTCTGGAAGTGGGAACGACACTAGGAGCTATTTGCGGTGCCCTTCTTGCCGGACTGCTGGCACCCAGCCTCCTTGCCATCATTTTTGGCGTCATTCTCCTATTATCTTCGGCTCCCCTGCTTTTTAAGATTGGTGAGGAACTGCCTCAAGGGGTTAAGAATGATCGCTGGGCGAACTGGCTGCACCTCAACGGGTCGTATCCCGATCATCACCTGCATCGCGAAGTATCCTACCAGGTGACGCGCACGCCGCTTGGCTTGTTGATGATGTATGTCGCTGGCCTCATTTCGGGTCTGCTCGGTATTGGCAGCGGTACTTTCAAGGTGCTGGCACTCGATGTCGCGATGCGGCTACCCATGAAAGTTTCCACCACCACGAGCAATTTTATGATTGGCGTAACAGCGGCAGCCAGTGCGGGCATCTACTTCTCACGTGGCGATATTCCGCCACTCATTGCCGCTCCCGTTGCACTGGGGATACTGATTGGTGCACTGATTGGCACACACTTGCTGGCTCACTTGAGTAACAAGATACTGCGCATTATCTTCCTGGCAGTGATTGTGGTGGCTGCGGTCGAAATGGTGCTACACGGCTTTGGCATCGCCTGAAGATTCTGTTTACGGTCTTACGTCTCACATGTATTCAAGAGAAAGGGAGCAATGAATTTTTATGGTAACTACTCAGGTCGAGGGAAGCCCTTGCCAAATGGGTTCCCAACGAGTACAGTAAAGACATGATGCAAGACGATATTGAGCAGCTTCAACAAGACAATGCGATGCTTCGGGAAGAGAATGCGACGCTTCGCGCTCTG
>JBBPYR010000301.1:0-25947 GCA_038199755.1 Ktedonobacterales bacterium | reverse complement strand
GGTCGAGCGCGTTGAGGCGCGGCACGCCATCATCACCGACGTAGCCACCATGTCCGCGGACACGCTGGTCTCCACCGGAGCAGAACGCTTTGTCGCCTGCGCCCGTGAGAATGACCACGCCGATCTCTGGGTCTTCGTGGCACAGGTGGAATGCCTCAATCAGCTCATTGAGTGTGGTTGGTCGAAAGGCGTTGCGCACCTCTGGGCGGTTAATCGTGATTTTGCCAATGCCCTCCGCCTTATCAAATAGGATGTCCGTGTAATCCTTCACTTTTTGCCATGTGACGCTTGCCATGTTGATGTCTCCTTCTATTGTTTTATGTTGTGCTTTTGCAAAAATCTAGCACATGCCGCTCAAACTGTGCGGGTTGTTCTAGGTGTATTGTATGTCCTGAGCCCTCAATAATGTGTAGTTCGGCCTGTGGCAACAACTGTGCCATGCGTTGTGCCGTGGCGACAAACTTCTGATCTAGCTCTCCGGCAAGCAAGAGCACAGGGAGCTGGAAAGTGGGTAACTGGTCATATAACGCTGGCTGTGTTCCTGTGCCCACGCCACGTAAACTGTTTGCCAGACCGATAGCACGATTATGTAGTCGTTGTACATGTACAGTATTGCGCACTTCGTTTGCTAATGCCTGCTGACTGGCAAAGAGCGGCAACTGTTCCCAGTATGCCACAAATGCTGGCACACCCTCACGTTCGATGCGTTCTGCTAACCGTTCGTCGTTCTGGCGGCGTTGCTCGCGCTCTTGTGCCTGCTCGATACCCGCTGACGCACTTTCCAGAATAAGAGCGCGAAAGTAACCGGAGAGTGCCGTATACAGCGCGATCCGCCCGCCCATTGAATAGCCCAGCAGCACTGCCTCGTGTGGCGCAATACCCAGTGCTTGCACAACCGCGAGGATATCGGCGCAGCAATGCTCTATGCTGTAGCGTTGTGCCTGCTGCGGGGCGTCACTTTGGCCGTGGCCGAGCATGTCTAACGCGATAACGCGCATGCCGTGTGCCGCGAATGTGTCGAGATATGCTCCCCAACTCGCGGCACTACCCGTAAAGCCGTGTAGGAGCACTAGCGGCGGTTGCCCTTGCTCTCCACGCTGCTCAATGCCCAATGTGATGCCGTTGATATGTATGCTTGCCATTAATGCATTCCAATGTCGCGCCACAATTGACGGTGCATGGCAACATTACTGTCACGCTGCGTCGTCACCTCGACAACGTGCAGACCACCATCAGCGAGGCCACGTATGACGGCGGTGCGGAAATGCTCCCAGTTGGCGGCACGCTGGAAGTGTCCACCGTACATCTGCACAGCAGGGGCAAAATCGAGCCCGGTGGGCGTACCAAAAAGCTGCTCGAAGTGCTCTGGATAGGCCGCTTGCGGCAGGAATGAGAAAATGCCACCACCGTCGTTGTTGACCAGCACAATCACCATGTTGAGCTGATGCAAACGGGCCGCGAGCAAGCCATTCAGATCGTGATAGAACGAGAGGTCGCCGATCACCAGCACCGTTGGCTCACCTGCCGCCGCGCTTGCCCCCAATGCACTAGAGATGACACCGTCAATGCCGTTTGCGCCCCGATTGCTCATGACGCGGATACTGCGCTCGCTGCCCCAGAAGAAGGTATCCATATCGCGCACAGGCATGCTATTGCCCGCGTAGAGAATGCTGCGCTCCGGCAAGAGCGAGGCAAGTTCACGAAAGACGCGCCCCTCGAACGCTTCTCTAAAGTCGTATATGCTTGTTTCGAGTGCCTGCTTTGTCTCCTGATCGCGCTGTTGCCACCATTCCAGCCAGGTGCGATCTTGCATCACCGTTTCATCTTGTGCATTGATCGCGCTGAGCAGTTTACTACTCAGTATATTATAATCGGCATATATATATTCTGCGGCGAATTGGGTTGGTTCCTGCCAATCGGGTTGCTCATCCACCACGAGCAATGGGCAGTGCTCGTAACGCTTTATGTACAGCAAGACTGGTTTTGAGGTGGGCATGGCTCCGAAACGTACAATCAGTTCTGGTTGGGCTTGCTCGACAAAGGCCTCTACCCGTAGGAATGCGTCATAGCTGGTGATGATGGCTGCTTGCTCTGGCTGGCCGCAACGAAGCTGTGATAGTGGGTCGGCCAGGATGGGATAGCCGAGCCGTTGCGCCAGTGCGAGTAGCTCTGGTAGGTGGCCATCTGATTGCGGACCCGCGATAATCAGCCCACGTTTCGTATGAGACAGGCGTTGTGTGAGTTGTTCGATTTTGTCTACAGAGATCGTTGCGGGCTCTGCTGCCGCAATCTCGGTATAGGGTACGTTCTGTGGACGACCAAGCCATGCATGCTGATCGCGAGCCTCTAACGGCGGCATCGCTTGTCCTGGCAGTGGTTCCGCGATGAGTGGCTCACGCAAGGGAAAGTTGAGATGCACGGGTCCCGTTGGTGCCGCTTGTGCTTGGGCTACGGCCCTGTCTGCGATGGTGCGCGCATAGCGTAGAGCTGTATTGCTGGCCTCTGGCAAGGCCATTTCCACAAACCATTTGGCATGGCTGCCATACAGCCGATTCTGATCTATACTTTGCGGCGCACCCGTATCGCGCAACTCATGGGGGCGGTCTGCGGTTAATACCAACAAGGGAATATGGCTCAGATGTGCCTCGACAATTGCGGGCAAGAAGTTCGCCGCCGCCGTGCCAGAGGTGCAGATGAGGGCTACGGGTGCATGTAGCCGTTTTGCCAAGCCCAGCGCGAAAAAGGCGGCTGACCGCTCGTCAACATGCATCCAGGTACGTATGCCCGGCTGTGCCACGAACACAAGGGCGAGCGGTGTCGAGCGCGAACCTGGACAGATGACCGCGTGTTGTACCCCCCCACGCTGCAATTCATCGACGAACGCGCCTATATATGCATAAGTAGGATTAGCAGGGTTTGTAATATATGTGCTTGTGTGCGCTGCCATAATGGTTTCCATAGGATATTCTCACAATTTTTTTGTTATTTAGGTATTTGGGATACTGTGCCGCGAAAATTTGCCGCGTCCTCGTCGCCCAGGCCACGCAGCATGGCCTGTAATTTCAGGCAAGACTCTGCATACTCGCTGTGTGGGTCGGAGTCGGCCACGATGCCACAGCCTGCGAAGAGGATGGCGCGATCATGCTCGATCAATCCTGAACGCAGGGCAACCGCGAACTCGCCATGCCCCTCTGGATCGATCCAACCCACGGGACCCGCATACCAGCCACGATCGAGTTGCTCCGTCTCGCGAATGGTCGCGAGTGCTTCTTGGCGTGGAAAACCACCAACTGCGGGTGTGGGATGGAGATTTGCCATCACATCTAGGATGCAGCGTCCCTTGAGTAGGACGCCACTGATAGGGGTTTCCAGGTGCTGCACATTTTTGAGTTTTAGAAGATGGGGCGTAGGCGAAACCGAGACCTCGGTACAATGTTCGCCGAGGGCATCACGCACCATGTCAACCACAATGGCATGCTCTCCCTGATTCTTGTCACTGTGTAATAATTCGTCGCCGATACGCTGATCTTCCTCCTCTGTGCTGCCGCGCCGCGCCGAGCCTGCTAGTGCCATGGTATGAATGTGACCATCCTGCGCCTGCACCAGACGTTCGGGTGTGGCACCAGCAAAGAAGCGTTGACCACGCTGAAGCGCGAACACGTAGGCTGCGGGAAAATGCTGGCGTAGGCGTGCGAGCGTCGCATCGATCTCGAAGGAGTTCTCTGGCTCGGTTGGAGTCACCTCGATACTGCGTGCCAACACCACCTTCTCATACTGCCCCTGGCGAATGATCTGTGTTGTGTTCGCCACTAGTTGCATCCATGTGTCAGCGGGCAGCAGGTCTTGTGTCTGTACGCTCATGGTACTTGCTGTCGCAAACTGGGTGGGCGCGTTGGTGTGCGTGGCTTGTATGCTGGCAACCTGACTCAGTAAGCTCGTTGCTAGCTGCTCTATATCATCTGCGGGCTGCACCAGGTGGTTGAGCGTCAATGCGGACTGCCCATTACAGGAGCTAAAGAGGATCGCGGGCAGCATGAGTTGACCGTCAGGAAAGTCGGACCACAATGGCGTGCGCAGACGCAATGGGTCGAACGCAAAGCCGCCGAAGAAAACTGGCCCACTGCCATAACGCCGCGCTTCAGCAGAAGCATGATCTGCGATAACCGCGTCTTTAAGGATGGCGCGCCACTGCGTCGCAGCATCATTAAAACGCTGCTGGCCCTGTGTTTCTATAGTATAGGCAAGGGTGGTACCAACCAGCGCATGCTGTGCGCTGGGATGTTCCCAGTAAAAGCAGTCGTCCAGACCTGCTCTGCGGCAGGCGGAGAAGATGTGCAGAAGGTCAATCCACGCAAACGGAAGGATAGTGCTGGCCAAAATGCTTTGCTGCTGTTGGGCGGCACGTTGGGCCGCTTTATGTAAGGTTGAGAGGAGCTGTTCGTGTGCAGTGTCGCCAATCCATGGTTGGGCAGGCTGTGATACTCCAATCCTCTGTGTCGTTACTACATTCATCATTATCTTTTGTCTATCGCTACGGCATGTGCGAGAGCAAGGTTCTCTTGGGAAGCAAGCTCCGACACATCACTCGTGTAATGTCTTTTGAAGACTAGTATCAGGAATGATAAAGGTCATTCTCACTTACATATTGTAGGCGCATTGTGAAGATTATGCCATATAGATGGTCATCTACAAATTAGAGGGGATTTTGGGAGACATGGGCACCCGTAAAGGGATGCCCCTACCATGATACCATCGCATTGCAGGCTGTTTTGTGCCCATGGTAGGGGCATCCCTTTACGGGTGCCTATACTCACCTATTGCATGCTTATCACAAGCGCACTGATATTGCCTGTGCTGGCGGCATCTTTGGCGGCATTGACAAGAGCCTCAGCCACCTTTTGCGGGCCACCTGCGCTTTCCGCTGCCAATACTGCCGTGATATCCTCTTCGTGCAGTACATGCCAGAGGCCATCGGTGCAAAGCAGTACACTATCCCCTGCCTCGACCTCATGCTGGAACAAATCAAGCTCGACCTGATACTGTTGTCCCAGATAGCGTTCGTGCTGATGCCGTTTTGGGCTATCATAGAGGTCATCGGGCTCTAACATATGCGCTGCGATAAGACTTGCCGCCACAGTATGGTCGGTTGTGATCCGTTGTAGCCCCTTGCTGGCATTATAGAGGTAGGCACGACTATCGCCGACGCTTGCCACATACAGACGATAATGATAGAGCAAAGCCACGGTGAGCGTACTGCCCATGTGCGTATCGTAGTCGGCATTGCAATGATAAATCACACGATTCGCCTGACGTACCGCATCTCTTACCCATTGCTCTAGTAAGACCTCAATCACCGCTTGGCCACTCGCCATTTTGCCCATATTGGTGGTATTGCCCATCATGCTCTTTTGCCCGACTTGTCCTGTCAGGTTGTCTTGCGCGAGAAATGGTGTTTGCGGAACCGATAGACCACTATAGGACAAATTTGGTGGGTGAGATGGATGTGATGGCGTTGGCAATGAAAAAGAATAGGTCGGACGAGTCAGGAGTGGCTGCAAGACATCGGCCACTGTTTCTATGGTGAGGCGACTGGCATCGGCTCCCCTGGCCTTCGCCGTATCATTTTCACGTAAGCCATCGGCAATCGCACATACGCTGAACGGCTGCACCGCACTCACGGCCTGTGCTGCCTCAATGGGTGTGGAGGCTTGTCGCGTTGGCTGCACGATGAGTTGGGGATTCGTGCAAAGGCCTTGCAAGATTAGTAGCATATCTTCATTTTTCTTGGTCTGCAGGCCCATATCTGTCTTATAGCCGACCTGACACAGGCTGCTCATGGGTGGTGGCTTCTTGCTCAGGTCGTTTCCACAGTAGCGACAAAAATGCGAGCTACCCCTATTTTCTCTGCCACAAACACTACAAGGATTCTCTGGTATGAGTGCCCGCACAATCACGTTTCTGTTATCAAAGTCGGTCATGCTTTCTGTATCATGCGATTTGGGGGTTGTCATATGGGTTAGCGCATCGTTAAAGGCTTCCACGAATGCATGTGCGCTATGAAACCGCGCTTTGGGATCAGTATTGATGGCACGCAGCACAACGGCATCGGCAGCCTTTGGTAGCTCTGTATTAAACATGCTGGGACCGGGTATATCGGTTATCAGACCCTGCCCTTTTATCAAGGCTTGGTATGGCAAAAGGCCTGTGAGCATTTGATAGACGACCACGCCCATCGAGTAAATGTCGCTGCTCGCCTCCGCGTGGCCCATCTCTTGTTCGGGTGCCAGATAATGTTCAGTGCCGACGGCGATCCCGCGTCTCGTGATTGCCTTTTCCTGTTGCATGGCGCGTGCGATGCCAAAATCTGCCACGACCAAGCGCCCATCTTCCTGGTGGATGAGCAGGTTCGATGGCTTGATGTCGCGATGCACTACCTGCTGAGGATGTGCATGAATCGCATCAATGGCCTCTGCCAGGTCATTGAGATAGCGTTGTACCAGAGGGAGCGGTAACGGTTGTTCTACTTTCATTAAAGAACGCAAGGTGCCACCCGTTACCAGCGGCATAATCAGATAGAGCAGTTGTCCATCCTGCCCAAAGTTCAGCACAGGCACAATGTTGCGGTGGCGTAGCTGATGTGCATAGCGCGCCTCGCGCCGAAAGCGTTCAGCCGCGATAGTGAGATCGGCATTGCTATTGGTCGTGGACAACACCTTCATGGCAACCTGCGTCATCTCAAAGGTGTCGCTCACACGATAGACGGCACCCATGCCACCCATGCCTATCAATGTCTCGACACGATAACGACCCGCTACCACGGCTTCTGGTAGCAGGCACTGACAAAATGGATTACTGCATTGTGTCGTCCCGGATGGAAAATTCATCCGACAACGAGGATTGGGACACCGTGGCATTGTCTCTCACTTATAGTAAAAAGGATAGTGTAGGAAGTATTTACATGGTTAATTGTGGATTATAGTGTAAAACAGAACGGTATCGATGTCAATGCAGCGGGTACGAGGGTAACGAGGCTACGAGGGCGTCATAATGCTCTTTGACGATAGAGCGTGCAATGCTGTAGGGACCAGCTTGAGCGCGTCCACAGCCTGATTTATCAGGCGAGATTCGGCCCGATTTCGCTCAATGAATTGAGCGTGGACGCGCTCAAGCACATTTACTAATTAAACTGGTAATCAGGGAAGCCCATCCGTAGGGGCCAGATTTATCGCGCCCGAGGCTAATTAAACTGGTAATCAGGGAAGCCCATCCGTAGGGGCCAGATTTATCGCGCCCGAGGCGATTTATTGCCTGTGATCCAGCAGATCTCGCTCAATAAATTGAGCGTAGGGCGCGATCAATCTGGCCCCTACGGGAGCCTGCAGCGCGCTTCGCTGCTGCTCATGTGGGTATTAATGCTGGTAAGGAGAAGCCCCAATCAAGTAGCTTGCGAGCATCGGTCACGCGGGTATTCTCGCTACTGCTGTGCAGTACGACGCCGATCAGATGATGAGCGTTGCGGGTAGCTGCGAACACGAGGCAGAAGCCCGCTTCATCCGTCGTGCCCGTTTTGACACCACTCGCCCCCTGATATGTGCCGAGGAGCGTGTTGGTGTTCGTCCAATCGTAGCGCGCATGAACACCGCTGGCCGTGAGAGTATACTTCTGTTGCTGCACGATTTGCGCGAAAATTGGCACGCTCATGGCATAGCGTGCTAGGTACGCTAGATCATGAGCGGTAGTGTAGTGGTTATGGTTGGGGTCGGGCAAGCCATCGGGATTGGCGTAGTGAGTTTGGAACAGATGTAGGTGATAGGCGAAAAGATTCATGCGCTGCACAAACTGCGGCACCGAACCTGCCAGGGCATCGGCAATCGCCACCGCTGCATCATCGCCGGAGGGCAACATCAGGCCATAGAGTAATTCATGCAAGGGAATTTTGTCACCCACCAGCAGAAATGCGCTACTGCCGCCATTGTTGACCACTTCAGCGCGGGCATCCTGCTTGATCGTAACGACTTGATCGAGATTGCCCGTCTGAATAGCGATCAGTGCGGTCATAATCTTGGTTGTGCTGGCCAGTGGTAGCGGCTTTTCACCATTGATGTCAACAAGAGTATGCTCTGTATCCTCATCCAGCAGGTAGTCAGCCGTCGCGGTCGTCGTAGGAGGTGTGCCGCGTACGGTGAGTATCGGCGTTGGAGAAGGCAAAGGTGCTGGGGTAAACGGTTTTAGGGTGGGTGTAGCGGTGGGGGCAATAAAACCAGTTGTGACCAGTGTTTGATTGCCGCCAGGCGTGAGCAGCAGTAACGATGCCAGGATAAGGCATAATGCCAGAGCTAAGAGAAGTACTCCTGCTAAACGTCGTGACATCTCTACATACCTATCTCATAAGGGAATACGTGACGGTGTACACAGCGTGAGGTCTCATCGAGGTTTCACACTGTTCATACCGTCACGCATGCCAACTTTTTACAAATTGGGCCAGCGCGTGTGATAATCGGTGACGTGTTCAAAGGCATCGGCTACATGCAAGATCGTGCTTTCTCCGAAGACGGGGCCGAGCAATTGTAGACCAACGGGCAAGCCATTGCTAAAGCCGCTGGGTATGGAGACGCCACAGATGCCTGCCAGGTTCGCCGGAATGGTAAACACATCGTTGAGGTACATTTGATACGGATCGGAGATTTCGCCTAGCTTAAAGGCTACCGTCGGTGCCGTTGGGCTGGCCAGCACATCGAAGCGTGCAAAGGCACGCTCAAAGTCTTGTGCGATCAAGGTTCGCACCTGCTCCGCTCGTTTGTAGTAGGCATCATAGTAGCCTGCCGAGAGTGCGTAGGTGCCGAGCATGATGCGTCGCTTCACCTCTTGGCCAAAGCCGTATTGGCGTGTCTTCTCCATCGCTTCCCACATGTCGTCTGTGTCTTGATAGGAGTAGCCATACTTCACACCGTCGTAGCGTGCCAGGTTTGCGCTGGCCTCTGCTGGTGCGATGATGTAGTATGCCGCGACACCATAGCGGGTGTGTGGCAAGGACACGTTATCTATGATGGCACCCAACTCTTTGAGCTGTTCGATGCTCTCGCGAACCGCCTTCGTAACGCCGGGTTGGGTACCTTCAACCCAGTATTCTTCTGGAATGCCGATACGCATGCCCTTGATGTTACCACTGAGCGCGGCTAGATAGTCTGGTACTGCAGTGGGTGAGCTGGTCGCGTCAAGGGGATCTTGCCCTGCGATTGGTTGCATTAACAGGGCGGCATCATATGCGCTGCGGGCAAAGGGGCCAATTTGGTCGAGCGAGGAGGCGAATGCTACTAAGCCAAAGCGGGAAACTCGCCCGTAGGTTGGCTTGACACCAACAACATTGCACAGCGATGCGGGTTGGCGAATGGAGCCGCCAGTATCGCTGCCATAGGCACCCATGGCCATGCCTGCCGCTACCGCTGCCGCCGAACCACCGCTGCTGCCACCGGGGGCACGCTCGATATCCCACGGGTTGTGCGTATTAAAGAAGGCGGAGTGTTCAGTCGAGGAGCCCATCGCGAACTCGTCCATGTTCGTTTTGCCCAGCATCACGAAGCCAGTCGCGTTCAACCGATTCATTACGGTGGCGTTATAGGGTGGCACAAAGTGTTCTAGCATGCGTGAGCCGCAGGTGGTGGTGACGCCCTTTGTCGAGATGACATCCTTGATTGCCAGGGGGATACCTGTGAGCGGCGAGAGGTTTTCCTCGCTGGCAAGGCGACGGTCGGCCTCTTGTGCCTGTTGCAGGGCGATATCATCGGTCACGAGTGTAAAGGCTTTAACCTTATCTTCGACGGCACGGATGCGCTCAAGATGGGCTTGTGTGAGTTCTACTGAGGAAATTTTGCGTTGGCGTAGCAGTTCGCCCGCCTCGCGAATCGTCAGTTGGTAGAGTTCTGCCATGCGTCTTATTCTCCCTCTAGCACTGCGTTGACCTTTAAACTGTTGTCTTCCTGGTCGGGAGCGTTCTCCAACAATACCTCTGGCGCACACGATGGGCGCGAAACGTCGGCGCGCATGATATTTGTCAGGCGGGAGGCATGCGCGGTGGGGGAGACGCCGGTGACGTCCGCTTCTTGCAGGACGGTAATATTTTCAAGAATTACGGAAAGTTGACTACCAAAGGTGTCGATATCTTCCTCGCTCATGCCGAGACGTGCGAGTTTTGCCACGTGTATTACTGTCTCGCGATCAATCATCTTTTATCCTCTTTATTTATTGATCTATTTTACCAACGGAGGTGGAAACTGCTGAACTGCTCAGTTGGTTCTCGCCAGAGGGTTTGCACATCACGCACATCTGCCGCTGGTGGCCCTTGTCGTAGCTTGTAGAGAAGACGTTCCAGGTCTAAGCGTTGACCTTGTGCCAGCACCTCTACATCGCCAATGCTATTGTTGCGCGCATAACCGCGTAGTCCGAAGCGCCGGGCATGCTCCACCACAAAATAGCGAAAACCGACGCCCTGGACCATCCCTCGTACAACCGCGTAGAGTTCTTCGATTGAATTCTGCATGTCATTCTGGCTCATGCCGCTAATGATAGCACAAAGGCCAAGTTGGGGCAATAACACTGGACATTCACGAAGTAAATAGGTCATCTTTGGCGACAGGGCACCCGCTTTGTTACAAATGTTACAGTTGTTACAGTTGTTTCAGCTATTTTGCTGGCTGTCGCTGATGGTGTGTAGGGTGACTGCGTTAGATACTTTGGCCTGGTTATTTACTAACGCGGCAGCGAAGTGGGGGCAAAAAAGTACTTGACAGTCAACTAAAAGCATGTTATATTCAAACTCGTTAGACGGGGTGTGGCGCAGTTGGTAGCGCGCCTGGTTTGGGACCAGGAGGTCCGCGGTTCGAGTCCGCGCACCCCGACCATCGCACGCGGGAGTAACTCAGTGGTAGAGTTCCTGCCTTCCAAGCAGGCTGTCGCGAGTTCGAATCTCGTCTCCCGCTCTCAACACACAGGAAGCCAGTTCTAGAGCCATTTCGTAGCAAGCGAACGGCGAACAAAAACGAGTTGTGGTCATTCGTTAGCGTTCTAATGAATACCTGCCTCGTAAGGGCATGAGTGCCTGCCTACGATAGTAGCAAAAAACGTAGGGCAATGGTATGAATACCTGCTTCGTTCGGCTATGAGGGCTAGAAAAGAAGAGGTTTTCTGTGTCTTCGCATCCCAAACAAACAAAATCTTCATCTCCATCCTCAACCGCGAAAACGGTGAAGGCAACGTCTCGTCGTCCCATGCGGTCTATCCGCTCGACCATTGACGAGTACATTCTCGATCACCGCAGTCAGAACCACAGTCCCAAAACAATCGAATGGCATATGCTCTCACTCGGAAACTTGGCAACGTTTCTTGAGAAAGAGGGTGTCACTTTCATTGAGCAAATTGAGCGCGTACACCTGCTCTCCTGGCTCAATGCCCTCAATACGCAACCCGGCTCAAAAGGGCGCATGCTTGCGGCGCGTTCGGTCAACTGCTACGCCCGTTCCATGCGTGCCTTTTGTCGCTGGTTGGAACTTGAGGAATATGTCGAGGTGACTCCCTCAAAGAATGTGAAGATGCCAAAGGTGGGGAAGCCGCTCATTCGCATTATCGAATTTGAAGAGTTTGAGCGCATGCTGCAAGCGTGTACTCCTGCTCATGAGGTGGGTCCACTGACTGATATCAACGCTGCACGCAATCGCGCTATTCTCTGGCTCCTGTGGGATACGGGTATTCGCCTAGCTGAATTGTGTGACCTGCGCCTAGCGAACTTCAACCGCGATAAAGGGATGATTATCGTGCATGGCAAAGGTGAGAAGGAACGGCGTATAGCACTTGGACGCAATGCTTTACGCACGCTCCTGCTCTACATCGACCGCTATCGCCCGAATTCTCAAACCTTGTTGGACCTGGGCAACCCGAATGAGGACCATGTTTTCCTCGGTGAGGGTGGTTTTGCCTTTACACGTCACGGTGTGAATATGCTCTTCCAGCGCATTCGCAAGCGTGCTGATCTCCCCACAGACAAGCGTATCAGTCCACACATCTTCCGTCATACCTTCGCGGTGCGTTACCTCATGCTCGGTGGTGACATCTATAGCCTGCAAGAGTTGTTGGGCCATGAAGATATCGCCACGATTAAGAACTATATGCACCTCAACGACACGATGGTACAGGAACAGAAACGGAAATTCAGTCCTGGCGACAATGTGCCATTCACTGATGCAAAAGGTGGCCGTAAGCAGCGTACAGAGTTCCGTGAGCCTCCAAAGGGCAAGCCTCGTACTGGTAGAGGTATCAAGCCTAAGTCATAGCAGTAGTATAGAAGCATCCTAGTACCATCTGTTCTTTTCCAGAAGGTACAATGAAGAAAAAGAATAGATGTATTAGGATGCTTGTAGTATGTACCCGTGAAGGATGAAGGCATATGCAAGAAGTCTCACATCATGGTCGGATTATCCGAGAATACCGAGAGTCGATAGCAGGTATTACTCAGGATGAATTGGCAAGTCGTATAGGTAGAAGCCGTAGAACGGTTATCACTCTTGAACAGACAGCTCGTATACCTGATACCAAATTACGAAGGACTTTAGCCTGGGCTTTGCAGATTCCCCCTCTGTTATTGGGTTTGTCTGATGGTGCTTTGGCTAATGTCGCTGTTCTTAAACCTTTGGAGCAGGCTGTAGAGGTGCCTGGAAAAAATCTTAGCCATGTCGTTTTCGAGACGTTCACTGATAATTTACGTATGCGTCTTGATCTTTATTACCTCGGTAGTGCTCTTTCTTCTGATAGAGGGCTGAATGTTCATATTGATGAACTGACAAAGCTTGGACAGAAAAGCAGTTCCAAAGATCGAAACAGGCTGCTTACACTCTTGAGCCACAACTACCAATTGAAGGGTATGATCGCTCGTGACCAGTTAGATTATGAAACGGCTGAGCATTGTTTTAAGCAAGCCTCTTTGATTGCGCAGGAGGCCGATTGTGCTGAGCTCAATGCCCTTACGATGGCTCGTCAAGCGGTGATGTACATATGGCAGAATCGTTTAGATGAAGCAACCTCACTTTACGAAACTGCTAGGGAAATTTCTAAGCGTTCTTCTCCTGGATTACGAGCATTTCTTGCAACTGGTCATGCTGAAGTTCAGGGAATGCTCGGCGATAGAAGTTGTTTGGTGTCGTTAACTGACGCCCGTACTCTTTTGGGAAGGGTTGACCCAGAAGATGACCACCTTTTGTTGGTACACTCTACACGGTGCTCTGAGCGGTCTATTAACGATGGCTGGTCTCAGTGCCACACACTTATTGGTATGCCAGCTGTGGCTATTGAGAGTTACGAGAAGGCTGAAAAAGTACTCGATTTGAGCATGACTCGTATGAGAGCGAGATTATACACTCAGTACGCCGAGGCCCTGTTTGCGAGTCGAGATATGAGTTGTTGTTTTTATGCACTTGAAGGACTCAAACTGGCTCGGTCGGTCAGCTCACGCTATAACATTCGCCGTATTACGGAGCTGGCCTCAAAGCTTCATGCTCTTTCTCCTCATCATCCGGGTGTCAAGGAACTGCTGCTAGCTCTAAGGGGTTAGCAGCAATTTATTTTTAGTGAGCATGTGCAATTTGTGTGCAATGTGCAAGCATTGTGCATATTCCCCATTTCCTCCTCTTGTGCCTCCTCGAAAAAAGGGATAATTCTCCCAGGTAGTAACGCTACTGGCCGAACTGCAATCAGACCGAAGTGAATACTGTTTTGAACTGGCTTCCTGTGTGTATACACGGTCTGGTTGTAGAGCGGATAAATCATCAGATTGTTGGTGAAAGGGGAGATATGCCTAGAAAGACATCTCTTGTAGAACGCTACGGGAAACTTCCGGCAGGAATGTCAAAGGCCGATGTTGAAGCTGTTTTGCAGTTCCTTTATGGGGCATTTGATCGCAAGACAGCAAGGCAGGTAAAGATAGTGCATCCCTATGTAGAGGATGCTGACACTTCCTTGCCCGAACTGACGGTTTTTGAGTTTTGTCGTTGGCTTCAATCAGCGGCATAGGGATTATTGGCAAGCCATTAGAGATGCTGGCTAGCGTGTTGCAACCACTCTAGCCAGCGAGTGAGAACGAATGGCAAGCCATTTGCGACGGAATTGCTAGGTCCTCGCCTGTAGTATGCATGGCTCAGACCTAGCTTGTCAATAAGAACAGGAGTCACTTGCTATGTCTCTTCCTTATGAAACAGCTTCCCTGGACCTGTTAGAGACTTCGCTCGATCAGTATATGGCGTATGTGAAACGCACCTCTCGTTTGATGGAAGAGGAAGTCTTCGCGCTTCTGAGTGTGATCGACCAGGGCAAACGTGAACGGTTCAACCCTCAGCCAGATACCCAGGTCCTGACCCAGGCGCAACAGGCTCGTGATCGCTTGGTGGAGCATTTCCAAGCCTTGATTGTTTCCATTGCCGGACGCTATGCACGGCTGCGGCGGTCGTTGGAGTTGTTAGACCTCGTTCAAGAGGGCAATATTGGACTGCTCTGCGCTCTTGAGCAATGCGACCTCAGCAAGGTGCGGCAGTTGAGTAGCTACGTCTATCCTGCTATTCGCGGTCAGATGATACGGGCCATTTATTGCCATGATAGCATCATTCGTCTTCCTCAAGAGAAATACGCACTCGTGTGTAAGGTACGTCGAGCCAGAGCGACGCTGATGGCGGTTTCTGGTACTGAGCCATCAGTGGCGATGATGGCACAGCAGACGGGATTGTCTGAACTCGTGGTGCGAGAGGTTTTGGTCTGTGATCGTCAAGTCGATGTCAGCAGTATTGACCGTCCTCTGACACCAGACGAGGATGCAGGCGATTATTACTACTCTGCGGCTGCCCCTGACATGACTCCCTCTGAACTCACTTACCTGCAACACTTGCGCCCTGTGATTGAGCAATGGCTGACGTATTTGACAGCAAAACAACGGTTGGTGATGCAGCTGCGCTATGGCTTGCGTGAAGGGGATGAGCGTGGTCTGTCTTGGAGTCAAGTCAGTCACGAACTGGGTTTGTCCATCCGTTCTCTACAAAACCATGAACAGAAAGGAAAGGCCAAACTGCGCCAAATGCTGGCTCTCTCCTCTCACGGTGTTGATGGAGTCCAAGAGGTGTACTTGACCTCGGAGCAAGCGGCGCAACGTCTGGGGGTATCGCGCCCGATCTTCTATACATATGTGCGGATGGCGGCTCTCCCCTCGCATCGGATTGAGGGCATGAAGGGCCGATTGTATCGACAATGTGATATCGATGGCTTTTCGTTGGCGGATTGGGTGGCATGATGAGACAAGCCACTCGATATGCAAGAGGGAGCGGCCTCGTGGTTCAACCCTGGCGGCAAATGGCAAGCCATTCGAGCAGAAAACACGCTCATTTCCCTCTAATAGCTTGCTATAGGTGCGAGAAAGGAAACGGGGGCTGTTTGTCACGGCGGCCTCCAACTCCTTCTGGCTGGTATGGCAACGGTGGGGTGGCGGCGGTGCGTTGGTGGGAGACATCTCTCGCCTTCTGCCCTCAGATGCTCCCTCACCCTCATGAGGTCACGCTGCACAATCAGGAGGTGGGGGGCTGGCGGCTAGCGTGCGCGGTGGGGGTAGGGGGTCCCCGCCGACGACATGCTAGCCGCCCTCTCCGGCGAAAGTCTTCACTTGACTTTATAAAGGAAAAGTCACACAAGTACTACGACGGAAATAAGATGCTTACGAATAGTAAGTTTGTTGTAGGTATGGATAGCATGCGAAAAGGGGTGAGCGTGAGTGATGTAGGGCTGCTACGACAACAGGCGAAGATGGTAGAACAGTATCACTTAGAAGCGTTGTTGTTCTGTCCAGATGCCTGGGCGTTACGACACCGCTTTGTCAATCAAGAGACAGGAGAGGTAAGACGAGCGAGGTGTGACCGTTGGGAATGCTTGTACTGTGGACCTCGCAAAGTGGATTTGTGGCGGCGGCTCATCAGTGAAGCCCATCCAACGCTGCATGTAGTGCTCACGAAAGTTGGTTGGACCGTACAAGATGCCTCACGGGTGCTCACCACGGCGTTACAGTACCTGCGGCGCGGCTCCAAAGGACTCGGCCCAAACAGGCTAGGGGCGCGTGAAGCGTATGCGGTGGAGTGTTTCTCGGTGCTGGAGGAACACAAGCATTTCGAGCGGGTTGGCTTTCACTGGCATATTCTGATGAATGGTGTGGACTACCTGCCGCAAACGGTCGTCGTGGAAGCTCTGCGCTCGGCCACCAAAGGACGCTCCTATATCGCCTACGTGCGTAACGTCAAGAATGGGCGTGCGGTTGGGTATGTCACCAAGTACCTGACCAAAGAGGTGACGAGGGAACGCCGTGGTAAGCGAGAGGTGCAGCGTGAGCTCGTGGTGCCTGTCCTGGATGCGGTTGAGGGTATTCACAATGAGCAAGGGAACTCCTATGTCTATCGGCCTCACATTGATACCCACGGTCAGGTCGTGGCTGATCGGCTCACCCAAACGATTGAGGTGGTCAGTCGGGCGCGGCGTATCCGCTACACGCGCCACTTCTTTCCTACCTCAACCTTTGAGCTACGAGCGCGAGTGTTTGCAGACCTGGGCAATGGAGAAATTGCGTTGAGTCGAGAGGGTATCCCTGACCTGGGGGAGAGTGTTCAAGGCGCGTCTGCTCTGACAGAACCTTCATCCTGGACGCTCTTTGAATATGCCAGCTTTAGCACGAAACGAGAGGACTATGAGCAACGGCGGCATGATGCGGTGGAAGAGTCGTTAGTACGGTTGCATGATGGGGAATGGCTCTATTCGGGTCGGCTCGTCAACATGTGGGCAGCGCAAAAGCGGTTACAACGAGAAGGGCAGCGACTAATGGCAAGCCAATAGAGGGAAAAGAGCGTGTTTTCTGCTCAAATGGCAAGCTATTCGTTGCAGACTCCCTGAGCGAAGCTAGAAGCGATAGCTTCGTTGGGAGTCTGAATAACAAGCTAATAGCGAAATGAGGCGCAATAATGGCAAGACGATTGACAGCAAAAGAGCGTCGAGAGAGAGCGGCAACATTAGCGGCATTGGTTCTGCAATCTCGCTCAACTTGGTTTGGGCATTGTGTGAAGTTCGTTCACCCACTTGACGGGAAGGTAAAACTTGGTCGGGTGGTAGAGGTCGCTGATGATGGTATCACCAAAGTAGAATACCAACTTATCCCTGGTACGGATGATATTCTGGGTGAGATGTATATCGTTGTTGGACATGAGTTAGAAGTTTTGACACTAGTTGATAGTGTGCGAAACTGATTACCTAGTCTTCATAGTTATATGCTGTGAGCAACGTAGTTTAAATGCCTGCTTACAGCATATTTTATTTTCTGATGGCTGTGAGCATAATAATTCCTGTGTTAATGCTACCAAAGTGAATATGATTTAGGATATACTGTGTTGATTATGAATTAGTGAGAGGGGCGATGATATAAATGAGTGGGTCTACTTTTCGTATTGGTGCTAGTGGTCATCAGCAACTTGGTGATGAGGCTACTATTCAATTTGTTTCTCAACAACTATGTGATCTGCTTAGAAGGTATCAGCAAGAGGCTCACCAGCGTGGGCAAGATGTGATAGTATCTTCTGCTTTAGCATTGGGGGCTGACCAACTTTTTGTGAAAACTGCTCTAGAGCTAAGTATCCCTGTGGAGATCGTTCTACCTTGTGCTCAATATGAAGATATATTTCATACATCTGAAGAGCGTGCTGAGTATCAATGTCTTTTGAAAAGCTGTCAGCAGGTGCATATGCTTCCCTATCACGAGTGTTCTGAAAATGCGTATCTAGCTGCTGGTCATTGGGTCGTAGATCATAGTGATTTAGTGCTACTAATGTGGAATGGGTATCCAGCTGCTGGTAAAGGTGGGACTGCGGATGTGGCTAGTTACGCAAGGTCTTTGGGGCGTCCCTTCATTCATATACATACTCGATTGCATAGAGTCAAAGAATATGGTTCGCTGTCTTCTCAAACCAAAGCATCTCACGTAACAGCAAAACGAAAGTTTGCAGTCTCAAAGCAGACGGTCTATCAAGGTGCTGTCCTGAGTGTCGATAAGTACATAATGCGCATGCCCGATGGGGAAGAGATTGAACGTGATATTGTTGAACGTCCCGAAAGTGTTTTGATATTACCTGTGAGCAAAGAACGCAATGTACTCCTTATTGAGGAGTATGATTTGGGTGCTGAGGCTTGGCAGCTAACATTGCCGGGTGGGAAGGTAGTTGATACTACACATGCTGGAATAGTAAAGCAAGCAGAAGTAGAATTGCGTGAGGAAATTGGTTATCGTCCTGGTCGGCTGGAAAAGCTGCTAGACTTCTATAATCATCCTGGCTATATTGGTCACAAGGTTCATCTTTTCGTTGCATATGATTTAGAGTGGGACCCATTAGATATGGAAGATGGGGAAGAAATACGTGTACAAACGTTTACTTTAGATGAGGCATTGGCAGCGACACGGTTAGATTATCGTTTTGACCCCGAGGCTGCATTAGCTCTTTGGTTGTATGCTGACGGTAAGCGAGATTGATCTAGAGGGTGTCTTGAGAGGTAGTAAGCCTATTACAAATATTCGTAATTAAGGTGTACCTTTTTGTAGATCATCTAGACGATTCTGCAAGAGATCAATAAAAGGCAGGTTAAGTTGCTGTGCAATAGTTAATGCCTCTTCTATATCAGTAATGGCCTGTTTTTGGTCATTCATTGCTTCATAAACCAGGGAACGATAGAATAATAAGCGTGCTTGACTATAGCTGGCTTGGATATGTCGGTAGAGTTGATAGGCCTCTGTATGTAAGGTTAAAGCGTTTTGATAATCTTCTTGCTTTAATGCTACACGTCCCTGTGCGAGATAACAATTAGCTTCTCCTAAGCGGTCTCCCACTTGACGGAAGAGGGTGAGGGCTTGCTCATAGGACTGCAAGGCGGCGTCTCGATCATCGCGGAATTGTTGGACATCGCCCATGGCTTGTAGCACGTTGGCTTCTCCTAAGCGGTCTCCCACTTGACGGAAGAGGGTGAGGGCTTGCTCATAGGACTGCAAGGCCGTGTCTAAGTATGGACCGTAACTCGAGTATAAAAAGCGACCGAGTAGGAATGCTCGTTGTGCTTGTGAGAGTGGGTTGAGCTGTAATGTCTCGTCAAAAGCAACTTCAAAGAGTGCTCTCATGTAGGGTGTCCCAGTATAGTGGAGATTTTGTACTGCATTCCACCAGTCTGACATACCTTCTTCCTCATCAAGGGCAATCGCATGGTAATACCAATCAGAAGGGTATGGCGTTTGTGTTGCTGGTGTTAGATAAGCTAAGGCTCGTTGATGATAACGTTTCCATGTTTCGGGCTCTTGTTCTCGTATTTCTACCGCTTGCAGTTCGCGTAAAAGATCATGAAACGCATAGTGCTGATTTCCTATCGCTTCGATGTAGGGATAGCGGATGAGCTGATGAAAACGATCAAGCGCGTCTGCCTCGGAGAAGTATTCAGAAAAAACGGCTTGTAAGAAAGGAAGGTCAAAGTTGCGTAGAAGGACACCATAACGGGTGAGTTCACGAAATGGGGGTTTGAGACGTTGGTCTAATCGCTCTTGAATAAATTCTAAGAGCGCTCGCTCATTAAACTTTTCTTGCAGGTGAGGAAGATCAGCAAGTGTAAAGGGTTGCTCTTGTTGCTCCTGCCACAGGACCCCAATAATTGACACGCAGAGAGCATGCCCATGTGTGATCTCGTAGATGCGCTGGCGTAAGAGAGCGTCTTGCATCCCAAGGGTGCTGAGGTATTCTTCGACGGCTGTTTGCTCTAACATGGGAAGTGGAAGAGGCCATTGTTCGTGCTTTTCGATAGCTGAGAGTGATGGCATGACCCTGCTGGCGATGACAGCAGAGCAGCCTTGACCTGTTTGCTGAACACGCTCATGGATACCTGGTAGCAATTCATCGAACACCCATCGACCGATCTCTTGTCCTTCCAGTTCCCCTAGCCACTCGCAGGTATCGAGGAACAACACAAAAGGGCGATGAAGCGTCCGTATCTGCGCATAGAGTGCTTTCATCACCATAGCACGAATTTGCAAACGTTGCTCACGTACACTTGCTCCCTCACCACCCATAGAGAGCGAGGCACCTTGTAAGCTTGCATCGTTGCCCACATAAATTGCTTGGCTCATCGTGCGGCTGATTTCGGCAAGTTGTTTGCGCCCTTCTTGCAGCATGGTCTCAAACAGCTCGTACTTCTGTTCAGAACAGTAAGGTGAGAGTTGTTCAGCCAATTTGTCAAGGATGTTCAAGGCATCGGTACGGAGGGCTTCATTGGCAAATTGGAGTGTGGCGATAGCTCTATCAGGTGGTGTTTGTGTCGCGAACTGACGTAAGAGTGTGCTTTTCCCGTTGCCTCCTTGTCCAGTAATAATGAGGAGCCAGGGAGAAGAGAGTGTGAGGAGCTGACGATAGGCTTTCTGCTCACGCTGGCGTCCGACAAAGGGGGGCGGTATATAAAGAGGCTGTGATGGTGAGGCCATAAACACGCACTCCTCTAGCAATCCTTATTCATGTTTGATATTCATTTCGACATCTTCAATCTTTGAGCGTTTACCACCTTTGATGTCCTGGTCACCGCTACCTGCTGTATTGGTCATGCGAATACGGCGGACTTCTGCGTCTTCGTCAGCGGTGAGCGATTGACGTGGGCCAGTGAGGATGATCTGATGGAGCGTGTTGGCAAAATGGGGATCAGACTGAATGAGACGTTGCAGCTTGATTTCAATACTGCCACTGAGGTCGGGGTCATCAACAAAGGCTTGCAAGGCTTTGCTGGCTTTTCCATCATCAGGTTCTTTGGCAAAACGAGTTCGTATTGTCTCGTAGAGTTTCTTGGCTTGTTGATAGGTATCTTCGCCAATCTTGCCTGCAATGGCTGTTCCTGCGCTGGTGAGATAGGGTAAAACAGGTGTGAGGATAGTCATCACTTGAGTGGTCAGGGTCACCGCATCCATAGTCGTCTCCCTCATGCTAGAATTTTCGCAATAGAGTAAACAGATGTACTATTGAGGTTATTTCTAATGTTCGTGTATTGTATAGGTACAAAGGCGTATTTGTCAATATTATTAGCAGCATTTCTTTCACTTTATTGCTTGTTTTGGTAAGCATTCTATGCTATACTCTCTTAAGAGGTAGTAAATACCTGCCTTTTCCAATGACAAAAAAGGTAGGAAAAGGATGAATACCTGCCTCATATGAGCGTTCATTTATTTACAATAGTATGAACTGGCTTCCTAAGCCATTCTAATACAAGCGAGCGGTGATTTTCTGAGTACCTGCCTTCCAAGCAGGCTGTCGCGAGTTCGAGCCTCGTCTCCCGCTCTCACGAAACGACCGTCTCTGTGCAGGCCGATCAGAAGCCGCCTGGTGGCAACTAGGTGCTGGTATGGCAGGCAAGGAGGCGGTCTTATCATGTTACGTCAGGCAATGCGTCCCATGTTTGCTGTTTGAGGTTTTTGCAACACAGCTTCTTCTGTGATATGCTTTTGGAGTATCATCAAGAACGAACCATTCAACGCATTTGAGTAGGAGGAAGTCGTTATGCCTCTCAAAACACAAGCCGCCACTGAAATTGCACGGTTTCTCGCGAATCATCCGGCTCCTGAACAAATCGTAGCTTTCCATCCCTCTTCCGAGGTGGCTGAACGAGCATACGAACTCATCTATATTGAGCGTGCTGGTTCGCTTACTGAAGAGGAACGCAAAGAACTCGAGAGCTATTTGGTAATTGAATACCTGATGGAGCTGGTCAAACTTGAAGCTCAGCGACAGCTGAGGCAGCAGGCGTCTTAAGGTTATGGCCAAGAAACCCGCCGTCCCCGAACGTTTACGGCGTCAGGTTCAAGAGCGTGCGCAAGGACGATGTGAATACTGCCTCATCCATGAAGCGGATATGTACTATCCGCATGAAGCAGACCATGTGATTGCTGAAAAACACGGTGGACCGACATCGCTTGAGAATCTGGCATGGGCGTGCTTTTATTGTAACCGTTTCAAAGGCTCAGATTTGGCTTCTATTGACCCAACATCACACAAAGCCGTCTTCCTCTTTCATCCACGTGAGCAGAAATGGAAGCGCCATTTTTGCCTCAATGGTGCTCTGATTGAAGGCATTACCTCAAGTGGACGTGCTACTGTCGCTCTTCTTCACCTCAATGATGCCGAACGGGTGGCCTACCGCCTTGGGCTGATTGATCTTGGTCACTATCCTTCAACCGCGATAAAGGGATGATTATCATGCATGGGAAGGGAGACAAGGAACAGCGTATGGCTGTGTTGCAAGTAGAAAGCTGATCTGGTAGAGTGGTGGAAACGAGCAAAAGAAGACTCATCATGAGAGAACAATCCCCTTTCAAATGGCGGCATTTCCAGAGCGACATTATTCTACGCGTGCGCTGGTATCTGCGCTACCCGTTAAGCTATCGGCATCTCGAGGAGATGACGCTGTGTCATTAACCTCGACAAAAACGCCGCCTATCCGAAAGCATTCGCTGAATTGAAAGCGGAAGGCCGTCTCCCCAAAGCGTGTGAATTGCGACAGGTGAAGTATCTCAACCACAGAGTTTTCCCCTCATTTTTTGTATCATTTAGCCGATTATAAACAGAGTAACAGCAGAATGGTGCTTTTGTTTGTAGCATGGCTTCGTAGGGTGTCTCTACTCCTGCCGTTTCTGAGAGCCATACATGTTCAACACTAGGGGCAAGGCGCCTCTGACATCAGAGGTGGGGAAAATGAGCGGCTCGCGTGCAAAGGAAAAGACTTGTTCATGACAAAGCGACAAACTACACCGCTATGGAAACAATCGCATCTGCGCCTGGCAGGAGGATCGATCACGCTCCTGATGGTTATGACACTCCTGCTCACCATGCTTCTGGGTAGTCCATTTCTTCCACAACAGACGGCCCTGGCTGCTGGTCAGGGATATTGGCATACCAGTGGGGCACAGATTCTGGATGCCAGTAACCAGCCAGTACGCATCGCTGGCATCAACTGGTTCGGCTTTGAAACCACCAACTACGTCGTGCATGGGCTCTGGGCCCGCAACTACAAAGACATGCTGAACCAAATCGCAAGCCTGGGTTACAACACGGTGCGCCTGCCTTTTTCAGACCAACTCTTCGATGTAGGCAGTACGCCCAACGGGATTGACTTCTCGATAAATCCTGACCTAGTCGGGCTCAGCGGCTTGCAGATCATGGATAAGATCATCGGCTACGCGAGCCAAATCGGCCTGCACATTATCCTGGACCATCATCGCCCTGACTCCTGGGCACAATCGGCACTCTGGTATACCTCTGCCTACCCGGAGTCGCGTTGGATTTCCGATTGGCAGATGCTGGCCAGGCGCTATCAAGATAATCCGATGATCATCGGAGCTGACCTGGACAATGAACCGCATGCCCCGGCCTGTTGGGGGTGTGGAGACCCTGCGCTCGATTGGCGGCTGGCGGCTGAGCGCGGGGGGGATGCGATCTTGTCGGTCAATCCCAACTGGTTGATCTTCGTCGAGGGGGTCGATTGCTATGGTCCTGGTGGCTCTACCAATGGGTCGGATTGCTACTGGTGGGGTGGGAATCTGCAAGGGGTGAGTAGCTACCCGGTACAACTCAACGTGCCCAATCGGCTGGTCTACTCGGTGCATGATTATCCCTCGAGCGTCTATGGGCAATCGTGGTTTAACGCGCCGAACTATCCCAACAACCTGCCCGGCGTGTGGAACACCTACTGGGGCTATATCTACAAAAACGGCATCGCCCCTGTCTGGGTCGGCGAGTTTGGCAGCCGGTTACAGAGTACCTCCGATCAGCAGTGGTTCAGCACGCTGATCAGCTATCTCGGCACAGGGGTCTCGGGCATCAACTGGACCTTCTGGTGTTGGAACCCCAACTCTAGTGACACCGGGGGTATCTTGAATGATGACTGGACAACCGTGAATACTGCCAAGCAGCAGTATATCACTGCCATCGAGTTTCCGCTCAATGGCAGTACACCGACTCCATCGACCCCGACGCCTGCACCGACTCCGACAGTCGCTAGCAGCTCAACACCCGTCATCACCCCGACGCCAACCCGGTCTCCAACGCCTGCACCGACCCCTGGAAGAGCATCACTGAAGGCCTACTACAGAGTCGGCCATGCAGGGACACCGAAAGACAACCAGATCAAACCCCAATTCGAGGTGTCCAATGTGGGCCACACCAGCATCAATCTGAGTGATGTGACCATTCGCTACTGGTACACCATAGACACAAAGCAGTTGCAGCACTACTGGTGTGATTATGCTTTCGTAAGATGCGGGAATATCACTGCGAAATTTGGCTCACTCGCGCGCGCACGTCCTGGTGCCGATACCTACCTGGAAGTCGGGTTCACCAGAGGAGCGGGAAGTCTTGCCCCTGGTGCCAACACCGGTGAAATACAGAACCGTTTCAGTAAAACCAACTGGTCGAACTACGACGAGACAGACGACTATTCTTACAATGGTAGCCTGACCACCTTCACTCTATGGACAAAAGTTACCATCTACTACAAGGGAACCCTCGTCTGGGGAACTGAGCCGTAGTGTTGTCAGTGTTCACTTATAAACCCCTCCTTGCAGCGCAATTTTGAGCAGACGATTGCCTTCTATGCTCTTAGTGGTATCGCCCGCGAACTCGTGTGCGCACCACTTCGCTGCTGGAACGCAGGCATGTTGTCGTGTCTTCCCGACCGCAACGCATCCTGGAACATACGGCTCATCATTCGTCCTCAAATTCGCCTTCGTCAAACTCTAGTCCTCGATAGAACTCCCCAATGGTAATCTGCACCGCAATGCTAGCGAAATGGATCGTGTCACCCTGCCCATAGTGGCGATAGGACCATGCTTTTGGGTTGTCTGGCTCCTGTTCATTGCGTTGCCAGACTTCGACATACTGCGCAAACTGGCTCACCAGCACGATTTCTTGGATCGTGGGACACTGCTGGTACGCTTTCATCTTGAGGCCGCGATCGCGTACTTCCGTCCCAGGAGAGAGCACCTCCACCACTAGGCGCGGCGATGTGATTAAGGTATTGTCCGGACGTCTATCGGCACGATTGCAGGAAACCGTTGCATCTGGATAGACATAATGAGGCTTTCCATTTCGTTTCGTGCCAATCAATACCTGCACCTCCACCCCAAAGACCGTGCAGGAAGCAGAATCAAGCTGGCGATCAAGCGCATTGCCGATGTTACGATTGATGCGGTCGTGAGCTACACTGCCGCCGGACATCATATAGGCTGTGCCATTGATATACTCATACTTACGATCAGGAGAGAGGTGCTCCAATTCATGATAGGCGTCCTCGGTCATGATTTTACCCTTGCTAGGCCATCCTGATCGTTGAGAGCCCTCGCGTTGAGGATTCGTCGCCATAACATCCTCCTGTGTGCAAATAAAACGGACAATCCTCCCTTTGATACCCAGTGTACCATATCAGAGCGATCTTGACCTGCCAAGAGCAGTTAAAAGCGAGGTAAATCGGCCCACCGCAGGATGAGCAGCCCGAGAGGAAGGAGGAGGAAGATGAGGGGCATCGCGAACCCCGCCAAATCCTTGCGCAGGAGATGCGTGAACGTTGCTACCACGAAGTAGGCGACCATCCATGCGGCAGCTAGTGCCCCAATGACGGGGATGAATAGACCCACCAAGAGGCCAAGTGCCCCAATCGTGGCTACACAGCCTGCCAGAACCCAGTACCAGCGTGGGAAGTTTGCAGCAACACTAAGTGTTGACATTCATACTCTTTTGTTCTCATTTCTTCCCTCTTGACATGAGAGTCAAAAAGATGTATAATGACTCATATGAAAGAGACAGAGAAACAATTTACGATACGCATACCTCT
>JBBPYR010000300.1:0-9694 GCA_038199755.1 Ktedonobacterales bacterium | reverse complement strand
GAGCTTCATGCCACCGTTTCTATACCAATGAGATGGCTATTTAGCGACCTGTGGGAAAGAGTTGTTGGATACGCATGGCCAACATCATGTCGCCAGCGGTCTTGACCTTACCAGTCATAAAGGCGTTCATGGCATCCAGCCTGCCCTCGGCAATGGCGATCCAGTCCTTGTCGAGCATCATCATGGTCAAATCGGGTTTTTCAACTCCACCTTCGATGAGTTCGCATGTCTGATCGGCGATTTTCAAGGCCCATTTACCAGCCTCATCGCCGCTGATGTTCCATTGTATGGTTTTGTTAAATCCCTTTGCAGCATCAGGATTGAAGATGGTTTTCATCGTCTCGAAGGTTTCAGCAACGGTCATTGTTTTTTCTTCTCCTTCTTAAGTAGTGCAGGAAAGGCCCCTGCTAGCCTTATTCTTAGTATAGCACACAGCGTTTATGGAAAGCACAGCAACTATTAGCAGCATCTTTTCTCCGTTTTTCCTTGTTTCACAGGTTCTATTAGAAAGGAGATATTTTTACTCTTCTCTATCTTGCAACAAAGGTGAATCATGATACGGTTATTTACAGCGTCTAAGCACTGGCCCTTTCCTGGGTCTGCGCATACACTTTTCATACGAAACAAAAACAGATGGTTATGGCGCGTTCTGGCCTGCGGCATTCCTCTCTTCGCGCTCGTCCTGCTCGCGCTGGTCCCTCATCTTGCTTATGCCAAGGGTGGGACATGGCAAAGCTATACCTATGATGGCGCGGCAGGTAGTCGCCCCTACTTTGTTTACACGCCAGCCAACTATGTCCCCGGCACACCGATACCGTTGATCGTCATGCTTCACGGCTGCATGCAAACCGCGGCAGACTTCGCCGCGGGTACACAGATGGATCAACTGGCGGACGCTCATCAGTTTCTGGTAGTGTATCCGCAACAACCAGCACTGAACAATGGCACGACCTGTTGGAACTGGTTTCTGCCCGCGAATCAGACGCGGGATAGTGGGGAGCCAGCCATTATCGCTGGTATCGTGCAGACAGTTGCGCAGGACACGACGCAGTGGACTATTGATAGCAGTCGCATCTATGTCGCGGGCATCTCAGCTGGTGCCGTGATGTCGGTCATCCTCGGTGCAACTTACCCTGACCTCTTTGCCGCCATTGGCACGGTCGCCGGAAGTGAGTATCCAGGGGGAGCAAGCGGTAGCAATGGGCTTGACCCACAACAACAAGGTACCCTAGCATATCAAGCTATGGGGAGTTACGCCCGTGTCGTGCCAAACATTGTTTTTCAGGGTACTGCCGATACCATTGTCACGCCCATCAATGGCGACTTGGTGGTGCAGCAATGGATGCAGACCGACGCGCTAGCATCGCACAATAATTATGCTGCCAGCTTCGCGAATCCGTCGCACAGCACCACTGAAAATCCGCCGCAAAGCCATTCCTATACACTGAAAAGTTGGAATGACAACAACGGCCAGGAAGTGCAGGAATACTGGTTGATCGATGGCGCGGGCCATGCCTGGACCGGAGGAAGCCTCAACGGAACCTTCGCCGACCCGCAAGGGCCAAATATCTCACAAGCTCTGTATAGCTTTTTTCTGAGCCATCCGCTGAACAGCATCTCGTAGCTCAGGTAGTAATCAGCATCAAAACGAGTGTCACGTGCGACACTCGTTTTGATGCTGATTACTACCTGATTTTTCTAGCTAGTCGAGCCGAAGTGCTGCATGTGGGCGCGTTCTTGTGCGAGCGCATTCGCAGGGAAAGGCTTCTCACCGCCGAGTGTGCGAGCATCGAGCGTGAGTTGGGCCGACTCCTCCATAATGATGATGAGTTGTGCTGTGGCGAGGGGCTCGCTACTGAATGCCAGCAGACCGTGATTCGCTAGTAACACTGCCGAAACGCTCGGATGTTGGCGTAGTTGCTCTACAATGTATGTGACCGCCTCTTGTGAACCGCGTGGTGCCCAGGCCGCGACAGGAATATCCTCAGTTATGCCGAAGCGCAAAAATGCCTCGTAGACGCAAGGCAGAGGCTGATGCGCCAGGGCAAAGCTGGTGACGCGAGGCGAATGCGTGTGGATGACGGAGTGAACATTGCTGCGCTCACGGTAGACGCAGGCATGCATCCCAACGATCTCGCGTGCAACGGGATCAAGGCTGCCCTCTACCACGTCGCCATCAAAGGTGACGACGACCAGTTGCTCTGGCGTGAGTTCGGTGATGTGGCCAACCGAGGTGAGCAGCATGTGCCCCGTTTCGGGTAGGCGCACGCTCAGGTTGCCATGTCCACTATGCGATAGAACGCCCGCATGAGCGAGGCGTCGCGCCGCCTGCACAAGTTGCTTACGCAACTCCTGATAACTCATCTGCGTCATTGCCGTGTGTTCCTTTCACCGCTAATATACCGGAAAGACATCCACAGTATAGCATATGAGCTTGGTAGAGGCGTTTTCGTCTAGCTAACTCCCAAAGTCTAGATTTATTGGCTTGTCGAGATACTCCGTCGAGGTAACAGCTATCTCATTGCCAACCTCTACGATTTGAATGTCGTTGAGCCACACTTGCCCCAGACCATCAAGAAGCATACCGAAAGCAATATTACTGCTTTCCTGCGGAACATCAAGTACTATCTCGTAAGGCCGCCAGTCAATCGTTCCTTGTATTGGTCGGCCTTGCATATTATCAAAACTGAGGCTCCGATCTTTCGTGCCATCAACGCGCATCCACAGTCCAGCCCAACCCACCACATCTTCTGACTTGACTACAGCGGAGAAGCGAAGCCTTTTTCCACGGTATTTTTCCGCTCTGAACATTTGCATAATGGTTCCAAAGCCTTCTGCCTCAGTCACCTTCGAGTGCAAGTAACCACTTGGCTTTTCTTGATACCGCTCATCCTCATCAACTCCGTATTCATAGTCTTTGGGATGGCTGCCAGCAAGATGCCAGCCCTTCAATATTTTCTGTGTGGAAGGTGTTACCGTATCATCATTAGGAAAGCTAGAGGCTAGGAGTGTATCCCAGGAGCCACTGAGCAATGCCTCTCGCTCTAAGTCTATCCATCGCTCATGCAATGCTGGATGCTTCTCAATCTCGTCGGCTAGTGCAGATGTCATAAGCAAAGCGGCATAGGAGGCGGGAGTACTTCCATCCAAGGATGCACATAATTCTAACGCTTTACGCATACGCGGACTCAGTGTAATGTAGATTCTGTTCTGCGGTGTCATCTTCTTCTCCTCAATGTTGCTAAAAAGTTGCTATATAGCAACATGATAGATACTTATTTGCAACTTGTCAAGTCTTTTTGCGCTTGTCTCTCTTCTACATCTATCTTGCGCCCCTTATGTGTGCATGATATGCTGAACTCATACATAAGAAGTTAAGAAGCATATTTTGATAATAGAGGAGTGTGAGATGACATATAGACAGACAGTGCGTAAGGTAAGGGTATCGGGGGGCAATCTCAAGTTTAGCTCTGCCCACTTTATTACCTATGGCGGCAAGTGTGAACGTTTGCACGGCCATAACTATGGTGTGCTGGTGGAGATCGAGGGCGAACTGGGCCAGGATAAGCTCGTATTTGACTTCACCGTCTTAAAGCGTCTGACACGCGAAATTTGTCAACGGCTCAACCATCGCTTTTTGCTGCCCATGAACAATCCGCACCTGGAGCTGATTGCCGCAGAGGATGCTTGGGAGGTGCGTTTTGGCGAGAAACGCTACGTGTTTCCCCGTAGCGATGTCATCGAACTACCCATCGATAACTCATCGGCGGAACGCTTGGCAGAATATATCTGTAATGAATTGTGCTTATTGCTCAAAGCGTTTGATACCACTCGCTTATATACGATTACGGTGGGAGTGGAGGAAGCACCAACCCAGATGGCTTACTATCAATGCCCCATTGAACATTGAACATTGAAAGGAACTTTTGGTTGGCTGCAACGTCTGAGCTTATAGAAGGCCGAGGAAGTGTCGTAAGAGTATAACAATAAAAAACGGTCATGAAAATGCTCTCTTACGTCAATGGATCGGCAGTCGGGCCAGACACTGGGAACGTACACCTGCACTGCCGTCGCACAACAACTGGACGGGCTACACTTCACCGCTTGCGGCAAAGATGGAACCATTGTAGTGCCAGCAAAATAAATAAGGCTATCAGGATGCCCCACGTGGGCATCCTGATAGCCTTATTTATTTTGCTGGCACTAGGTGTTATGCCGTGACCAGCGAGCGGCCAATGGCCTTTGCCACGGCCTGCAACTGTGGCATCAATTCTTGGAACTGACTGAGGGTGAGCGATTGCGCTCCATCCTTCAGGGCTTCGTCGGGATTGGGATGAACCTCAACGAGCAGAGCATCCGTTCCGGCTGCTATAGAGGCCAGTGAGAGCGGTGGCACAAGGTCGCGTCGGCCCGTTCCCTGGCTGGGATCAGAGATAATGGGCAGGTGCGAAAGCTTCTTAATCACAGGAATCGCACTAATATCCATCGTGTTGCGTGTGATCTTCTCGAAGGTGCGGATGCCGCGCTCACACAAAATGACGTTGCGATTTCCCTGCGAGAGGATGTATTCAGCCGCCAGCAACCACTCTTCAATCGTCGAGGACATGCCACGCTTGAGCACCACCGGCTTCTGCGTGCGTCCGACCTCGTCAAGCAACATGTAGTTCTGCATGTTGCGTGTGCCGATCTGTAAAATGTCGGCGTACTCGCTCACCATCGCCACATCTGTTGGTGTCATGACTTCAGTGATAATAGACATGCCAAATTCCGCGCGTGCTTTTGCCAGCAGCTTAAGTCCGGCCTCTCCCATGCCACGGAAACCATATGGTGAGGTCGAGGGTTTGAACGCTCCACCGCGCAGAATTACCGCACCCTGCTGGCGTACCGATTGCGCGGTCTGCATCAGTTGTTCTTCGCTCTCGACGGTGCAGGGGCCAGCCATCATTACGATCTGCTCACCGCCGATATGCACATAGCCCTCAGCAACACATGGAGTGGGAATGCTGACAATCGTGTCTGCGGGATGAAATTCGCGACTGGCGAGTTTATAGGGTTTGGTGACACGTAGCACACTTTCCACCCCTGGCAAGCCGCCTAGCGACTCTTCGATATTTGGGGTAATGCCGCCGATACTGCCAGGCGCACCAGTTGGACCAACGCCTCCCAGCACACCGATAACCGTGCGCTCAACGCCACGCGAGGGATGGCCGCTTAAGCCATGCCGTTCAAGAAAATGTAACACGTGATCGATTTGCTGATCACTACTCTTCGACTCCATAACGATGATCATAAAGAAGTGGCTCCTTTGTGAATATAAGCAGTGGCGTAGAACTGGCGAACTGTGCCAGCCTAGCGGCCTATCCTGACGAAATCGTCACGAGTGCCGCGACCACATGACAGTTTGCACCAGGCATGGTGCAAGAAAATACGCATTGCTCACAGGTCGATGCGAAAAGTGGGGCGCAGATTGACCGCACCTTTAATATACACGTGCTGTATCTCAGCGGCACTCCGTTCAGTATTTACATGCAGCAAAATGCGCACGCATTTTTTCAGACTCCCCGGTACAGGAATCTCACGGGTACACATCAAGGCAACTTCCGTCCAACCTAACGAGCGTGCCGCCAATGCGGGAAACTCAGCATCCAGATCCTCTGTCAACGTGAAGATCGCGCTTGCCACGTCGTCTGGACGCAACTGATTCTTCTCGATTAAGAGCAGCAAGAGTTCCTTTGTGGCCGCGAGAATCTCGTCTCTATCGTTGCGCTCGACGGTTGTCGCACCCCTAATACCTCGACAATACATAACCATCAGAACCTTCCTTCAAGCAGGCTACTGTGCATTCATGTGGCGCAAACGATCACTCGCATCATTTCGTGCGAGGAACGTAGGCATTCTACGATGCACAGCTATTTCCTTATTGTAGCTGATGATAGCAATATATCTGTAGTGTACGCGATATGGAGGGGTTGCGACTATGTTTGTAATATCCTATCTTTGCCGTAGACTCTGGATATACTGTTTAACCGCTTGTGCTTGTTCGCCTGTGGCGTGCCTGTCAATCAGATTGACAAGTGCGCTACCGACAGCGGCACCCTCGGCATAACTGGTCACTTCCGCAATGTGCGCGGGTGTTGAAAGGCCAAAGCCCACCACCAACGGCAACTGGTACTGTTTCGTATAGTCACGGACTCTCGCGATGAAACTGCGCAGGTGCTGTGGTAATTCCGTGCGTGAGCCAGTGACGCCGCTGAGCGCAACACAGTACACAAAACTTCCCGCTCCGCTGGCCGCGATTTTCGCGATACGCGCAATGCGCTCGTTAGAGGTTGTGGGTGGAATCATGAACACCAGCCCCAGTCCATAGCGTTGCGCCTCGGCTTGCAATGGGGCCGCCTCTTCGGGTGGCAAGTCAGGAATGATCAGTCCGCACACACCGCTGGCACTGGCCGTCTCACAAAATCGTGCCAGCCCATAGGCCAGTACGGGATTGTAATAGCCCATCAACAGCAAGGGAACAGCACTTTTGGCTGATACCTGTCGCGCCACCTCCATACACCCGTTGATGCTCATGCCGCGTTCGAGTGCGATATGTCCGGCGTGTTGAACTGTTGCTCCGTCGGCGAGCGGATCGCTAAAGGGCATGCCTAATTCAATAATATCGGCTCCTCCCTCAGCTGCGGCCAGTATAATATCAATGCTTTCCTGTGCGCTTGGGTAGCCACACATGAAGTAGGGGATGAGCGCACCGCGCCCTTCTTGCCCGGCTCGCTGAAATGCCTGGGTGATCTTCGTCGCTGGTGGCACTTCGCCTGTGACCTGTTGTGTTGCGTCGTTATTGGTTGTTTGCATCTCTGCTCCCTCTCTATACACTACATTATTACCAGTCCGCGCTTAGTGCCGGATTATTAGCATCAAGCATTCCTGCTAAATAAGCTCCTTCTGTTGCCCCGGCATATTCTTTCAGAAGGATAATGAGATCATTGAGTGCCGCTGCTATATCATGTCGTCCACGCTCATGATGTGCTTCGACGGTGATGATCGCGCTGCTCGTTTCTGCGCCTGCTGCGCTTGGCTCACTTTGACGCCAGCACCAGCGGCGCGCTACCACCAGCTTTGTCGCGTCAGAGAACACTACCTCGCCTACCTCTGGATGCTCTACCTCGCTCTGTTTGAGGGTAGTAAAACGCTCAGTGCCATCCGCAAAGTGAACGGTGATTGCGCCCTCAAGAGCCTGTGTATCAAAGACTGCTACAGGAAGCGCATAGCGAATGCTGACAAGGTTGCCAATATCAACCAGGGTATTGATGCTCGGGATATCGCCCTTTTTCGTCAGACGGCGCAGCAGGGCTTCCGCCGCGCTACGATATTGGGTGGGGTCTACACCAAAGCCGCGAAAAGCTGCGCGCCATGCCGCAAGTGACTCAATCTTGCTCAACGGTGTCTCGCCCAGCCGTTGCACCGTTTTCTGCTGCTCCTCGCGGTAGGCTTCCTGTAAGCCTACTGGCGAAGAGCCATTGAGCAGATGGTGGACAAGGATAACTCCGCCGACAATTGAGGGGTAGCGCGTAAAAATGTCTTCCTGATATTGAAAGCGCATAACTCTCATCTTTCATACTATTTACAGGCTTACATTCAGGGCTTTTGCCACGGTCAGAACGTCTTTATCGCCACGGCCCGACAGGTTCACGACAATCAACGAGCCTGCTGGTATCTTGCCCTGTTGCCCCTGATCGAGCAAGTAGCCAAGCACGTGGGCTGGCTCTAGCGCAGGGATGATGCCTTCTGTCTGGCTCAGTGCTTGCAGTCCACGCAAGGCACTGGCATCATCGGCGGAAACATAGCTGGCGCGTCCCGTCTCTTTCAGGTAGCTGTGCTCTGGCCCGACGCCTGGATAATCGAGGCCAGCGGAGATGCTGTGGGTATCGAGTACCTGTCCGTCCTCGTTTTGCAGTAGATAGGTCAAGGCTCCATGCAACACCCCCGGCTTGCCCGCGACGAGTGTTGCCGCGTGCTGCCCCTGTTCCAGGCTGCTGCCGCCAGCCTCGACGCCGATCAACCGCACCCCTGGCGCGTCGGCGAAGGGATAGAAGATGCCAATGGCGTTGCTGCCACCACCAACACAGGCTAGCACAAGATCGGGTAGCCGCCCCGCTTGCTGCACAATCTGTCCCCGTGCCTCTATGCCAATCACTGATTGATAATCGCGCACAATGCGTGGGTAGGGATGCGGCCCCACGGCGGAGCCAATCAGGTAGAAGGTGGTCTCAACGTTCGTGACCCAATCGCGAATCGCTTCATTGATGGCATCTTTGAGCGTGCGCGTACCACTGCTGACCGGGCGTACCTCTGCCCCCAGCAATTTCATGCGGAAGACATTGAGTGACTGCCGCTCGATATCTACCTCACCCATGTAGACGATGCATTCGAGACCGAGCATCGCGCACACCGTCGCGCTGGCAACACCATGCTGGCCCGCGCCCGTCTCGGCGATGATGCGTTTCTTGCCCATATGCTTTGCTAGCAACCCTTGTCCGAGCGCGTTATTGATCTTGTGTGCCCCCGTATGGGCTAGGTCTTCACGCTTGAGGTAAATCTTGACATCGTTCCCGACCAGCTCTGAGAAGCGTGGCACATAATGCAGTGAGGTGGGACGCCCGACGAAACTGCTCAATTGTGCGCGAAGCTCACTTTGAAATGCCTCATTGGTGAGCGATTGGGTATAGGCCGTTTCGAGTTCTGCCAGTGCTGCCATCAAGCTTTCTGGCACAAACTTCCCGCCGAAGTTGCCGAAACGCCCGCGTTCATCGGGATAGGCTGCGTGCTGATAGGTGGACTTTTGCGTATTCTGCGTTTGCATTCTGTGTTATCCTTTTCCTTGCTCTGTTGCTGTGCTTTGGCGCACGTTCTGTATAAATGCCTGAATTTTTTGCTCATCTTTACGTTTATTGGTTTCGACACCGCTACTGACATCGACGCCCCACGGTCGCACCTGCTGTATGGCCTCTGCCACGTTCTCCACGGTCAGACCGCCAGCGAGAAAAATTGGCGTTTGTTGTGCGGCGAGGCGCGCAACGCTCCAATCGTGGGTGGCACCGACACCTCCCCAGGCGGGAGTTGGTGTGTCTAGCAGCAGGCGCCATGAGCTATGCTGATACGCTTGCACCTTGGGTAGATCTTCTTTCCCCTGTAGGTGCAGTGCCTTGATAACAGGACGTTTGATCTGATACGCCAACTCCGGCGGCTCGGTTCCGTGTAGCTGCACAAAATGGAGACCCGCCTGCTCCACAACATCATTGATGAAACGGGCATCCTTATTGACGAACACTCCCACCAGATCGGGCTTTCTCTGTCCTTCAGCTGATGTGCTATAGTCACTACTGGCCGCGAGTGTGGGGCGTACTTGCTTTGGCTGTATATAGCGATGACTCGGCTCATAGAAGATGAAACCGAGCATGTCCGCGCCCGCAGATACTGCCGCGTTGATATGCTCTGCCTCGCGTAGCCCACAAATCTTGACCTGTGTGCTTGCATTAGCCGCGTCGAGCAGCATATGCATTTGACGTGCGACATCGGGTGAGACGACGAGCGATTCGCCGACCAGCATGCCACGCACGTCATAGCGTGCCAAGCGGCGGGCATCGGCTGCACTGTGTATGCCACTCTCGGCGATGACGACTCTATCGGCGGGTAT
>JBBPYR010000299.1:0-16234 GCA_038199755.1 Ktedonobacterales bacterium | reverse complement strand
GGTGCGCGGTGTGCCCCAACGCCCCCCCGCGCCCCGCGCCTGTGCTTTTCTTAGTAACTCCAGTTCAGGCCACATTGTGAGCAATGTTTGGCGGGATGCTCACTTTCAAAGGCACGACGAAATTCCTCGTAGCGTGCGCCATGCCAGATGGCCTCAATAGGCTCCTGGAAAATGTTGCCCAGCACGCGCTCCTCTTTATATTCTCGTGCGCTCTTATGGCCGAAGGGCGCAAAACAGCAGGAGAGCACATTGCCGCTAGAGGTGATATAGGTAAGCGTATAGGGGCGGCCACAGCCGGACCACGGACGCTCGCCAAAGTCACGAATGAGGCTATCGAGCGGAGTTGCAGAACCAGCCGCGCTAAATTTGATGCCACGCTCCTTACATGTTTGCTCACATTGACGCACCAATGCTAATTCCTCAGCCGACGAGCGCCGGAAAAGGGCCTGCTTGGAATCGGCCAGCCCTTCCTCAAAAAAGACCAGACGCTGCATATACACCTCTGGCACTTCTGCCTCGGACGCGAGATCAATCAGCTGGGGGAGCTCGTGCAGGTTCTCGCGCATGGCGGTGAACCATAGCGACACAACTGGCTTCAGCGCGTTTTGTGCTTTTTGCAACGCTCTAAAGGCGCGGACATTACGCCATATTTTGTCGAACGCATCCACGCCACGCACATGGGCATACATCTCACGCGTGGCACCATCCATCGAAAGACGATACTCGTCAAGACCGGCGTCGATGAGTGCCTGACCGCGTTTCTCATTTAAGAGAATGCCATTGGAGTTGAAGAGGACATAGGTGCCCCGCTCTTTGAGATAGCGCACCATGCGTGGCAGGTCCTTATTGAGCAACGGCTCACCAAGGCCATGCAACACAACTCGCTCTAGCACCGGAAACTGGTCCACAATGGCGCGAAAGTTGTCAAAGGATAAATCGCGGTCGTCTTCACGCGACAACAACGTTCTTGGACATTGCTGACAGAATTCGTTGCAACGGCTGGTAGGCTCAATATAGATTGAGCGCGGTAAAGCCAGAACCGATGTGGTGTGTGTGGTGGATGTCGTAGGTGTTGTGGTCATAAAAACTTCCTTAATGTAGCGAGATAGGCAGCAGTCACAGGCGCACGTGCTGGTTCAGCTTGCAACTGCTGCGCGAGTCGTTGCAGGTCAGCTAGTTCATCAACATCGAAGAGCGTGTCGATGATATGGGTATGTAATCCTTGTCGTTTTGCCGCGGCAATGGTCATTTGTGCGACAACAGGTGTGCTCATAGGGATGTCACTAAACACATCATAGGGGTGAGACATAGCGATGAGATAGTAGCCACCATCCTCAGCAGGGCCGAGCACCACATCCGCCTCCTCTAACGCGGCACGGGCGCGATCAATGATCGCGACACTCACTTGTGGCGAGTCCGAGCCAATCAGTACGGTCTTCTTATAGCCTCGATCACGTGTCCAGTGAAACGCATGATGAAGTCGCACACCCAGATCTGGCCCTTGTTGCGGAAAACTCCACATCCGCTGTGCGTGTTGTGGTGCAAGCGTGGTGATGAATGCTTGATAGTCAACCTCAGTGGGGGTATATGCCCAATGGAGATCATAACTGTGTCCGGCAAAACGGTGAGCCAGATCGCTGAGAAAGGCTGTATAAAGATGCAGTGTGTGTTCATTGCCGATAGTGCGTGCCAGCCGTGTCTTGGTCTTACCCAGTTCTGGATAGCGAGCCATAACGACCAGGGCGGTATCAGACATGTGACCCCCTTGCCCCTACATAGCGCAACGTGGTGCTAAGCATATAGTAGGCTGTTTTCAAACTTCCCAGAAGCGTCCCTGCAACTTTCGAACGTCCATGGCTGCGCCGCCGATAATGGATCGGCAGTTCACGAATACGATAGTGTGTCCGTGCCGCCTTGACCACCATCTCAACCGGCCAACCAAAGGTCATTTCGCGCATCTGTAATGCCTCCAATGCCGAACGACGAATGACGCGAAAAGAACCGATGTCATGAATAGATATACCATAGAGCACGCGAATCATGGTACTGACAAGCCAGTTGCCCAGGCGTGCTTGGGGCAAAATAGCACCGCGTTCCGCGCGTGAACTGGTACGAGTGCCAATAGTGAAATCGGCACTCCGCTCAAGAATGGGTGCAAGCATCATGGGCAGATCAGCCGGATCGTCGCTGCCATCACCATCCAGGTAGACTACTATCTCGGCTCCCAGCATACGCGCGGTTTCCAGGCCTGTAAAACAGGCACGACCGTAGCCCTTACGTAGTTCGCTCACAACCTGGACTCCCGCATCTTTCGCGACCATTGCTGTCTTGTCGGTGCTGCCATTATCGACAACGATAATCCACTGCGCAGCATCTTGAGGAATCTCTGGAAGAAGTTGTTGCAGGGCGGCCTCTTCATTCAAGGCGGGTATGATAATCGCAACCTTCTCGGCTGTCATCAAAGAAAAACTCCTGAACTACGAATGACATTTAATAATAGAGATACTCCTATGTAATACGCTCAAAGGCCCGTATTCTTTACAATACTATTACACTCTTCTGCATGCTTAGGCCGTTTTGAGACATCTTGAAAGAAGGCCATGACCGCTTCGGTATACTCTTTCTCACACTTGAGATGTGCCGCATGTCCCGCGTCGAAGAGGAGCAAGCGTGAGCCGGAAATCGCCTGGTGAAGTGTGTGTGCATAGGCGACAGGCACGACACGGTCTCGCCTCCCATGCATAATCAAGGTGGGACAGCGAATAGCCGCTAGTTCCTCGTTGCTCAACAACACACCACCTTCTTGTACCAACTGCTGCTGAACCGTCACATACATTTCCGGTAATGAGTGCCAGTAGTCTACACCATGCAGTTGTGCGAGTTCTGCTTGCCACGTCTCAGCAAGGGGGCGTTCAAGCAGCCAATGCCGAATTCCTGCTGCATCCTGCTCATTGATGGTCGCCTGCCCGCCAAGCGCGGCTAACGCATGCACCCGTTGTGGGTGGAGTGCTGCTAGCAATAATCCAACAATGGCTCCATCACTAAATGCAAGCACATACACACGGCTGAGAGCAAGCGCGTCGAGCAAGGCAATCATATCAGCGACATCCTCACGGTAATACCCTGTGCTATAGCTCGTCCTATGGGAAGAGCGGCCATAGCCATGCAGATGTGGCGCGAGTACTGTATACTGCCTCGTTAGGAACGGCAGTTGGGCGGCGAAATCAGTTTCGGCAGTACCTGCGAAACCATGTAATAGCAACACTGTCTCATTAGGGGGCATCGGCGTGATTTCTTGCGCTAAGAAATCGTAGTACAACATAGAATGCGATGTTGCAATAAACGGCATGCTTGCCCTTTCTGAAAAATGGTCTATCCAGTGGTCTTGTATAGACAGTATAGCACGCGGCGCGGCGAGGCACGAGGGCACATGTGCCAGCAACACAGAACTACAGCCGAGAACTGTACGTGTGATTGCTGCATAAAAGTGGTTTTTACCCAAATAAACGCTTGACAGGCATAACTATGATACCTATACTCAGTGGAAGCGTGCCGCTATATGTTTCCCTGCAAACACTGCTGTTGAGAAAGTATTTTTGTGTTTTAGAGCAAGCAGGCATCCTTTTGGATGTGCAGCCAGCCGCTTTTTAGGTTTTGCGTAACCGCAATTTAGCAAATCTATTTGACAAAAAAGGAGCATCGCATGGACTCCGAAGACAGTATCCAACCCGCGTCTCCCGCTTTTACACCCTCGCCCAGTGGTGAACTCGCCATCAAGCCAGTCGAAGGTGACCTCATTATCCAGACGGTGAAGCTGAACAAATACTTCGGTGAAAAGCACGTGCTCAAAGACATTGATTTTGAGGTGCGCCGCCGCGAAGTGGTTGCCTTGATTGGACCGAGTGGCTCTGGTAAAAGTACCCTTATCCGCTGCCTAAACGCGCTGGAGAAGGCCACCAGTGGCGAAATCTACATTCACGGCGAGAAGCTGAATCCCGATCTCTCAGTGAAAGAGTTAAGCCTGTTGCGTCGTGAACTGGGCATGGTATTTCAAAACTTCAACCTCTTTCCGCATATGACGGTGCTACAAAACGTGATCGAAGCTCCTTTGTTAGTTCGCAAGATGCCCAAAGATCAAGCGGTTGCCATGGGCGAGAAACTATTGACAAAGGTAGGTCTCTCCGAGAAACGCGACGTTTTTCCTAGCCGCCTCTCCGGTGGCCAGAAACAGCGTGTTGCAATCGCACGGGCACTTGCTATGCAGCCACGTGCTCTCCTCTTTGATGAACCAACCTCCGCTCTTGACCCTGAGCTTGTTGGCGAGGTGCTCAAAGTCATGAAGGACCTGGCGTATGAGGGCAGCACAATGGTGGTAGTGACCCACGAGATGCAGTTTGCGCGCGATGTATCAGATCGCGTCGTGTTTATGTCTGAAGGTTCCATTGTGGAACAAGGAGACCCCGAAGAGCTTTTCAGACGACCTAAAGAGAAGCGCACGCAACTGTTCCTAGAGCGTGTGCTCTCTGTCCTTCCCTAGTAGGGATGTTCCTCGTGGGCATCCAGTACGAGCGAAGCAATGTGCTCGTTTTCCTGTTCGCAAGACGAGCTTGCTACTCTCGAGCTGGATGCCCACAAGGGACATCCCTACTGTAGAGTAACCCTCAATTAGCAGAAAGAGAGTATTTGCGCTATGAACCAAGCATGGAACAGACGAACATTCTTGAAACGGGCCAGCCAAGCCGGTGGCCTGGTTGCCGCTGGTGGCTCACTAGAAGCACTGCTCGCGGCCTGTGGTGGCAATGTGAGCACAGGAACATCTGGCACTGCCAGCACGCCTGGCGCAACAGTGATTACCAGCAAAGGATTAATGGTCCCAGGGAAAATACAATGGGGATCAGACTTTACTGATGGCGCCCCCTATGTATTCAAAGACCCGGCTAACCCGAGTAACCTTGTTGGTTTCGAGGTCGAGGTAGCTGATGCGATGGCAAAGTTAATGGGCATCACCCAGCATCAGGTAGAAACCGATTATAGCAAACTGGAACAGTCGTTGCTCTCCAATCAGTTCGATTTCGTCATGAATGGCTGGGAAGTCACGAGCGATCGCCAGAAGACCGAACTGTTTTCCGCGCCTTACTATCGCTATGGTCAACAAGTGGTGGTGCGTAAAGACGATGCCCGTTTCACCAAGTTCACCGATACCAGTGATATCTCGTTAACAGACCTGGAGCATTATACCGTTGGTACTGGCTCCGCGTATAAAGCGGCAGATATCCTTGGTACAGACAAGAATATCGCCGTGAAGTTGTATGATACCGACCTGCCATTCGACGACTTGGCACAAAAGAAGATTGATGCCGTTTTGATCGATCAACCTATCGTTGCCTACTATGTGCTCGGTGCAGGCCCCGGTGGTACAAATAATCCTGCTCTACGGGCTGCGGGCAAACCCTTCAAGGCTGATGATTACATCATTGGCTTCAACAAAAGTAATCCCAATGCAGCGACTGTGCTCGTGGAAGTGAATCAGGCTCTGAGCCAGTTGAAAAAAGATGGCACGCTGCACAAAATTTACACGAAGTGGAGCATGTGGAACGATTTACAGGCCCAGATCGGCATTATGTAAATCGACACATACGAATAGCAGCGTTCTGCGTGATCGCTATACAAACGGCTTGAGGAAAGCTAGTTTTCCTCAAGCCGTTTGTATAGCGATCACGCAGAACCGAAAAAGAGGTAGGTATGGATTATATTGTACAAGCGATTCCAGATTTTCTTGTCGGTGCGCTCAACACACTTATTTATTGTGTTGTTTCTTTTCCCCTGGCATTGCTACTTGGATTGCTGCTCGCTTTAATGAGCGGTTCTCCTTACTTATGGCTAAAAACACCGGCCCGTATCTTCATTGAAGTGATTCGTAGTACGCCGATCCTCACCCAATTATTTCTACTCTACTATGGTGTGGGTGGCGTACTGGTCGTTTTTGATCTTGCGAAGTATGATAACTCCTGGGTCGCGGGCATTACCGCCCTCGCCTTGAACTATGCCGCATATGAAGCCGAGGTCTTTCGCGCAGGCTTCCTCTCAGTAGATACAGGGCAATCCGAGGCCGCGCTTTCTCTTGGCCTCACGTCGGGCCAGAGCTTTTTTCGTATCGTCTTTCCACAGGCTATCCCCTTAATGATTCCCCCCTTTGTCAATGACTTTATCTACATGCTGAAAGACTCTGCCGTCGTCAGTGTTATTTCTGGTACTGAGCTAACTGCCGTGCTTGGCATTTGGGTTTCGCATCACGGCAGCAATCCCATTCCCGCCTACATTCTGGCGATCGGACTCTACCTCGTGCTCAGCTTACCTGCTTCATACGTGTCTCGTCGCTTTGAACAACGCTTACGTGCGGCTTTGTAGGGTGTGAAAAGGAAACAAACATGCAAGAAACCGTGAAAAATCGTGCTTTAGTCTCTGATCGTCTCTTTCGTGCTCGTACTGGCACTCTTGCGTTAAACATTCTCTTTTTTGTCTTGCTCACCATCGGGCTAGTAGCGTTCATCTTCTATCTCCTCCGCTACCAAAATCTTCTGCTGCTGTATCTGCCCACGCTCTTACAAGGAACACTGGTAACACTGATTATTTCGGCTATCAGCATGGTTCTCGCTGCAATACTGGGCTTTCTCGGTGCTATGGGGCGACTCTCGCGCTTCACCTGGATACGCTGGATCGCCACCGTGTATGTAGAGGTTATTCGTGGCACGCCAGTGCTGGTGCAACTTTCGTTCTGGTACTTCGGTTTGGGCTTTGTCCTCACAACTATCGGCTTCAACCCGTATGCTATGGCCTATAGCTTCATGACAACGCTACAGAGTAATAGTCTCGTACCTGATGGCTTCAATGGCTTCTTTTATGGTATTCTCGGTCTCAGCTTCAATTATGGCGCATACTTGACCGAGGTTTTCCGCTCCGGCATCGAGTCGGTGAATCGCGGTCAGAGTGAGGCTGCCCTGAGCCTGGGCTTAAACTCTCAGCAAACCATGCGTCATATCATCCTGCCACAGGCGATTCGCATTACCATCCCGCCCTTTACCAACTACTTTATTACGCTGATACAGGATAGCTCGTTGCTCGCTGTCTTCTCCGTGACCGAGTTGCAGCAATTGACCTATGGGCTGGCTTTCCCACAGGTCGATTCCAGTAAAAAGCTCTACGTCTTCATTTATGGCTCGCTGTTCTATCTCATTATCTGCTATCCCCTATCTCTTCTTGCCCGCTATATGGAGCGACGGTTCTCCAACGCGTATTAACCCTTGAGCAAGACAACGAGCAGAGGAAACACCTCTGCTCGTTGTCTTGCTCACTTGCTTCTTTCTTGTCCATAGGCTATACTGATATACAAGAAGTCAGCACACACTCCACTTTGTTGTGTGCCTATGAAAATTACGGTGCTTTATGGACAACTCAGGTTTACGAGGAAAACGCAGAGGACGCTACATACCAAAATACTATGTATTTTGCGGCTTTCACCTGTCCACGTGCTATCCCTGAGTCCGCTTTCCCCCTCGTCTCGTATTATCTTGCTTCCTTCTTTGCCGATTCAGTAAGATAATTCTCCCTGCATTTTTTATCATCGCCTATCTTGAAGGATAGGACCCGATCAAGGGCGCGCAGTACATTTGTATAAACGCGCAGCATATTCACGGCACACGTTGTCTTCTCATTTGCACAGCACACGAGAAGCAGTCCACAGTTGCCATTCCGGTTTGCGGGCCGGACGTGAAATGATTGATACATAAACCGCACATTCAGAAAGGATTTTTATGAGTAGCGATGGCTTACTCAAGGCTCTCAACGACTCGCAACGCTATCTGGACATTGTACAGAAACAGCTATTAAACAAGAGCGAGGCAACATGGTTAGTTGAAACCACCGTCGATAACTTTGCAAATTATTACAACAGTGGTTTTATCGAGTATCGCAAATCAGTGGCCGAGGCTGGCGACTATGCCGCGGTTGAATGGACTGGACGTGGCGCAACCTTCCGTGACGTCATGGGGCGCGAATATATTGACTGCCTCGGCGGGTTTGGCCTGTTTAATCTAGGGTGGGCGCACCCTAAAGTCGTTGGAGCCGTACAAGCACAGCTTAAGAAGAGTCCTCTTCCTACTCAGGAACTATTAGACCCATTACGTGGCATGCTTGCCCATCTGCTCGCCGAAATTACTCCCGGCGACATCCAGTACAGCTTCTTTGTTGGCAGTGGCACCGAGGCCGTAGAAGGCGCGATGAAGCTTGCTAAGCTCTACACGCGCAAGAGCGGCTTTATCGCCTCCGTACGCGGCTTCCATGGCAAAACCACCGGCTCACTGGCCCTGACTGGTAAGGCCATCTTCCGCCGTCCTGCTATGCCCTTGCATAATAACGTCTTCCACGTTCCCTTCGGCGACGCCGATGCGGTAGAGCAGCAACTACGCATCGCACGCGAGGTTGGCAACGATATCGCCGCCGTCGTGATGGAGCCTGTCCAGGGCGAGGCGGGCGCGATTGTTCCCCCCGACGACTTTTGGCCGCGTCTGCGCCAGATTTGTGACGAATACGAGGTCTTATTGATCGCCGACGAGGTGCAGACTGGTATGGGACGCACAGGCAAGCTCTGGGGTGTTGACAATTGGGACGTTGCGCCCGATATCATGTGTGCGGCGAAAGCACTTGGTGGCGGTGTCATGCCGATTGGCGCGTTTATGTCCACGCCCAAAATCTGGAGTGTGATGAATAGCAATCCCTTCATCCACACCTCTACCACGGGTGGCAACCCGCTGGCCTGTGCCGCTGCTATCGCCGCCATCAACGTCACACTCGAAGAAAAGGTTTCCGAGCAAGCTGCTGAAAAGGGCGAATACTTCATCAAACAGTTGAAGGACATCGCCGCACGTCACCCGGATATCTACACCCACATCACTGGCAAGGGCTTATTGATCGGGCAGCACTTCGTCAACGACGATATCGGCTATGCTATCGCTTCCGGCCTGTTCAAGCGTGGTGTGCTCATCTCTGGCACCTTAAACAACTCACGCGTCATTCGTGTGGAGCCGCCGCTGATCATCACCCGTGCAGAGATCGACACTATCTTGAATCGCTTGGAAGATACCATCCAGGAATTACAGGGTACCGTCTCGACTCCCTCAGCATCGGTCGCTGCCAGCAATAATAACGCGCTAGCATCATAGAGGAGCGTGCTATGCATATCATCGTGCTCGGTGGTGCTGGTGCCATGGGGCGTATCACCGTACGCACCTTGACAGAGTACGCGGACATTGACCAGATCACGCTTGCCGACTACAACGAGGAACGCGCCCGCGAGGTCGCTTCCTCGTTGCCTCAGCGCAACGTGCAGGTCAAACAGATTGATGTCAACAATGAAGAGGCCTTGCGGCACCTCATTCGTGGTGCTGATGTGGTCTTGAGTGCCGTCGAATACGTCTACAACCTGCCCGTCCTCAAAGCCTGTATCCGCGAGAAAGTCCATTATGCCGACCTGGGTGGCCTCTTTCACATGTCGCGTACCCTGTTGGCATTGCATGCAGAGGCAAGCGCAGCCGGTATCACCGCACTACTCGGCATGGGTGGCACGCCGGGCGTCACCAACCTGCTCGCGCGTGCCGCAGTTGACAAACTGGAACGCGTGGACAGCATCAAGGTACAACTAGGCTGTAGCGACACCACACCTTCAACCGCTCCTCTCGTGGCTCCCTACTCGCTTCGTACCATTCTCGACGAGTTCACGAAAGAGCCGCAGGTATTTCAGGATGGCACTTGGCACGCCCAGAAACCGCTATCGGGCCAGGAAGAACTCGTCTTCCCTGAGCCAGTTGGCAAAGCCACCGCTATCTATTCGCTGCACTCCGAATGCGCCACCTTCCCGCTCTCATTTCGCGACAAGGGCATTCGCCACGTCTCCTTCAAGATCGCCTTCCCCGGTGATTTCGTGACAAAGCTCAAATTCTTGGTAGACCTGGGTTTTGGCAGCACTACACCAATAGCGGTGCGTGGCGTGTCCGTTTCCCCGCGCGAGGTATTAGCACGCCTGCTTGAGGCGTTTCCCGCCGAGCATGTTGAGCCACAAGATTGCGATGTGCTACGCATCGTCGCCACTGGCGACGCGAACGGACAACGGGTCGCCATCACCAATCAGATCGTGGTGCTGCCCTATCGTCGCTGGGGCATCAGTGCCGGAGCTTTAGATACTGGTATGCCGCTGGCAGTCGCGGGTCACATGCTGGCACGCGGTGAGATCACGCAACGTGGAGCCTTTGGCCCAGAGGTGTGTGTACCCGTCATCCCGTTTTTCAATCAGCTTGCCCGTTACGACATGCATGTGCAAAGCGAGATGCAGCCAATAACAATGTGATAGAATAGCAGTAATTGGCAGATGCGCTTCTGCAATTCGGATTTATTTGCTCGTATCAATACGAATATCGTAGCTTGAAGCCGCTATTTCTACGAAACCGACGCTATTCTCGTAGCCGAAAGGGGTATCTACATGAGCGATTACAAACTGTTGATCAATGGGAAGCTAGTGGGCAGCAGTACCGGCAAGACCAGTGATGATATCAGTCCCGTAACGGGCGAAACGCTGGCCCAGGTTCCTGAAACCACGTTAGACGACATGAATAGCGCGGTAGCCGCAGCCCGTGCCGCCTTTGATGATGGACGTTGGTCCGGCCTGCCTCATGCGGCCCGCGCCGCCATCTTAGAGAAGCTGGCAAGCCTGATCGAGGCCAATGCAGGCGAAATTGCCGAGCTAGAGTCAAAGGATACCGGAAAGCCCATCAAACTGGCCCGCGATAGCGACATTCCGTTTGCCGCCGATAATTTTCACTTCTTCGCGGGCGCAGCTCGCCATCTCGTGGGAACCGCCTCCAACGAGTATACTGGTGGGCATACCAGCATCATTCGACGCGAACCCATCGGCGTTGTGGCCTCGGTCGCTCCCTGGAACTACCCCTTCATGATGGCCGCCTGGAAACTCGGCCCCGCCCTCGCCGCTGGCAACACCGTCATCTTCAAGCCCTCACCAGAGACACCCTTGACCGCCTTGAAGCTCGGTGAACTGGCATTAGAGGCTGGTATCCCCGATGGCGTACTCAACATTATCGCCGATGGGCCAGAGGTTGCTCCCAGTCTCGTCAGCCACAAAGACATCAACATGGTTTCCATCACGGGCAGCACGCGCAGTGGTAAGTATGTCATGCGCGCCGGTGCCGATACCATCAAGCGCGTCCACCTTGAACTTGGAGGGAAAGCTCCCTTCATCGTTTATGACGACGCTGACATTGAAGCTGCCGCCAATGGTGCCGTCGTTGGTGGCTATGTCAACTGTGGGCAAGACTGCACCGCCGCCACCCGCATCTATGTGCAGGATAGCATCTATGATAGCTTCTTGCAGTCGTTTATGAGCAAGGTCAAGCAGATTCGCGTTGGTGATCCAGCCAGCGAAAGCACCGACATGGGGCCATTGATCTCCGCCAAACAACGTGACGCGGTTGAAGGCTTTGTCGAGCGTGCGCTACGAGCTGGTGCCAATATCGTGCTTGGCGGCAAACGCGCCGCGATCAGCGGCTTCGAGAAGGGCTTCTTCTTTGAGCCGACCGTCATCGCCGAGGATCGCAACGATGCCGAGATCATCCAATCAGAGGTCTTCGGCCCTGTCGTCGTCGTGAGTCGCTTCAAGACCGAAGAAGAGGTGCTGACAAAGGCGAACGATGTGGTGTATGGCCTGGCCGCCTCTGTCTGGACACGTGACATCTACAAGGCCATGAATGCTAGCCGCAAACTGCAATTTGGCACCGTCTGGATCAACGATCACCTGCCGCTCACCTCCGAAATGCCACACGGCGGCTACAAACAAAGTGGGATTGGCAAGGATATGTCGATGTATTCCTTCGATGAGTATACGCAGATCAAGCATGTCATGATCGAACTCAGCGGCGAAGCGCGCAAGGGCTGGCACTACACCATCTTTGGCGATCCCGCCTAAATCCCTCAACAAAGGAGCAGTTCCTACATACTACCATTGAAATCGTATGTAGGAACTGCTCCTGCCCATTTGATAGAGCCTTTTTAGCCCTTTACAGAACCTTTACGCTGAAATAGATGTGTTGTCGCCTTGACAAGAGTAGTGATGATATTCTGTGTAGAATACCACCGTCGATCATTATGGTTAAAATTCTTGGTGACAGGTTCTTCAATGTCCTTCTTGGGACGCATCCCTCCCCCGCCAGATGTATATTGAGGCATAATTATCTCCTTTAACTTTATCGGTATGACGTTTGCTATAATACCATCATACTGAACAAAAGCAAATCCCTTGTTACACTTTTCTAGAAGGACCATCCATGAAACTCACACTCTACTGGTCATATGCGACGCGCTCCCTGCTCCGTGGGGGGCAGCGCACCGTGCTGGCCATCTTTTGCGTTGCTGTCGGCGTGATGGCAATTGTGGCCTTACAACTGGTCGGGTTGAGCGTCAATCAAGCCCTGATCGGCAATATTGTCGAGGCGAACGGCGGCGATATTCGTGTCAATGCCGATCTCGCGCCCCTGCGCCAGCGCGACCTTGCCTTTTTTGATCAATTAAAGCAGCAGGGACGCATCAGTGCTTATGCCACTTCCAATAGCGCAACTGGCAGTATTCTACAATCCACTGGCAGCGAAGAGCGCTTCGGCCTGGTCGCCATATCCAGCAACTTTCCTCTGGTCGGTCAGGCAAACTTTATCGCCCCCTCTTCTGACGTGACCTTGCAATCCGTCGTCAGTGGGCATGATGTCGCCATGAGCTTACACGTCTTTCAGGATTTGAAAGCCCACATTGGCAGCACCTATCAGGTCAAAACGCTCGATGGTCGCGTGATCCCGATTCGCGTCGCCGCCGAATTTCAAGAAGATGGTGCCTTTCGTGGCCCACAGATACTCATTTCACAGACAACCTACGCCACCACGCCAGGACCAACGGGCGACAGCATTCCCGCCGCCTTTGGCTCGCTCTACATTACCTTGCCTCAGGCAAATATTCAGCCAGTCAAAACACAGATCAGCCACACCTTTCCCACTGTTCGTGTGATAACCGCCCCTGATCTGCTCAAGCAGCGTCAGACGCAGGTCGATCAAATCCAACTCTTCCTTCACATCGTCGGGCTGCTCGCGCTCTTTATTGGCGGCATTGGCATCATCAACACCATGCAGGTGCTTCTGCGTCGTCGCCGCGTCGAGATCGCCATGCTCAAAACGACGGGCTATCAACAGCGTGACCTCTATGGCTTGTTTGGCTTGGAAGCTGCCCTGCTCGGCATCATGGGCGGTATTCTCGGCACAGGTGCGGGCGTCGCTGCCAGCTATCTTGTGCGCACAATCGTCGAGCGAACCTTTCTATTACATCTCCCTATTGTGCAGGATAACGTCACCATCTTCTCTGGCCTACTGATCGGCTTAGCAACGGCCTTGATCTTTGGCCTACTCCCCATCGTACAGGCGAGTCAAATACGCCCTCTGGCTGTCTTGCGTGACAGTAACGAGCACATCCAGGCAGGTTCGCGGTTGACGACCGCCCTTTTGCTGCTCTTGCTTTCAATCCTTTTCGTCGTGCTCGCCTCAATCGTGCTTGGCGATCTTGTTACGGCGGTCATAGCCGTCTATGGAGGAGCGGTAGCTGTGCTGTCGCTTGGCCTTGGTCTGGGCTTGCTTGTGCTGGCAATCTCAAAACTGCCCGTCTATGACCATCCACGCTGGCACATGCTGCGTTGGATAGGGGCAGCTCTTGGCGGTGTCATCCTAGCGGCAGCGGCTTTTGCGGCCCTCGCCTACCTTGGCGAGTTGTTAAACCAGTTTCTCTCACGACACGGTTATAGTACGCCAGGAGTGTATGCGCTCGTCGTGCTCGGTGGGCTGGGGACCATTCTTCTCGGTGGCGCGCTCATCTTCTTTCTGGCTACGCTCGTGGATGGCGTCGTGATGTTCGCGCCCCGCTCCTGGAAAACGCCCGTCATGTTGGCCTATCGCAACATGGGTAGGCAACGCCTTCGTACCACCACCACGCTCACCGCCCTCTTTGTTGGCGTTTTCGCCATCGGCCTGATCCTCATTCTTGGCCAGGGTATCAAAGATACTATCAATACGACCCTGAACTCGCTGTTTACGCGCAACGTCTTTGTGGTGGCGTCACCCAAACAGCAGGCGAGCATCGCGTCACAGTTACCTACCATTAAGGGTATTGATAATAGCAAAACGGTAGCGAATCCGGTGGTGCCGCGTATCTATCCTCTTCTGCTCGGTGGGCGCGATATCGGCGGCATTCTCAGTAAAATTAACCGCAAGGATAAGATTGACGCGGGCGATGTTACGGGTGCATTGGGCTCAATCGAGGGCTTTACGCTGCAACAAGGTGGCAACAATATCCCAACGATTACGCTCACAACGGGTCGCAACCTCAACGCATCAGATACAGGCACAAACGACATAGTTGTTAGTTCGAACTTGCAACAAGTGCCGGTCGGCCTGCATCTCGGTGACAGCATTATCATCCAAAGTGCCGATGGGGCAGTGACGAAGGCGCTCAAAATTGTCGGCTTCTATGACGCTGCGAACCCGTCAGGCAACACCAATTTCGGGGCAATTCTGGCAGATCAGCAGGTGGTGATGCAGCTTGGCAGAACGCAAACACTCGAAGTGTTCTCGCTCAAGGTCGATCCCGACCAGTTGGCAAACTTCAAGCTGAGCCTCAATCGTATCGCACCGAGCGCGCAGGTAATTAGCGTTGTAGACATCGACACGCTCATCAATTCAGTGCTCGACAACCTGATCATCCTGCTCACCACATTGGCCTCGCTCGCCATGATCGCTGGCCTTATCATCATCGCCAACGCCGTGGCCCTTGCCATGCTCGAACGCCAACGCGAAATCGGTATCCTGAAAGCGGTCGGCTACACCAGCAAATCCATCTTAGCAACCGTCCTGATCGAAAACGGCATGATTGGCCTGCTCGGTTCACTCGTCGCCATGCTGCTCGTCGCCGGAGCCATCACCGCGCTCAGCCAATACGTCTTCGGTGTGCAGATCACCGTTGGCCCCTGGTTCGTTGTGCTCATCATCAGCGCAACCGCGCTCATAACCATGCTCGTCGCCCTGCTCGTCTCGTGGAAATCCGTGCGTGTGCGCCCCCTAGAAGTGCTACGGTATGAATAATAGCAAAAGAGGAAAGAGGAACATATCATCAATATATCGTATAGCCATGGGGATTAAAAGGGGTATGTTTCGGGCGTAAATGTTGAAATGATGCGGCTCGCCCTATCAAGCTGCTCCTTATCCCAACTTACAAGAGGTACACCCTGTTGATATGCTAAAGCAGCATAGATAGCATCTCCCGCTCTTAGTCGAAGATGGGTTGCTATTTCGATAGCAGCCTCTATAAACAACTCATCCATTGGCATAAAAACTATGTTGGATGTATGAGCCAATTGGCCGAGGGCTAACATGGACGTAAAAGGATTTCCTGTTGCTCTCGTTGTCGCGGCAGCAAGCTCAATTTGTAGAAATGAGGGTTCAACGAAAGTGCCTTTGCTATCAATAAAACTTTTTATCCAATGGCTACTAGGCGCGTAATTTGCATCACTCCCTAAAAAGAAGCTAACCCATATGCTTGCATCTACAACTACTTTTGGAGGCATCTAGTACCCGCGTCTTCCTTCACGTACAATTTCAACAGCATCAACTGGTCCGGTTATCTGTGAACTAATCTCTTTAGCTATTCGCTCTATTGCAGCAAAGAAAGCTTCACCCTCTTTGTTGTCGCTCTCGTGGTTCTCTTCAGGAGGTACTAGACGGGCCACCACTTTGCCTTTGTTAACAATCTCCACTGTCTCGCCTCGCTCAACCATGAGTAAAATTTCATCAATCCGCTTAGCAAGATCTTTTGCTCCGAGTGTTTTCATACATCTCTGCTTTCTTTTTTGTGTTAAAACATACTCAGTTGTTGCACTTCACTTGTTTGAGACATGTCCATCATGTCTACGTCAAGACACGTGTCCTGCAATACATCGCACCCTTTTGCAAGGGTGTATGGCGGGAGCCCCGCAAGGAACCTCTTGAGGATGTTGAGTGCGCTATTGTCGTCTCTATCCATCACGAGTCCACATTCCACACAATAGTACGTGCGTTTCCAGAGTGGCATGTTTTGTAGATTGCCACAT
>JBBPYR010000298.1:0-9560 GCA_038199755.1 Ktedonobacterales bacterium | reverse complement strand
TGTCTTCATAGAACAAGTCTACCATCCTATCACAGAATTGCCAATTATCAATTTCTGTTGAAACATTGTAGCATGTTGAGATGGTCGGCATTCCTCCCCCTGTTTAGAAAACAGGGGCATCCTGCCGACGTTTGGTGAAAAAGGAGACAAAGACATGGCACTGAAAATTGCTCTAATTGGTGCGGGTTCGATCGGCTTTACGCGCACCCTGCTCCACGATATTGTTGCCGTTCCAGAACTAGCCAACACGACGTTTGCCTTTACAGATATTTCAAGTCGGAACCTCGAAATGGTCAGGCAACTCTGTGTACGCGACCTTGAAGCCAACAATCTTCCAGCCAAGATCGTCGCCACAACCAACCGCCGCGAGGCCATCGCGGATAGTGACTATGTCATCTGCACCATCCGCCAGGGTGGGCTGGCGGCTTTTCAAACTGATATTGAGATTCCCTTAAAGTACGGTATCGATCAATGCGTTGGCGATACCATCTGCGCGGGTGGCATCATGTATGCACAACGAACCATCCCCGTGTTGCTCGACATCTGTAAGGATATCCGTGAAGGAGCCAAGCCAGAAGCACTCTTCCTGAATTATGCAAACCCTATGGCCATGAACACGTGGGCATGCAACAAGTATGGGAAGGTCAAAACGATCGGTCTGTGTCACGGGGTGCAGGGGGCACACTGGCAAATTACCAGATGCATTGAACACTGGGCAAGACGTGAGAGACTGATCGGGTTAGACGAGACGTTGCATCGCCGTGATGTCGATATCGTGGCGGCAGGCATCAACCATCAGACGTGGTTCATCAAGGTCCAGTGGCGGGGAATGGACATGCTGCCCAAAATGCTCTCGCTCTTTGAGAACCACCCACAGTACCCACAGACGGAAAAAGTGCGCATCGATGTGCTCCGCCGCTTTGGGTACTACAGCACAGAATCCAATGGCCATCTCAGTGAGTACCTTCCCTGGTACCGCAAACGTCCTGCCGAAATCCCACAGTGGATTGATCTGTCCGACTGGATCAACGGTGAGACTGGTGGGTATCTGCGCGTCTGTACAGAAAATCGCAATTGGTTTGAGGCTGATTTTCCCAAATGGCTACAGGAAGAGCCGCCAGTGATCGCACAGAACACGCGAAGCGAGGAACATGGCTCCTACATCATTGAAGCACTGGAGACCGGACGGGTATACCGTGGTCATTTCAATATAATCAACCAGCAGCATATCACCAACTTACCTAGCGGGTGTGTCGTCGAAATACCAGGCTACGTGGACAAAAATGGTATCCAAATGCCAGTCGTTGGTGACCTGCCACTGGCATGCGCCGCAACCTGCTCAGCCAGTGTCCGCGTACAGGAGATGGGGATGGAAGCGGCTGTCCACGGCGACGTTCTGCTCCTCAAACAGGCCATGTTGCATGATCCGCTGGTAGGAGCCGTTTGTAACCCAGAAGAGGTGTGGCAGATGACAGATGAGTTGCTGGTAGCCCAGCAGCAATGGCTCCCACAGTACCAGCAAGAGGTTCCCGCAGCACAGAGGCGGCTCGAAGAGGCAACGCGAACGGGCACGCGGGTCAAACTGATCGAGACACAAGGAGCGGCACGGCTTCCCATTAGGACGGTCGAAGACATGGCACAAAACCAAGCTAATGGACAGTGACGAATTAAACAGGTAATCAATGGGATGCTGTAGGGACCAGTTTCATTTGTTCATATGCATAATGTCACCCCTACGGCCCTTTGCTTACTGCCCGCGAACCTGTTCGGTGATCTCCACTGCGGAAAGCAGTATGTAGCGCACCGTCTCTTGTTGCTCTTTCTCGACAATCGGAATGAGGCTCCAATCCCACACGGTGTCCTGGTCCTGTCCACCCTCACCCAGCGTATAATGAACTTCCGGCAAGCGGACCTGCTTATGCGTCTCCTGCACGGTTTTCCAGAGCTGCTCCGCCTCCTCAACAGACAGCATCATCGTCAGTTCGTGCCACTGGCGACCGAGCAGTGTTTGCTGCTCCCGTGTGTCAAAAGAGGTAATCAGGTCGAGGTAGCGCGGACTGCCCATCAGGAGTTCTTTCGTTTGCGCGTCGAATATAGCTCTCGCACCGTGATCGGCGTCCTCAAAAATGAAGCGCAGTTGTTGACGCTCTGCCTCGGTATCCTTCGCATGTTGCTCAGTTTCATCTACCGCGTAGATAATGACACCTATGGCACGCCCAAGCACATCATGCGATGGCACGAGTGTATAGGAGAAATAACGCTCCACCAGTTCATTGGCCAAGTCGAGTTGCTGAACACGTATGAGCGACGTTATCCGTACAGCATTCTGCTCAAAGGCCTCACGTGCCAGCCGAACAATGGCGATCCCATCGGGCCAAAACAACTCATACACATCTTCGAGAGAACGTCCTTTCACCACCTGCTCACCAAGTAGTTGCGTATAGCGTGCATTGAACGCCTCGATGAGCAGCAAGGGGCCACGGAGCACGACAATGTCAAAGGGAGCGAGTTCAACCATTTCGGAGAGTCGCACGCGCTCACTATCAAGCATCGTCGTGAGTTCCTGCAATTCGCTGGTACGCGCCCTCAGTTCCTCATTAGTCGTTTCCAGTTCCTCATTGGTGGCCTGCAATTCTTCGTTGTTCGTCTCCAGTTCCTCGTTGGTGGCCTGCAACTCCTCGTTGGTGGTCTCAAACTCCTCAATCGTGGCCTGCAATTCCTCGTGAGTCAGCATCAGCTCTTCATTGGCAACCTGCAATTCCTCGTTGGCATCCAACAATTCCTTATTGACATCGTTCAGACGCTTGTTGGCTGTTCCCAATTCATTCATCAATTGCCCTTGTTCAACCTGCACGCCTTCCAACTGCCGCCTTATCTGCACCTGCTCCGTCACGTCATTCACGCTAATGATAGCGAGATCGGGCATCCCCGCTTCCGTCTGCATGAGGGCAATCGAAAAACTCACGCAGCGCCCGTTGCCACCACCAGCAATATCCAACTCGACTTCTGTTAGGCTGACCGCGCTACGCTCACGAAAGACGGCATCAATGCTATTACGTACCGACACATAGGGAATACCGCGCACTGCGTGCAGAAAATCTTGTTCATTCAGGCCTATCTCACGCAGACCTAGCAGTCGTCTGGCGGTTCCATTAGCCGTCAAGACGCGATAGGCACGATCAATTATGACGACACCTACAGGAAGAAAGCGTAAGAGTAGATCATTGAGCCGTCGCAGTTGCCCTAATTCGAGTGAAGCAGGCGATACATCTTGTTCAATGTTCGGCTTACTAACCATTCTACTAATACGCGTGAGAGCACGCCCATCCACATGAGGAATCGTGCGTTCCCCATAGGGTCGTCGCATGATAGGAAGTGAATTACCTGTGCAGCGATACACCTTCCAGTGTTTATTGATCAGCTCATAATGGGACAGCGTAGGCCGCACCGTCTCGGCTTTTCCTAAAAAGAGGTAGCCATCAGGGCTAAGCGAAAACGCGAATTGGCTGAGCACATAATCCTGCAGTTCAGGCGTAAAATAAATGAGCACGTTGCGACAGAGCACAAGGTTGATGCGTGGAAACGGCGCACTTCTGCTGAGGTCCTGCTGCCCAAAAATCACCATCTGGCGCAGCGTCTTGGCAATGCGGTAGCCATGGTCAACGCGCTCAAAGAAACGTTCAATGTACGCACTGGGAATCCCTCTCAGCAGATTCTCGGAATACAAGCCGCGTCGTGCGAAGCTAATGGCAGCTTCGTCCAGGTCGGTCGCGAAAATTTTCACGTTCCACTCGGAGATTTCCGCACTCAGCATATCAGTCAAAAGCATTGCCAGCGAGTACGGCTCTTCCCCTGAAGCGCACCCAGCAGCCCATAAGCGCAAATCACGACCTCGCCCTCGCGCCTGCTCAATCAACCGCGGCAAAATGTCGCTTTTCAGATAGGCAAAGGCCTCGGGATCACGAAAGAACTGCGTCACGTTGATGAGGAAAGCCTTCACCAGTTCCCCAATCTCTTCAGGATGATGCCTGAGATACTCTTCATAATCCTGAATGGAATGCTTGTGCGTCACCGCCATCCGGCGACCAATGCGCCGCAGAATTGTCGATGTCTTATAAGAACGAAAGTCAACACTCGCCTGTTGGCTTACCTGCTCAAGGATAGCGCGCAAAACATCTTCCGTCTTTTCTTCTGGGCGCGGAAAGCTCACACCCATCAGCAAATCATAGAGCAGTGGACCGATTTGCTCGATAGTGGCCTCGAAATCAATCATGGTAGGTGGTAGTGCCAAGGGCATCGAAGGATAACGAGCGGTCTGTGGGTCCTGGATGATGACCATTCCACCAGCATTTTTTACATCGACTGCGCCCACCGCACCATCAGAGCCAGAACCCGTTAAAATCACAGCGATCAGGTGTTCTCCATAGACTTCTGCAGCGGTCGAGAGCAGCGTATCGACCGACGGCTTGGCCCGAGATCGTTTGGACAAATCTTCCTTCACTTCGACATGGCCATCGCGAATCAGCACCTGTCGATTCGCGGGCACCACATAAATTTCACCTGGCAGTAGGCGACTGACCGAGGTTACTAAATTGACTGTGAGGGAAGTACGCCGCCGAAGAATTTCATCCAGATTGCTTGCACGTGTGGGATCAAGATGTTGTGCGAGCACAATTGGGGCGGGAAAATCGTCTGGTAAGCTACCCACGAAAATCGAGAGGGCCTCAACTCCACCTGCAGAAGAGCCGACAACCACCAGATCAGGCAGCCAAGCTTCCCCACGCCCAGGCATAGCTGAGAACTTTTCTTCTCGGGTTTCTTTCGTCTCACTCATGCTCTACATGACTCCCATCTAGCAAATAAATGTGTGCGACGACCACGATCCCTGGCCTGTTTCATCATACGCCGAACAAGACTAGCACTCTCCTCTAGCGTCTTCATGGCCGCCTATAAAGCCGCTTCTATTTCATCGGCCTGTCCGCTGATCATGCTTTCAACCGAAAAGGCATGCCCGACACGGCAGCGAAAGCGTAGCAGGTCTCCATCATTAATCTCCCACAGCACCCCGCCGCAATCAGGGCAGGAAAATGCCGAGGGAGTGCCAGCTTTGTGCTCGTCATGAATCGTCTCCATACCAAACGTGGCCATTTTGATTTCTACCTCGATATCTTCAGAAGTGCCATCCTCTTCAAGCTCTGGTACAGGCTCATGCGCCAGCCGTACTAACAATGCTCCTATCTCTCGCATAGGCAGCACATAGTCAACCTTGACATCCTGTAGCGCATGCAGCGGCATACTCGGATAGAGGGCATCTTCTGGGCTTTGGACAACGGCGAGACCACCACCTTGCTTGATCGCCAACAAACCTGCGGTTCCATCATAGAGCGAGCCAGTCAACACAACACCAATCACCCGCTGTTTATACGTAGTAGCAGCCGAGCGGAATAATGGGTCGATAGCAGGACGGTGGCGATTCTCCTTTGGCCCACGCACGACCCGAACAGACCCGCGTGAAATCATCAAGTGGTGATCGGGGGGAGCCACGTAAATCTTTCCCTGCTCGATCGTATCCCCATCTTTAGGATGAAAGGCGACAAGGGGACCCGAACGCGTGAGAATCGCGGGAAGTACACTGAAACTCTGTGCGGGAATGTGCAACACAATAAAAACAGCGGCAGGAAGGTCTGCTGGCAATGAACTAACCAGGGTAATAAATGCCTCCACCCCTCCGGCAGATGCTCCAACAACGATGATGTTATGTCCAGGCATACTATAGTCCTTTAATAAAAACCCTTTTCATGGGATGCCTTCTTACATAGGATCATTGTGGCTCTTTTGAGAAGTCTAAGTACACTGTACAGGAACATGCGTTTTTAGAATGGATACGAGGATGCCCACAAGGGGTATCCCTACTGTATAGTATACGCATAAGACACAACAAAACTATAATAGCACCCAAAAATAAAACAGGTATCTCACCTTTTAATGAGATACCTATTCCTAATGAGCAGGGGTTTTGTACAACTCTACTATAGCACAAAATGAGCTTGTTGAAGTGCCAGTCCCTCTTTGAGCACACGAAGCAATGTTTTAATGGTGTTTTCGGCAAGTGCTGGAGTAGCCTGAAGCCGCTCTTCTAAAATGGCAATGTAGCGTTGATAGCGATGCATTGCATCGCCAACATCCTGTGTCCCGTCAGATGTTTGCATCTCAATATGTGTAAACTTCAAAGACACTGGAAGCATCACACGGAAACACTGATCGGCCCGTTCATAGCAGTCAAAAGCATACTTATCGTCGTTTGCTATCCGTCCTATTTCTTCCATTACCTCGCCCGCCGCGAAGTAGACTTCCAGCTTGCCGCGCAGCAACTGCCCGTGTGCATCTCGTTGTATTTGCGCTACATCAGGTAGACATAGTAGCGAGGGCTGCTGCTGCGTAACTGAAGCATGACGCAAACCAGCACGTACCAGCTCCCAAGAAAAAGTAGAGGTCGTCAGCGCGTGAAGCAGTCGCTGACAGAAGAGGGTAGCCTGCGCTAGCTCACGTTGAGCCGTATCCTGATACTTACTGAGGCGGGCAAAGGCCGCACCCAGAGTGGAAACGCGCACACGAAACGCCAGAGCCATGTAGAGGAGTGTTTCTACTGCCGCGCTCGGTTGAACTGATCCTATAAACTGCTCCTGCCAGGACAGCAGCACTTGGCGACACTGCTCATCAGCCTCATCAAGGTAGAGATTGTAACTGCTCTGTTGAGAGGCACCTTCCTCCATTGCCAATTGTTGTTGACGGCGTTTACATAGATCAAGCAGAATCATGGCCTGAGTTATTCGTGCTGTTGACTCACCCACTACATCGCTACACACCTGATACAATACTCTACTTTGTACAAGATATCCTACAGCTCGCAAGAAGTTCCGTTCTATCTCCTCGTTACTCATTTTCTGTTCAGAGGGCATAGCAGAACTACTAGGCATGCTATTCTGAAAGGTATATGCATAGGTACAATAACCAAGCCCCATATAGATCTGGCCCGCGGTCTTCAAGTCATGGCTTGCATTGAGAGAATGAGATGCCTGCTCGTAATGGAGAGATGCCTGTTTATAAGAGCCAAGGATACGGTAATCGCAAGCACAATGAAGATGAAGCTTGAGTTTGAGCGTTGGCATGATCGCACCCGCATCCAGTTCCTCTAAGAAACTGAGGCCACGTTTATGGTAGGTAAGTGCAGCTTCGTATTCCTGCTCCTGATAGTAGTTGACACCAATCGCATCAAGGATTGCCGGGCGTTGCGCGGGTGATGCCAACGTGAGAGCCTGTTCAAAAGTGGCTTGGGCCGTGCTATGATTTTGTTTTTTCTGAGCCATCATACCCATGAGCAAGGTATAGAGTGCCTGCTTCTCCTTAGGCATTACTGCTATTACTTCTTGTGAAAGCCTCGGCAAACGCGAAAATGGGAATGATGTTGCCTGTTCTACACTCTCCAGAACCATGTCAAGCAGAGCGACTATTTCCTCATGCGCAATACCAGCATCTCTCTGTCCCAACATCGTCATTTCATGCCGTTCATGCTCGTTCTCACGCATCAATAGCGTAAAGGAATCTTGAGGCTGATCGAGTTGCTCAGCAAAAAAACGCAAAGCATCCTTGGAAGGAACGATCTTATCCCGTTCTACCGCGCTCACATACGATTTAGAATAATACTCGCCACCCAGTTCTGTCTGCGTTAGACTGCGCTCATGACGCAAATGTCTAATGAGTTCTCCTAGCTGTTGCTGCATTGCCTCACCTTTTACTCTCTGCCGCTCAAAAAAACGCTGCTAGTGCTCTTCCATATCGACATTTATTTTCATTATTTTTTAGCACGTACTTGACTCCAATGATGTTACATTATTTTATGTAACCTTTCTCTGTTTGTCAAATAAATGATGAATTTTCTTTTTACTTTATTGTTTTTCCCTGAACATCCTTCTGAATATCCTGATACACGTTTCTATAAAATATGGTATGCTTACTACCTATAAATAAAGCAAAAACACGTAGAAAAGCGAGTGTCTGAGATCGAAACATATGGCAAATCAATCATCACTCTTTGGAGCCGACGAGCAGCCACCGGACAGAAAAGATACGGCTCCGTCAGCGCGTAAAACTACCCCTCCTATAGAGCAAACAACCAGCAAGAAGGCAGATGGCGAACCCTTAGCGGCACGCATGCGTCCACGCCGCGTTGAGGAAATTATTGGCCAGGAGCACATCTTGGCACCTGGCCGCTTGCTGCGACGCAGCATTGAGGCTGATCGCATCAGCTCAATGATCTTCTGGGGACCGCCCGGCAGTGGCAAAACCACCCTGGCCGAGGTCATCGCACACCATACCCATGCGCGCTTCGTCACCTTGAGTGCCGTTTCCGCTGGTGTTGCCGACCTCCGCAAGGTGATGGAAGATGCCAACAAGCTGCGCCAGTTCTCACAACAGCGCACCATTCTGTTCATCGACGAAATTCACCGCTTCAATAAAGCGCAGCAAGACGCAGTGTTACCCCATGTCGAGCGCGGCGTGGTCACACTCATTGGTGCCACCACCGAAAATCCCAGCTTCGAGGTCAATGCCGCCTTGCTCTCACGCTGTCGCGTTTTCACTCTGCACGCCCTCTCAGAAGAACAGGTCGTGACCATCCTGCTGCACGCGCTCGGCGACAAAGAGCGTGGTCTAGGCAATCTCGCGCTAGAAGTGGACGAAGAGGCCTTACAAGCAATTGCCGTTTTTGCCAACGGCGATGCCCGTACCGCCCTCAATGTGCTAGAACTCGTCACCCACATGAGTCGCGACACCAGCGAGAAAAAGCTAGCAGCCGATCAACAGCAAAGTCCTACAAGCGAGCACATCACCGTCTCTCTGGTGGAAGAGGCGATGCAACATCGTGCCCTCCTCTATGACAAGAGCGGCGATCAGCACTATGATACCATCTCGGCTCTGCATAAAGCCCTGCGCGGCTCCGACCCCGATGCCAGCCTCTATTGGCTTGCCCGCATGCTCGAAGCTGGCGAAGACCCGCTTTACATTATGCGCCGCCTGCTTCGCTTCGCCTCAGAAGATGTCGGCATGGCTGACCCGCAGGCCCTCTTGGTGTGCGTAGCGGCACAACAGGCTGTTCACTTCGTTGGCTTACCAGAGGCAAACCTTGCCCTGGCCCAGGCTGTCATCCATCTGGCCACCGCCCCCAAAAGCAATGCCCTCTACGAAGCCTATAGCCGTGTTCAAGACGATGTGCAACAGACGCGCAACGATCCCGTGCCGCTACAGATTCGCAACGCACCCACCCAACTCATGAAAGACCTCAACTACGGCAAAGACTACAAGTACGCCCATGATTATTACAAAGAGATGCAGATAGACGACCCCGACCGTCCGCCCGCGCAACGGCTGCAAGCCTACCTTCCCGACAAATTGCAGGGCAAACGCTACTACGAACCAGGACACCAGGGCAAAGAAGCCAGTATCAAAAAGTGGTTAGACACCAAAAGAAATACCGACACTGAGTAAGCGAACATGCAGAGAGA
>JBBPYR010000297.1:0-19321 GCA_038199755.1 Ktedonobacterales bacterium | reverse complement strand
TCTGAATTTTGACGCGTGAGCCAATCTGTACGTGCGTATCCACATACACACCCTTGCCAATATTGCAACTCTCGCCCAGAACGGCATGTTCACGCACATGCGCATGCCGCCAGATGCGTGTACCTGCCCCCACCTGGGCGTCAGGCGATACTTCTGCCGTTGGATGAACATAATACGTTGTGTCAGACATCTTCTTTCCACCTTCCATCTCGTACCTATATATTGACGTTTAAACTAAATAAACCTGGGGCTGTACCTTTATACCCACTACCTCTAGTATTTGTGTTCAAAATGTGCATTTTTGAGTGACCTGACCGTTAGAGCGTGTTGTGGAGACCTGGAAGGTGAGATGGACGTTTCGGTAGACGGTGCTGAGGTTGTTGGTTCGATACAACTCGGCTTGCACGGAGACACTCGTTGCATTACTCGATGGGAGTGTCACGGCCTGTGTCCATTCTTCATGGGGGGAGAGCGCAATTGGAGACCACGTGTTGGCTTGCACGCCATTAACAGTCAAGACGACATAATATGTCATCGGGGCCATTTCAAAACTCTGTATGCCCAGGTCAACGGCGCAACGCTGCGCGGACTGATTAGCTGGCAACATCCAGAACTGCGTAAAGGCAGTCCGTGGTTGTGCTGGTCTCACGATAGACGCGAAAATGGCTCCTGTGACGACAAGCAGTGCCAGACCGAGCAGCAGATAGTCCTGTAGCGAAAGAGCAATGCGAGATGTTGGAACAATCGCTTGCTTTTCACTCCTGCGTAGGAAGAGCGTCACCAATGCCAGGATCGTCGTAATAAGCCCAAGAGAAATCGTCCATGACTCTCCCTGCAACCCGAATGAGAGCGTATTGAGCATAAAGCCCGTCAAGATGGTGATTGCCATACTGAGGCCCAGACTGAGAATGAGTTGGTCAGCAACTCCTATCGAATGGTTGGAGCGTAAGAACGAACGGGTGGCGATTCCCTTGTGTAGGAGAATTTGCGTAAGCGTATAACCTGGAAAAAACAGGATAAGTGGCAGGGCTAGAATAATACCAAGGGCCAGTGGGCGGTCAGGAGTTTGCACAAAGAGCACATCAAGCAAGGCGACACCGATAGCAACAAAGATATCAATATTTTTGAAACGCATGTAACACCTTCCTTAAAAATTAGTAGTCAGTCCAGTTGGGTATTGATAACAGGATAGAGATCATGAAGTTTCACACGAGCCTAGTTGGAGGTAAAGCGCCAGGAGATGGTACAGTGCTGAGCATTGCACGGCCTCCAAAGCCGCGATGCGCTGGCGCAACTCCTGCACATTTGCCACTCGACGCGACAAACAATCGCGTGCAAAAATGCTGATCTCGATCTTGGCCAGTACTCTCGCCAACTGCCATATTTGGGCGTATAATGAAACTCCACGCGCAGCAAAATCCGGCGCCCCTCTGCAGGCTCGAAGGCTTCATACAAAGCAGAGGCCGTATGGGTCAAGTTATCCTGCACGCGAATGTACTCGGCACTAGGATAGACCTGATCGACCAGCCATTGAATGCAATGGGCGTAGTCGATCTTAGTGCGCTGCTCCGTCATCTCCACATGACGCCATCCTGTCAACGGCTCGACAAAGAAAAACAGCTTGGCGGTGCCCAAACGTTTATACGCGTAGTCAACATGCTCTGGTTTTCCTAGCTCCATCGGCTCAGGAGGCCGCACGTTCGCCTCGGGTGCCACGAGTTTTTCGTCGAAGCAAACACTGGGATAGCGAGGGTCAAACTCTTCTTCGTACCGATCCAGAACATCCTCCATGGGTGAGATAAACTCCGCGCCAACGGCTGGGATACACCACTATTCGCGCTACCAAGGCTTAAGTTCGTTTTTTTGAGTAATTGGCATCCAACCCACCTTCCAGGTACAACTCTCGCACACGGATGGAGGTATTGCGGCTGATGTCGAAGACGTCGCAGATTTGCTGGTCGGTCCAGTTCTCGGCGGCTTTGAGCAAGACCCGTGCTCGCGTGCAGGTGCGAGCATTGACTTTGCCTGCATGGATGAACGTTTGCAGGGAGGCTCGATCGGTTTCCGATAAGGTGATAGCAATAGGATGTTTCATGGGGATTTACCTGCTTTTCCTTTATCATCTCACTCCTGTCAATATCAATTTGGACTGATCACCAGTTATCTTGTATCACGCGGCTGGATCTGCATCAAGAACGCCCGTGCTATAAATGACGATGTTACCGCTATCGAAGAGACGCATGAGCCGAGATACAGTATCGAACTTTGTCAATGAAGACCTAGGAATGATGCTATCAGGTCTGTCATTTTCGTAGTAGATTCCATCTACAGGGAGTGATGTACTCAAGCGCAAATCGACCATAAGGTACTGCACTTTTCCTGCATGAATAATACCAACATCGTCTGTGTTAAAGATTGAAGAGTAGAAAATGGGGGCGATGTCGATGTTATCGTCCAGGTGTGTGACAACACGCTGGTCTCCGTAGGTAAGCATCAGTAGCTGGTTGATGCGATCAGTCGCAATACGATTGTTGGGTCCGAGATACTCACGGCTCCATGTCGCGTCCTGAACTCCCTCTGGTTCTATAGAACGAATGTCTCCTACGACCAGGTAGGGACCGGGCAGATTCTGATAAATTGGACCTATTTCCACGATAACGCCACCGAGGAATATCACTGATAACGCACAGACGATAAGTGATGTCGCCTGCCATCTCAGTTTGCGTGCAGGCCAGAAATGGACAATAAAGAGCGTCAAGACATACGCAATTGGCAGGAAGAGAAACATTGACGAACGATCCGTTATCTCGCCCCCCAGCGTTGTAAAGCGGAAGACCTGGCTTATGGGATAGAGTAAGGAGATAAAGCCAAATGTCACAGCGAGCGTATTACTACGATGCTGCCACAGTGCAACCAATCCAAAGGGAAGAGCGAAAGCAATAATGACCACCGATCCAAGCATAAGAAGGCGATCCCAGAGAGGTACGGATTGTGCCGTTGTGCTGGAAAAGAGTGGGCGTGCCTGATGGAAGCCCCCAATAATGTTACCGAGTTCACTCAGTGAAGAGCCGAAGTAGGAACTCAGATACTCAGTAACAGGATTCCCTGGAAACAGCAGCGCGTAGACCAGCGATACCATGAGTCCGAAGAGGGCTATCGAGGTTAAACGTATGCGAATCCCCGGTAAAGTTGGCTGTAGTAAACTGACTATTGCCCAACAGAAAAGAAAGCCGATAAAAACATAGTCGGTCATGTGATGTGTAATAACTAATGCGGTCAATACAATCCAGGCAGAGAACAGGGCAACACGATACTTTTTCTCATTCGCTTCAAAACGGGTGAGCACATAGAGCATACACATGGCGAGAGGTAATCCCAGGGTTTCATAATTATAAATGGAATCGAAGAGAAGAAAGTGCGGATTTGTCATATAGATGAGCACCGCGATACTCGCCATACGACTTGACTCGGTAAGCTGCTCATAAAAGAGAAAGAGTGATAATGTTAAGAGTAAACGTGCCGCCATTTCTATGATGATAGCGGTATGAAATGTATCAAGACCAGACATGGTACTTATCGCGTTAGAGACAATTTCCTGACCAGAGTAGTAAGGGCTGACTGGCAACATCGAATTTTCACTAAAGAGATGGTTTGTGAGCAAGATGTCGCTGGCGGTACGCCAGTGCAAGAACTCGTCGAACCATGAGAAGTGAAGCGGGCTTACTATAAACTCGACAAGATAACAGTAGAGGCCAAGCACGCATAACAACGATAACCGTTCAAAACGCGAAGGGGCAGAAGACAGAAGGCGAATCAAGTTCGGGATAAACATGAGTAGGAGTCCGGCGAGAAAAAAGAACTCCAGAGCCTTTCGGTCGTACTGCAAGACCGAAAGATAATAGGAAAAGGCCACGGAAAGTAGCCCCAGTGCATTGATACAGGTGAGAACAGCTAATGCGCCGATGCCTGTTTGAGGTTTGATGGCTCTGAGACCACGCGTGAAATACCCTTCCGGTTGTGGATCTTGAAGGCGTGTAAGAGTAGCGGCAGCCGTGCGATGGAGTGCTTCTGTTAGAATTTCCGCCTTTGCACGCGATGCAGGCAGCTTATACACAATAACTTGTGGTTTCATGTCGCTGTAATATACATGAACAGAGCTATTGAGCACAAACGCCTCGTGCTCGTCACCTGTCGAGTCACTGTGCGTAGTCGGCTCGTGTTTCTGGTCACGGCTATCAGCATCCTCGACTGGCTCATTCTGTGGAAGTGGCGCAGATAATTGCACCACTTTGATTCTTGGGAGTGTTTCTTCCTCTTCTCCCGCTTCCTCTACTGCTCCGACTTCTCCATCTTCTTCGGGTTTGTTGATACCTGTATCATCGGGAGGAGACGTGGTAGCCACTTCTCTATGCTCATCGGTTATTGCTTGGTGTTTGTGGCGAGGATGCTTGTTGCGTTTGGACCTGGTTTTCGGCATTATCTGTGAGTCCCACTCTCTACTAGCGAGTACACCCTTTCTGATCGAGTTTCCAACAGTGTTTGATAGACGTGCTCGAAGGATGGCACAACGACCTGCGCCTGAAATTGTTGCACTCGTTGTTTTGCCATATGTCCCATGCGCTCCCGCCTCATAGGATCGTTAAGCAAGCTCTGTATGGCATTCTTCAAGGCATCAGCATCGGCAGATGGCACGAGTAGCCCCGTCACAGCATCGACAACGACATCCGTGAGGCCACCGCTACGTGTTGCAATGACTGGTTTTCCTGCATACATCGCTTCTAAGGCAACGATGCCGAATGTCTCAGCGACGATGGAAGGCACAATTCCTATTATACAACGACTCCACGCACCCATGACAGCATCATGAGGCCAGGCTCCCATCAAGAAAACGTTGGGTGGCAGATGTGTCTCAAGGTCGGTGAGGAAGAGACGTCCGATAAAAACCAGGGGAACCCGTGTATGCATCTGTGTATATGCCTGTAACAAGGTCTCAGCCCCTTTATCGTGAGAGACATCGCCTACAAACAGCAGAAAATCATCCTTCGGTAACTGGGCCAGAAATGGGTTTGCGTCATCAGTTGCTGTATCAATACTATCGGGTACAAAGTTTGGCATGATCGTATACGACACATTATACTTGTCCAGTTGCGTTCCCTCTACCACAGCCTGGCTCACTGGCAAGAACATATCGACGGCCTGTCTCTCGCGCGCAGACCAGTAGAAATTGGCAAACGTTGTAAGTGGACCTTTTGCAAGACCATAATGATGTGTACCGCATTTCAAGCACTTTGCGGCACTTGAATCTATACACGGTGCATTATAATACATGCGACGTTTTTGAACACAGGTAAGGCTATAATCATGAAGAGAGACAACGAACTTTGCCTTACTCCATGCTTTCAACGGCGTAAATGAGTGAAGAATCCAGTTGTGTGCGTGAATAATGTCAGGTCGTTCTTTCTCGATGATGCGGCGTAGTGCTTGTACAATCCCAGGGTCAGGAAATGGTGGTGCATGCCGATGAGTGCTTTCACTGAAAAGAACACTCAGCTTCTGCATCATTCCTCGGACACGGTAGATGCGTACTCCCCGGTCTATCTCGAAGTCGGCGAAGCCCTCGTGCCAGAGTGTTGCTACTGCAACATCATGTCCTCTTGTGGCCAATGAAACGCTGAGGTCGCAGGTAAATCGCTCTTCGCCGCCAACGGCAGGTGGATAAAACTGTGCAAGCATTAAGATTCGCATAATTCCTCTCGAAATAGTTATACCTTCACTATATTCATTATTTTGTTTGAAGTATCGGATTATATCGTCCGTCACGTATCATGACGCGACGAACTCTTTTTTGTATGTAATCGAATGGTCCATGAAGCAAGCCTCGCACCTCACATTGCGTTAAATCTCTGGGATAATGAGCCGATTTTTTTTGATTCTTGGATGACTGAGAACTCAGGATGAAGAACAGCCCTGCTGGAACCCTTACCATGATCTCCAGAAGAAGATGCGGTCTGGCAATAATACTCTTAGTGAGATAAGCGGTCACGGCAACACCGTAACTATAGATTTGCCTTTGCAAGGCTGCATAACTACGCCGATGTGTGTGATAAACCAGTGCCTCTGGCTCGTAAACCAGCGTGTGACCACTGCGGACAGTCAGGAAGAAGGCTGCTATATCCATGCCACAGGTCAGGGCTGTATCAAATCCACCGATACGTCTGAGAAATGAGGCACGAAAAGCCATATTCGCACCTGTACCAAAACGACCTGCTGTGTAGGGGTATAATGGCTCTTTTCGTTGCCGGGACTTTATTGTATAGATTTGACGCTCAAAGCCTTTGCTGAATCCCCCAAACTCCTCGAACAATACTTGCGCCAGTGTTTCCAGTTCCTGCGCCAGGACAAGGCCCGTCACGCATTGTACGTCTTCCGCACGATAAAAGGATCGTACCAGTTGTAACAACCAATAGCGATCAACAATGACATCATCATCGGTGAAGGCAATCACTTCTCCTTGCGCCTCGGCGATGCCACGATTCAGGCCTACCGAGAGGCCAGGATGGTCCTCTCGAATATAGCGCAGCTTCGTTTCGTCCTTATGCTGCTTAGCGATGTCTTCGGTTGCACTGTTGCTCGGTGCGTTATCTATCAGGACAACCTCATAACGCGGGTAGTGTAGTGCAAACAGCGGTGGTAGGCATGTCGCTACATATTCAGGTCTGTCGTGTGTCGAGACGACGATGCTGACAAACGGAGCCGTTTCGTAGAACGCTTCGCGTTCCTTCATACAGACAGGAACACCAAGGCAGACGATGCCATTGCCTTCGAGTTGTGAAACGGGAGAAAGGCCATCGCTCCGCAGGTGTGCATTGATAGAGTCCGCCAGTTCCTGCCATATTGCCTCACAATAGTCTTGAGGCGTCAGCTCATCGTCATGAAATGGGAACTCGATGATGCCGAGCGGAGTCGTATGAAGACGAAAAAGACAATGCGCATACTGATATCGTTGACCAGTTGTTTCATCTATTGCATAGAGCGTCGGGAGAGGTTTTCCCAGTTCAATTTCAATGATTGCAATGTGTTTATCTTTCGATGCTTCAGACAGAGAAGTGGCACTGCTGGAAACAATGGGTGTGCTGAGTGTCATCGCTGTTCTCCTAGTGGTATGGGTCATAGAGTTCCTGTCGTCCAAGAAGCCTTGCGACTAGTCCCACTGGTTTGCGTATGAGATTCATACAGGTGACCCACAGGCCCGACGCTTTTGCCGCCAGGACAAGCCAATGGTCTTCAGCATCCACGACAATGCGGTGAAGCTGAAGGCTGTCGGTCTGAGGCGTATTGAACCCATGTACGGTAGTGACAGCAGCTTCATACTGAGCTGCTTGAACAGCATTCACCCCGATGTCGACCACCTGCTCTGGCTTCCCATAGGGGTAGGCGAAGGTGCGAACGGGATGTCCCAGGCGTTGTTCCAGCACGTTACGACACTCGGCTACCTCGAAATATGCCTCTTGTGGATCGGCCAGATAGGTAAGAATGGGATGATGAAGGGTGTGAGCACCGAATGATACCAGACCGCTCTGACCCATTGTATGTACGTCATCCCAGGTCAGAGGCATATCTGCTTGCTCTCGCTCAGTTGGTGATGTTGGGACGGAGAGTAAGGCACGCATGGTACTCAAAAACTCCTCGCGTTCCACCACCGAGGTTGCGTTACGAACACATGTGTTAATCTCCTGGTTGAGAGCATTTTGTTCCTGTAGAGAGTCAAGGTGATAGATGTGGTCGTTGACCATGACCTCTTTTGTCTGTGCAAAAGGAACAAGGTGATTGTCCTCTCCCGCTAACCACGCGAACGGACGGTTGTGGTCAATAGAATCAGGGACGAGAAAGATAGTAAAAGGAACGTGCAGTTTCTGAGCATACGCAAAGCCTCGCGTATAGTTATCTTTATAGCCATCGTCGAAGGTAAGCGTCAGCAGCGTTGGCGATGTTTTCACATGAGATGGCTCTGGCTGCTGGAGTTCTTCGTATGCGGCATCAAGGTGCAAAAGGCGATAGTGACGCTTCAAGTAAGCCATCTGGTGCAGTAAGTGTTCGGAGTTGGCACGATGGTAGCACAGAATGATTAACCTTTTGCCGGACCTTCTGAGACGCCGACGTGCAAGCATAACCAAGCCACTGTAATAGAGACCAGCGGCAAGGCTTATTTCGACAATTTTAGCTGGCCTAAGCAACGTCCTTCTCCTTTCGTGACGGTCCTTTATTGATGAGTTGGAATAGACCACCTGCTCTCCCCATGATTGCTGCGAATAGAGGTCGAATATCCTCAATATCTACATAGTCGTAGCTCATAGGAATGAAAAAACTTCGCACAAAATCGAAAATGGCTTTTACAGGAGAAGCTACCCCGGGTCTTCCTCGTTCCCTGATTGTTGCGATTGTTGCGACAATATCCCCCCAGAGATAGCGCATCCAGCCGCCCGTGCGATAGGTTTCGATGATTTCGAGTGACTCCCCGTTTGCCCAGCGATAGAGAAGAGAGGGAAAATCAACACCTGCTCGTACTCCAATCTCAATGTTTGCACAGAGCCGTGGGTTAATCTCCATAAGGTAGGGTTTTCCTGCGTTGTCTCGACGAAACTCTATTTCGGAGAACCCTTCCAGGTTGATTTCTCGAATGAGGCATTCGGCTTGCTCTCCAGTATCATATGGAACTGGAATGCTTTGCCGTAACACAGTGGTTCCCCCCAAGGGTGGGTCTGTGCGTTCAACAAGCTGAGCGAATCGTGCATATATCGTTCCATGTGCGTAAAACAGGGTCAGAGACTCACGCCGCCCCGATAAAAATGGCTGGAAGAGGACGGTATCACCAGAAGCGGTCAGGTCTGCCACAGTGCGTTGAGCCTCTTCTGCATTCACCACCAGTTGTGATACAATCCGACGTTGTTGCTCTCCGTTCGAGACCCATGACTCGGTGGGCTTGATAACAGCAGGCAGACCAATCTTTTCGATAGCACTATACACCTCGTGAACATTGTGAACAAGCATCCCTTGAGGAACTCCCAGACCTAAATGATGAGCAACATTTAACGTCAGTTGCTTATTGATGGCAATTTCTAAACCAGGTTCTTGTGCAAGTGCAATATGTACTTTGCGTTCCAGGCGTTCACGGTACTTGCGAAGCAAGGCTATAGTGCCGTCCGAGGATGGAATAATCACTTTCACCCCGGTACGCTCGATGGCTTGCTCCAAGCATTCCAGGTATGCTTCTGTCCCCTCTTCCACAGGACACACAATCTTTTTGTGACACCAGCGAGAGGAGAACGCTGGTACGCTGCTCTTAGTTTCCATCGCCGCTACCCGTAGCCCACGCTTGCCTAAAGAGCGTATGGCAACGAGCGACTGTCTTGCCCGTGCATCAAGCACAAGCACATCATAGGTTGCATCAGGAGCAAGCCGGAAGCGGCTCTTCACCTGTTCTTCCTGTATGTTTGGATCTGGTAGTTTCTCTTCAAATGTGTTCAATAGAGTCCCCCTCCTCGCTCGTTATTGCCAATAGAAGTGTGAGGCAACTTCGGAAGTGCGAGATAGCGCAAGTGTATGATCATCTCTTAATGAGGAATCGTTCGGCCTTGCACGCTTTTCTGTTGGTTCACCATCGTCGAAGTCCTCATCAAAAACTGGAAAATCATCGTCGCTCACGCGAGGCTCTTCAAGCAATAGGTCTTTGTTAAATTTCTGAATGGCAGGCATTGAGCCAGTCTGAATGAGCGTTTCTGGTAACAAAATTTCCGGTTCCGCACGTGAAAGCTGCTCTTCTTTGGGTGAAACCGGAACGTGTGTATCAGTGACTGCTTTGATAATGGTAGGTGTCATGAAGAGTGCCTCAATACTAATCGCAACAGTCCAGCCCAGACTCAGGCCATTCAATCCCATAAAATAGATTCCCGTTATAGACATTCCCAGTTCAAAAAGACCGGTAACGACGGTGAGCAGCGTTGTTCGCCCAACACGACCATGTATTCTTGATAGTGTAATGTAGTGATTTTTAATAATAAAAGGAAAGGATTCGAGCGAGAGAAAACGCAAACACCAGATAGCCTGACTTGCGTAACTCTTCCCAAAGATATTTAAAACTGGCTCTGTTCCGAACAATAATACACAGTTGAGCAATGCACAGGCGATAAACGCAAGAAATAATGTCAAGCGCATCTTACGAGCAAGCAATGAAGGCTGTGCAGATCCTACTGCGTAAAGGGTGATGGAGAGAGCCGATGAAATGGAATTGGCGATAGTCGCCAGGCTCCATGCAACATAGAACCAGGCATTTTGTGTTGCCGACAGCAAGATTGTAACTAATACGGGTAAGATGAGTGAGGGTGCATCCAGTGTGAGATTGAGTGCATGGTGTTTCAATGCTGTAGCTCTCAGGTGTTGTAGTAACTTCCAATGAGGAAGTAAACTACGTATTTGCCGTCCTTTCTTTACAAGTATCAAAACCAGCAGAAATAGCAGCGAAACGATATTGCCAACTATCCAGGTGACATAGATGGCTATTCCTGCAAGATGCGAGAGCCATGAACTGACTACGAAGAGAGCCGCGAGCTTGACGATGGCGAACAAGGCGTTGCGCCATAGCTGTAGCTCACCACGCAACAGTCCGATGAGCGACTGATCGAGCACGAGCGTCAGTGCCGAAAACCCAACGCCAAGCGCGAAGATAAGCAATGCTGTTGGACTTGTCCCCAGCACTTTGGAGCCTGTGAGAAAGAAAACTGTCGCAGAGGCATAGACTAGACCGAGTGCAATTCCTATTACACTCGTAAGGAGCAGAGATGCACTGATGAGCGCGCCTCTCTTTCCATGTCGTAACGGCAGTTCCCCAATCAGCATGGTTCCTAGCCCCAGTGTGCTGAGATTTCCGAGCAGCGACATGGCAGAGATGGCGGCTGAGGCAATGCCCACTGCTATTGGTGGAAATTGTCGCGCTGCCAGCCACCAGTATAAGAAACCTAATACAGACGTTACTGCTGTTGTTCCAACCAATGATCCTGCATTAACCAGGATAATCCCGTTCGCCTTAGCCCACTGAAAAAGTCTTTTCACAACGTCATAAACCCATCTAATAACCTGCAAATCGAGTAATAGTACATAAGTAGTATCTTACACTCTCTATCGAGAACAGGTCCACTACTGTGCGGACGACTCTGCTGGGGCAAGCGAAGCGTGTTGAGCACGAGCAGGAACATCGACGATCAATGGAAGATGGGATGCAGGAATAGATCTTCGTGCAACAATACTTCCTAGTGCGTAACCTGCCAGTGTTGCCGAAAACCCACCGATGATGGCTCCGGCACGCAAGGGCCCTGTTATATCCCCTCGAAGTATATCACTCAGACCATAGAGCACCCCGCCCGGTAATACTCTAAACGTATAAGCTCTTTCTGCCGAGAGCGAGGTTCCACGATCGTGTATACTGGCAAGAACTGCTTTTCCCAGACCTTCGTCGTAGCAACGCCAGAGAAAATACGACCAGCGTGTTCGGGGTGAAGGAACTTGATGACGCACCCTTGCTGAAACGGCATAGAGCCATATAGCATCTGATAACGCCTGAGAGATACGTATGCACAACTCGGTTTCTTCATCACCAGCCTGATGATGAAGCCATTTTGATCCCATACCTGCCGCAGTATTCGTGGTATCAGCTTTGTTATTACCAAACGACTCGCGGAAGCCACCAACCAACTCTAAGGCGGTTCGACGCACCGACATGTTTGCTCCGATAACATTGCGAACCTCTGCATTTTTCGTAGGCATTCCTCGATAGGTACAGCCAACAACCCAGTTGAACTCTTCGGGAAACCAGCGAGGTTTGGACGATAGCCAGAGCGGGTCAATCTTTCCTCCAACCCCGACGACTGTTGGGTCGTTATAGCATTCAACAAGATGTTGGAGCCAGCTGGAGGCGGCGATAGCATCATCGTCCAGAAAGACGATAATCTCCCCATGAGAGGCTGCTATCCCGCTATTACGCGCTCCTGACGCTCCTTTTGCCTCCCGATTTTCGATGGCGATGATACCCTGCAAATGCTCTTGTGCTCGCATAAGGAGCGGCGGATTATGGTCTATGACGACGATGATTTCGTCGGCTGGCCGTGTTTGTTGTTGTATGGACTCAATTGCACTAACGAGTGCATTCCACCGGTTTTCCGTATAGGCACAAAGGATGACTGAGACCTTCATATCTCTCACTCTCCCAAGATTAACTTTCTACTACTGGATAGACGAGTAGGGATGGCTCGGCTGCCATCATGAGCACTTCTACCTCTGGCTGAACGACATCTTCTTGTTGAAGAGCAACCAGCCGCTCCGATACAAGAATTGGTTGCTTTCTGGCTCGCCGCTCATTGAAAATCGTGTTCAAAACTCGCCATCCATCTCTAAATGCTCGCAAGTTACTTTCGCCATAAATTCGATGATGCTCAAAGCTTGGAATTTCCGCTATCTTGAGGCCCGCACGAAACATTCTCAAATTGATGAGTGTTTCTACCTCGAAACCATCACAATCAACCTCTACATGATTCAGGCAGTGTCGCCAGAAGGCGTTGTATCCGTAACACAGGTCGCTAAATCGTGTCCCAAATAGTATGTTCACAAATAAGCTCAAGCCGTAATTTCCAAGGCGGCGAAGCATAGTAATATCACTACTGCCAGCACCATGCAAGAACCGCGACCCTTTGGCAAAATCAAAGCCCCCTTTCAGCATTCCCACGAAACGGGGTATTTCCCTGGGGTCCGCAGAGCCGTCAGCATCAAGCATAACGATAATATCTCCTGTGCAGGCAGCGAATCCAGCACGCAGAGCATCTCCCTTACCTTTGCCCTGTTGCTCGATGACCTTAATGTTCGGTAATAGCCGCTTTGCAACGGCGATGGTATCATCTGTCGAATGTCCATCAACCAGTATCACCTCTTCGACATTTGCAGGAATGTATGGTAAGACATGAGGGAGATTTTGCGCTTCATTGCGAGCGGGAATGACAACACTGATACATGAAGGTTGCTCGTAGAGCAATTTGTATAGATCGTTGGATGCATTGTTCATAAACGATGTTGAATGCATCAATGCTTTTTCCATAAAAACATCCTGTCTGTTTTACACACTGGCAAGCGATAATTATTCCGTCTTGTTGTCAGAATAGAGGTTTATCAATATACAGCTTGTTTGATCGCTGGTCTAAACGGGCACATACAAAGAAAGAGATGTAGTAGCTTTCTTTATCTGTCTCTCCTGCGGAAAAGCACAGCATCCCTTGAGCGAAATCAGGTACCCATGCTCACAACGTGTCAGACACTTGGCTGATAAAGATGATGTTGCTTCTTGAAGAGTTAAAAAACCGTTCAGATGATAAAAACCTGTCTTCCCCCATAAGGCTCACTTTTACTCGTAATCTTGTAGTAGGAATTATACACCCTGACTATAAAAATAAGGTTGTCGTAAGGTTGAGAAGTGGTTCAGAGGTGGTTGATATTGTGCCAAATCTCAACCACCTCTGAACCACTTCTCAACCTTTTTGAGCGTACTTAAATCATTAAGGAACTGGAAGAGCGTGGAAGGCGCATAAAGAACATTGACAATACTAGTTCGTATGTTAGAATAAGGAACAGGGCATACACGTTGCTCACCAATATGATATTTTTCTTTTGGTAGGGATTATCTATTGAATATGATTTCAAGATCATGTATTTTATAAAGAATTCTGTTATAGAAGTGAGTATTGAGCTACACGCTGGAAATCTTAACAATAGGAAGCTAATTTTGTAGAAACAATTGTTCGTTGAAAGACAGATTGAAGAGGGCATTTTTATGAGTATTGCTTCTGATATTCCTTCAAAACAGCATCTTGCTCCTGTCACGCAATACGATGTTGTTGTTGTAGGTGCTGGACCTTATGGTATTACGGCTGCAGCTCAAATGATAGGGCGTGGGCTAAACGTAGCTATTTTTGGGAAGCCTATGGCACTATGGCGCGACCATATGCCCGGGGGGCTGTTCCTGCGCTCTCACTGGTGGGCTACAAATTTGTCCGACCCTAAAAAGCAGTATAGCTTTGACCGCTATTTTCAGGAGACGAATCAGGAGAAAGGATATCCCGTTCCTGCAGAGATTTTTGTCAACTATGCGCTGTGGTTTCAAGAAAAAACGATACCGCATATAGACGAGACCTATGTCTCCTCAATTGAGCGAAGCGGCAATCATTTTCTTGTACATCTGCAAGATGAGCGTGTTGTGCAATGTAATGCAGTAGTGATGGCGATTGGTCTCTATTACTATGCAAATCGCCCCAAAGAGTTTGCTCACATGCCCGCGCATCTTGTGTCTCATTCCTTCGATCACAATGACCTACGCCCCTTTGCAGGCAAACGGGTGATGGTCATTGGCGGTGGTCAAAGTGCTGTGGAGTACAGTGCTTTGCTCAACGAGTCGGGAGCGACAGTGCATCTGGTCCCACGTCGTCCTATTCTCTGGCTGGCTCCCGATAGATCACACGAGCGTTCACTCTTCGAGCGTATCAAAGCGCCTGACTCGGCTATTGCTGCTGGCTGGTCAAACTGGGTATTGGAGCATATGCCCTATCTGTTTTACCGCTTTCCGCAGGCGAGAAAAGATACCTATACGAAGGGCCATTATGTGGTGAGTACCGGTGCAGCCGCGTGGCTCAAAGACCGCGTTCTTGGTAAAGTTTCTTTACATGAGGGATTAACAGTGCGTGCAATAGCGGAAGCAGATGGTGGTGTCGCTGTCACGCTTTCAAATGGTGAACAATTGCACGTTGATCATGTTATGCTTGCTACTGGATATACCGTTGATGTACAACGACTCCCTATGATTCATGAGTCGTTACTTAACGAAATTCGGGCGGAGAAAGGTATTCCTCATCTGACGCGTGAATTTGAAAGTAGCATTCCAGGGTTCTACTTCATCGGTTTAACGTCTCTGTATGGCTTTGGTCCGTTGTATCGCTTCGTCGTGGGAGCCAAAGCCTCTGGCGAATGGGTTGCTGCCTCTATCGCTAGAAAATACGCACGACAAGGACATCGTTCTGTGCTTCGGTGGTTTTCAAGAAGCAGAACATCGTCGCCACTTGCATAAGAGCAGTCGAACACCCATGCTCTCTGTAGGGGCCATCATGTATGACGTCCCTACAGAGCATGGGTGTCCGACTTATTTCGCCAGAATGAGTAATCGGTACCCTCCCAGCAGACGCACCGCCGAGTCGTGATTGATTGCAAAGAGGATTTGCTTCGCGATGCCTGCAAGACGGCTTAAAAAGATTCCCCGTAGTTTTCGTGTATCCCCCTTGTTCTCATCCCAGACCTGGGTGATACGGCCTCTCCAACCGAAAAGATAATCGAGAAGGGAAAGGTTTTGCCACGTATACATGGAGCCAATAACTTGATAGCCAACTTCATCTAACATCTGAAGGACCAGTTCTCTGGTAAAGTAGTGGATATGTCCATACCGTCTTCTCGACCTGCTCAGGTGTCCCATAAGAACATCCCATAATGTTATCTCTATAGGAATGTGGATAAGTTTGTACGTGCTTTTGGAGTGTATCGTCCGTAGAAACGTAAAATAGTCTTCCATGTGTTCGAGGACGTCAATGAGCAAGATAAGATCAAAATATCTTGTTTCTTCTGTCGCCACATTTGCTTGATTGAAATGTAACCTGTTGTTTTCTCTGCTTCGAGCAAGTTCAATCGCCTGTGGCGAAATGTCGTAGCCCCAGAACTCGCAATCTTTGTCCATTCTCTCCTGAAGCAGTTTTAACACTTCGCCAGTTCCACAGCCGATGTCGCAGATGGTCTTAGCATAGACATGTTCCTTCGCCAGTAGTTGCAACATGTACTTGACTTTCCAGGGAGCTTCATCGGCGTGCCAACGTGGGTTTTCCTCCATGTAGGTTCCATCCATGTATATATTCTGCGTCATCTATATCTCTTTTCTTATTATTGGCATTTAGACTAATTTCAAGCCTTTTGACTAAATATGGCTCGCATGGCTACCAGCCTTACTTCACAAGAATTTAGTCTAAACGTCAATTATTAGGATAGCTCGAATATACTACTGCTAATAGCCCTTCAATACCTATACGCTTTGTGCGAGTGATCTAGACGGCCAGATTAGCTAACTGAAGAGTTGGCCTTGTCGAGCATTGTAGTGCGCTCATTGTTTGATGGTTTGGTGTTCAAACAGAAGTGTACTACACTTCTCACTGCTTGTCATCTATTAGCACAAAGCGTCTATGTATATTATGGTATCTTGACACCAAGAAATCAATAGGTTTACTGCGAATGCTATAATAATGGGGAAATCTCATACAGAATTCATTCGTAGCAGTCCCTTTTTGAGAAGGAGCGTTTTATGGCAATGGAGAAAGAGCGACATAGACGAACGTGTAGTGCTCTTTTCTTGATAGCATTATTTATTCTGCTCATTTTGAACGGTTGTCTCCCTGCTTCTGTGGATGGAGCGAAAGCAAAAGCTGTATTTGTGACAAGATCGGGTTCGTCTCTCTTGCTGAATGGACAAAATTTCCGCTTTGCAGGAGCAAATATCCACTGGCTGGCTCTGGATGACTATGGAAATTATTCTTCACAGTTTCGCATCAATGATGCACTTGATGTTGCCAGAGAAATGGGCTTAACGACTGTACGTTCTCTTAGCATGGGTATCTCTACGGGATGCTCAAACTGTATTGAGTCGAAGCTGGGGAACTTCAATGCAAAAGCACTTGAGCAGGATGATTATATTATAAAAGAAGCAGAGGCGTGTGGCTTGCGCTTGATTATTCCCCTTACTGATAACTATCATTATGCAACTGGTGGAAAGCATACATTTACTGACTGGCGAGGAATTTCAGACGAAAACCAGTTTTATACAGATCAGCAAGTCATCAATGATTTTGAGACCTATATCCGCACGTTGCTGAATCATGTCAATATCTATACTGGAGTCGCTTATAAAAACGATCCAACGATTATGGCTTGGGAAACAGGGAACGAACTTCAACCTCCGACAGCCTGGACACAAAATATTTCTTCCTATATAAAAAGTCTGGACCCCAATCACCTCGTCATTGACGGGCGATATGGCATAGACCCGAATGCAGCTTCGTTGACACAGGTCGATATTCTTTCCGACCACTACTACCCTAAGAGTATTTCGAGAATGAATACCGATGCACAGGAAGCAAAACAGGCTGGTAAAGCTTTCGTTATCGGTGAATTTGATTGGAATGATGCTAACGGTGGCGACTCCCTTCAGAATTTTCTGGCGAGTGTGCAATCTACCCCTGCTGTTGCAGGTGATGCCTTCTGGGAACTGTGGCCGCACGACGATCAATATGGCTATAGAAGTAGTGTAGCACAATATACTTTACACTATCCTGGCAACTCTGGAAACGAACGGAATAGCGGCGTATTGTTACGCTTGTATGCATACAAAATGAGAAATCAAGCAGTTCCTGCGTTTAGTATTCCTGCTGCGCCTCTGCTCGAAACGGTCGTGACTGGCGTGAGTGGCAATACACTCATCTGGCGTGGGTCGGCGAATACAGCCACGTATAGCATAGAACGCTCTACCGTAGGGATGCAGGGACCGTGGTCTGTTATCTGTAATAAATGTGCCACCGATTATGATACTCCCTGGACCGATACTCAATATCTTCCTACTGGAACTCTCTGGTATCGTGTTATACCGTATAACCTTGATGGCGTAGCGGGCGTACCTTCTCAAGCCTATCAGGCAGGAGCGAATCAGGAAATCATTGATACGCTGGCTAATTGGAGCCATGTCTATCAGCATAGTACAAATCTTTCGCTAAACACCACCAATATTAAAGCGATAAATGGAGACAGCCCTCATGTGCTGAGAACAACTTCAACACGAGAATTTATCATCTGGAAACAATCTCATATAACCGCATTCCAGGTGAGTGCGTACTTCTGGTCTCAGGAGCCTGTCTCGCCTTTTTCCATTTACACCTCTTCAGACGGTGTCACCTGGAGCGTTGCTAAACCTCAGATTATCAGTATAAACAGGGATTGGGAGCCATACGTGTATACTCTACAGAGATTATCGGATGTGAACTATGTGAAAGTACAGTGGAATAATACGACAGGTCACGCATGGAATCCTGCGCTGGGTACGGTAAGCATTCTCTATTAAGGCGACTTCCGAGAATAAGCTGATTACTTCTCATGAGGTTTGATGGTGTAGTTCCATTCGCCATGAAAAGAAACGTGAGAGATGTTGAGGGTGTCCAGTTCGGCATCGGAGACTTTGAGACCGGTGGGATAGGTGTTGCTATCCTTGAAGACTGTCGCCGCTAAACCTTCTTTGACAAAGCCGTGATTGTACATCGTGCGCTTGATGAGTTTCAGACGATTCACATGGCCCTCCGTGGCACCATTACTGTAGGCAAGCAGCACCGCTGCCCGAATAGCGGAAACCTCCTTTTGCAATCCCAATGCGAGGGTCTCTAAATAATGAGGACAGGTCGCCGTCGGCTGCTGGGCGGTCGCAGCAATGATCACCGTTTTCTCTGCCGTCTCCACGTGTGTAAAGAGCGGTAGCTTCTACCATAATGGAAAGCCTACCGCTCTTTCTTCTCAAGAAGGACTCTCGTATTTATAAACGATGCTATTTGCCTATTGAGAGACAACACGCAAGGCACGTATCGGTTCTAATTCATCAGTATTCTGTTCATGCGTAAATTCGCTACGACGCACAAGGGTGTAGCCTACACAAGCCACCGTCAAAATAAAATATGGATTACTAGGATCAGGTTCGACTTTTTGGCGCAGATGATGGATATGCGCCTTGATTAAACTGGAATCTCCATCTCCATCATAGCCCCAGACATGGGTCACAATTTGATCAGCAGTGCAGACATCATTCGCATTTATCGCTAATAAATGCAGCATCCTGCTCTCAGTTGGCGTTAAACGGGAAACTTTCCCATTGACTGTTACCTCGTTATGCATAGAATCAATACTAATAGGACCAACAGTCACAATAGAAGAGGGCCGTTGCTCCAGCGTTGAACGAGCACGGCGACTCACCGCGTGAATGCGAGCCAACAATTGCTGTGGATAAAAGGGCTTGCGTATGAAGTCATCGGCACCGGATTCCAGGCAACGCACCTCATCCTGTACACCTCTACTATCAGTGATCACAATTACCAGAGCATCATGTTTGCCCCGTAACTCTCGGCACATGGCCAATGTGTCTATATCTTTCAACGTAGTATCCATA
>JBBPYR010000296.1:0-4876 GCA_038199755.1 Ktedonobacterales bacterium | reverse complement strand
GCGGACCTTGTTGAAGAAGTCATTCGTATTATTGGCTATGACAAGCTGCCCGCGACAATTCCAGTTGGACCATTGCCAGAGCCACAAGGTGTCTCCTGGTTTGATCGTGAGCAGCAGATACGCGAGCTATTAGTGGGTGCGGGACTCAATGAAATTATCACCTATGCCATGACTAGTCGGGCGCGTATGGTCAATTTGCTAGCACAGGCGGATGCTAGTTCTGCTCGTGTGTTGTTGCAAGCTGTGAGCGGTGTGAAAGCCAATGGTGATGCCAAACAGACTGCTCAGCCGCAAGGAACGGTGACAACGAGGAATAGTAAGGCTGCCGTCGCTTTTGATCCCACGAGCGTGCCAGCGGTCGTCATTCAAAACCCTCTCAGTAGCGATATGGAGGCGATGCGCCTGACGTTGATGAGTGGCTTGATGGAGACGTTACAGGAGAATAGCAAGCGCGTCAAAGCTGGCTTGCGCTTCTTTGAAGTGGGACGACGCTATCTGCCATCTGAAGACACGCATAGCTTGCCTGATGAACGGCGCAGTGTGGGTATCGCGTTGTCAGGGCCCGCGGCAATCTCATGGCTACCAGAGATGGCACATTCAGCAGATTTTTATGATCTCAAAGGGGTGGTCGAAACGCTGCTGACAGGCTTGCACATTAGTCGCTACCGTTTTACGCCAACGCAGCATCCCACCTTCCATCCGGGACGCTGCGCTTTGCTGGAACTGCCGCGACTCTCTAGCGAGGGCGATGAGGTGTTCAGTCCGGTAGGTGTGCTGGGCGAGGTGCATCCGTCGGTGCAGCAATGCTACGACTTGCCAGAACGTGCGTATCTGTGCGAGTTGGACTTGGCATTGATCTATGATGCGGTGCCTGCTCGCCTGACCTATCAGCCAATTTCGCGTCACCAGGAGTTGACGCGTGATCTGGCAATTGTGGTTGATCAGCAGATATCGTCACAGGATATTCAGGATGCGATTGCCAGCAACGGCGGCGAACTATTGCGCTCCGTGACACTCTTCGATGTCTATACACGCGAGCCTATTCCGGCTGGCAAGAAAGGGCTTACCTATTCGCTGATCTATCAGTCTCCTGATCGTACCTTGACCGATGCTGAGGCCAATACACTGCAAGAGCGCATTATCTCCGCTCTTAACGAGCGATTTGGTGCTGTTTTGCGCTAACCGATTTGCGTTTTGTTCCCCTGAACCATTGGCGAACGTTTGCTAATGGTTCAGGGGAACTGTATAGAGTAGTACTTCTGGGGGAAGATGACCCATGTTGCAGAGCAGAGATACGAGCTAGTGTACGATACTATATATGACAAACCCAAATATCTTAACGTTCTATCTCATAGGTGGAATAGCTCTCCTTATTTTTATCTCATGTATAGAGCATAAGAGCGAAACACTGCTATTTTTTTATGATGCCATAGGGGGAAGATAGGGGCGTGAGGATGGTGGGAATGGAGCGCAGGAAGGGCGAACCATGAATGTATGTTTGCGTTGTAATCAGCCATGCAGTGCGACTTCTAAATTTTGTGATCATTGCCGATCTCTTTTAGAAAGCGAACAACAAGCAAGTAATGCTATGTATGAAGCGCATGCATCAGCACCTTCGCATGCAATAATGCCTGGAAGCCAGAAGAAGCAAGAGGTTTTTGCTGGCGAATCCGTACACTATGCTACCATACCCCTGCCAACTTCTCCGTTTCCACAGACGCCCTCCCCTGATGCGCTCGGGACACATGCGCTACTGGTAGAGCATATTCTTTATAGATTGAATGATGCTGCGCGACGTATTGCTGCAGTCGAACAAAAGGGGAAGCGCGTCCCACGTGCCTCTCGACTAGCTCCTCTTCGCGATATGTCTGCTGAGATACAACGCCTCAGTACCCCACTACCTAAAGCAACCGCTTCCGCTGAACATGCAAGATTAGCCAGTGGTGATCTTGGGAAGAAGATGCCCGATCTATGGCCGTGGTTGCAGGACCCCGATGCTGATGAAGATGAGAACGACAATTGGTCCAATTATACCGACCCCCTGCTCGCACGCCGCTTTCCAAAGAGTAGTGATTCTGCGCATATTGAAGAGGAGGATGTGCGACGAGTGCGGGCAGAAGGCGTAGTGATACCGGTAATGACGAGGAGGAGAAAACAGAAATCGCGCTTGCGTGTTATTTTCTTCTGCCTTGTGGTGATGGCGATGCTTGTGCTCACCGTTGACAGTGTGCTGGCTTCGTTTGCGCTTTTGCATCCTCGTCCAGTGACCTCTATTACGCCTGGGGCACCTTTTTTGACCTTCTCGCTGCAAGGGCAGACAAAGGAAAGCAATATAGCGGGATATGGACAAAATGTAGACATCCACTTACATCACTTTACGCCGTATACATTTGTTCTTTTAACTCATGACACGCAGGTGGCGGTCACGCTCACGAACGGCTCTTCGCTTTTTCAAGTCAATTCCCAGGGTGCGGCAAATGTGACCATGGTGATTGATGGCAGTTGGGAACCAGGCTTCCATCCTGTGTACGCGGAAGAGAAGGCGGCACATTTTACGGCCAGTGCGATCCTGCAGATTGCTGGTGCAGGCTCATCACGGCCATCACACCTGATAATAGGTTCGTCTCAGTTAGACCTTGGCCCCAATTATAAAGGTGCCAATACTATTCAGCCCTTGAAACTTTCCAATTCAGGAACCAGTTCGATTACATGGTCGGCCAGCAGTGATAAGCCGTGGCTTATGCTTACGCCTAATCAAGGGACATTCAGTCAAAACCAAACAATTTCGGTCGGTGTGCAGCGCGCTGATCTCAAAGAAGGCCCGTATCAAGGTAAAATTACCTTCTCTTCTAATGTAGGAGGCTCACAAGTGGTGCAGGTGGCAATGAGCGTGCGCCCCTTCCCCGCGAACGTGCCTGTGCTTTCTGTGACACCAGCGGTGCTTTCCTTCCTGGCTCTGGATGGTGGTAGCGATCCCAGTGTGCAGAACCTCGTTATCAGCAATCCAGGCTCACAGCCGCTCTCGTGGACATTGAGCAATAATACGCCAACCTTGACACCGAGCCAGAGTAACGCGATGGCAGTGCTTGGGGCTACGACAAATTGGTTGGAGATAGATCATACATCGGGTATGGTGGTGCCCGGAGCCACGAATATAATTCCTGTTATCACGCATAGTCAGAATTTGCTGCCAGGAATGTATATGAACACGCTGGTGTTTTCTGCAGACGCGAATGCGGTGAATAGCCCACAAAATGTGAGTGTCTCATTAACAATCAAGCCTAGCTGTAGCTTGGCGGTCAGCACTGGTGGTATGTCTTTCACGGCAGTGGCTGGCCAGAGTAACCCGGCAAACCAGATACTGAGCGTGAGTGCTAGCTCCAGTTGTGCAAATACGATAGATTGGCGGGCAATGGTCACAACGTCGGCGAACTGGTTATCAATCACACCTGCTAGCGGACAGTTGAAGGGTGGCGCGGCTAACGCGGTGGTGGGGATGGCGGTGAATACCACAGGCATGAAATTTGGAACGTATAGTGCTACTGTTTTATTTAGTGCGGGACAAAGCACGCAATCGGTACTCATCACCTTAAACTTGCAGGCACCGCTGCCGACAAGTGCTCCTATTATGGGCGTGTCGCCGCTGACCCTCAACTTTAGTACGACGCAAGGGCTGGCAAGCCCACCGGCACAGGTGGTGACAATTACGAATACGAGTGCTGCCAACGGAAACGCGTTACAGTGGCATACGAGCGTGAATCAATTAGCGACCGCATGGTTGGGTGCCTCTCCCACGGGGGGCTCTATTGCTCCCGGCCAGACGAGTCAATTGACGGTAACTGTGATGACAACGGGACTGACGCCAGGGCTCTATCAGGGTCAGGTGATATTGCAGGCAACCTATAATAATGGCCAAAGCAGTGCTGGTGGTAGTCCCCAGACGGTCAGCGTTAATCTTCAGGTATTGCCACCGTGCTCGCTGGATCAACCCTCGTTGAGTTCGCTGGCGTTTAGCGCGACACAATGGGGATCAGCCCCTGCTGCACAATCCATCGTGTTGACCGCCTCGGGCAACTGTAGCTGGCCGCTCAGTTGGAAAGGTGTTGTCAGTAGCAGTGCGTCCTGGTTGGTCGTTGGGCCAATGTACGGCGTGTTGGCTGCGAGTGGTCAAGCGACGACGCTTGTTGTGACCCCTTCGATCACTGGCCTGGCTCCTGGTTCTCATTCAGCCCAGCTTACGATCTCTGCTCTTGATGTTTCTGGGGTAGCGGCACAAGGTAGCCCACAGGTCATCACTATCACACTGGCCATTCTGCCTCCCTGTACGTTGCAAGCCACACCGGGCAGTCTGTCATTTGCTGCGAGTCAAGGGCAAACCTCTGCGACCGCACAAAATGTGAGCTTTGCGGAGTCAGGAAATTGTGCGCGTCCGATCTCATGGGCGACCTCAGTGGATGCCAACAGCACAAACTGGCTGACGCTCTCTGCTGCTTCAGGTACAGATAATGGTAGTGGCAGTGTGCTGAGTGTCAACGTAAATGCGGGTAACTTGCAGCCGGGAACCTATAAAGGGACGATCACGATTACTGCCGTTGATAGTAGTAGTGCTATCCTGCAATCAAGCCCCCAAAAAATCTCAGTCACCTTTGTGGTCAGTGGCGTATCGGTCAGTGGAACCGTGTTTGCCTGTGTTGATCAGACCTGTGCGACGCCCAAGCCACTTGTGGGTGCTGTTGTTAGTCTTGTCAATAGTGTTGGTGTCACCTTATTGAGTGTGACTGCCGACGCCTCAGGTAATTATACGTTCGTGGGTGTGGTCTTGGGCTCCTACAGCTTGAATGCTGCTGGTAGTAATGCAACTGGCGTTCATTATTCG
>JBBPYR010000295.1:0-22079 GCA_038199755.1 Ktedonobacterales bacterium | reverse complement strand
GTACAATGACGGTCCCTGTATCCAATTGATAGGCATCAAGCTTTCCTGCTTTCCACCAACGAAAAGCAGTCTTGTAACTGATGCCCATTTTTTTAGCGTAAACACTTAATCTCATAGGAACATACTAGCATAAAAGGGAATGAATGTCAATATTCATTGTTACTATTTACATCCCATAAGGGATAATTATGTCAGCAGTAGGATTGATGCGGTATACAGGATTCGCTGAGAGCTGCTGTAACGTACTATAATTAGTAATAAAGAGCTATCCGCTTATGATGAATACAGGTGGTGGCTCAAAGTTTGTCTCAGAGAAAAGAGATAGCGCATATACTAGAGCTTATGAGAAGCTAGCATATCTGAGGAAATTCAGCATGACAGAGAATAATGCAAAGGTATTACAACCACGTCAACCTATTGCTATCATACGTTTAGATAACCTTGAAGACGCGCTATACATGAGTCATGCTCTGTTAGAAGGCGGCATCACCACGCTAGAATTCACCCTTACCAATCCTGAAGCACTTGTCGCTATCACAAAGGTGCGGCGCGAGTTTGCTAACGCGCTCGTGGTAGGTGCTGGCACAGTACTCGATGCTGAACATGCGCATGCGGTAATTGATGCTGGCGCTCAGTTCTTAGTGACCCCGGCTCTTCTTCCTGATGTGATTGCAGTGGCGAATAATAGGCAGATTCCCATCGTATGCGGAGCGTATACGCCAACTGAAATTTTGACAGCCTGGCGCATGGGAGCCGATCTAATCAAAGTCTTTCCCGCTGGTCAACTGGGACCTGGTTATATCAAGGATGTCCTGGCCCCACTACCCCACCTGCGGCTTGTGCCTACTGGTGGTGTCAATCTGGATACCTGTGCAGCATTTCTAGCCGCAGGAGCATATACGGTCGCCATTGGCAGCCAACTAGTCAGCAAAGAACTGGTACGCAAAAAAGATTGGGCTGCACTAACGCTGCTGGCGCGGCGTTACATAGAAGCGTGTAAAAAATAGTAGTGTGTAGGGACAACTACCGATAAATCAAAAGGGATGTATGACGACGATAGATATAGTCAGTTTTGGTGAAACGATGTTTCGTCTCACCGCGCCCAGTGATGTACGGTTAGAGGATGCATCGTCTCTGCGGGTGTATGTAGCCGGAACTGAATCAAATACCTTGGCATGTCTTGCCCGCATGAAGCTGAATGTAACATGGATATCAGCATTGCCTGCAAATCCAATGGGCAAGTATGTGGATAATGAGTTGCGTCGTCATGGTGTGGATACTTCATCTGTGGTATGGGCGAATAATAACAGTCGCTTGGGCACGTTCTACGTTGAAGAAGCTGCTAGTCCGCTTGGCGTGCAGGTGTATTATGATCGCGGGCATTCTGCCTGTGCGCTTATTGATCCTGACGCAGTTGATCTTTCTATTGTAGACAAAACCCGGCTATTACACCTGACAGGCATCACGCCAGCATTGGGCGAGAGGACACGAGAGCTATTCCAACGCTTCTTACAGAGGGCTTACAGCAATCATATTCCACTCTCTTTCGACGTGAACTATCGCGCGAAGTTGTGGTCTAGTCATGATGCCGCTGTCGCCATCGAAAAGGCATGCCAGCAAGCGAGTGTGCTTATTTGTACCCGCGCCGATGCCACTGAATTGTGGGGCTTTACAGGCAGCCCGGAAGCTATTCTGCATCAGATGGCCGAGCGTTTCAGTGAGACAAACAAAACGTGTGTATTGACGCTCGGCAGTGAGGGATCGGCGCAGCTACAGGATGGCGGCTACACAACTGCTCCTGCTTTTCCAACAGAGGGTATACACCGTTTCGGCTCCGGGGATGCATTTGCGGCAGGCTATCTATACGCTTACTTGGAAGGTCCGCTTTATCGTGAGACGCAAGGAGGATCTTCCCCACTTGTTTTTGGCAATGCCTTTGCTGCTCTCAAGCGTTGTGTACAGGGCGATATTGCCGTTATTAGTCCCCACGAGGTGAAAGCGTTATTACAGCGGCAGGTTGGTGTCCGCTTTCGCTAAACTGTTGGCAGCAGTCTTCTTTGGCTAACCGTTTCATGGCAACAGACTTCACATGCTACTCATACAGAGGCAGAGCTTCATGAATGCCACCTTTAGGATTATACTCGTTTTTTGATGCCTAGCCCTGGCGTTTCCGGCAATATCAGTTTGCCGTCAATCACCTTCACGCCTTCATAGGGATCATTGTTGATGAGCAGGTTGCCATCAAGGTCGGCATAGTCAACGAGAGGTGTGAGGTGGGCTGCGGCAGTAATGGCGAGCGAACTTTCGATCATGCACCCAAGCATAATCTTGAGATTATGGGCGCGGGCGACGGAGATCATTTTGAGGGCGTGTCGCAAGCCGCCACATTTCATCAGCTTGAGCACGATGCCATCGACGCAACCGACGATGCGCGGAATATCTTCGACGGTGACACAACTCTCGTCAGCCATGATCGGGATGTCTACATTTTCACGAATGAGCTTGAGGCCAGCCAGATCGTGGGCCGCGCTGGGCTGCTCGACAAATTCGATATGATAGGGAGTCAGAGCGTGAATCATTCTGATTGCTTCCTTTGGTGACCAGGCAGTGTTGGCATCGACACGAATAATGGTCGTGGGGGCTACCTCGTGAATGGCCTTGATATTATCCAGATCGTGACGCGTTCCCACTTTCACTTTATAGATGGGATATCCACGTGCCGCCAATGCTTTTTTGGCCATTTGAGCTGGATTATCGATACCGAGCGTAAACGAGGTGCGTGGCGTTTTTGCCGCGCTCAGGCCAAGCAATTTGTACAGCGGCACGCCGAGTATCTTTCCCATCAGATCGTAAAGTGCCATGTCTACTGCGGCCTTGGCCGCTGGATTGAGGCGGATGCTTTTGTTGAGGCGGCGTGTGATATCTTCGATGGCGAACGGGTCGTCGCCGAGCAACTCGGAGAAGCGGGCGAGGCAAGCAAGTACGGTTTCAGGCGACTCGCCGTAGTATTCGTCCGGTGAAGCCTCACCGTAGCCCGTATGCTCGCCGTGCTGTATGGCGACCGTGATGATGGGAACGGTGTATTCAACGCCACGCGAGATGCGAAACGGCGTGGTCAGCTTAAGCTCGTGTCGTGTGCTTGTGATCTGCATGCTCTTCTTCTTTACGCTATTATGCTCTATTCCATATGGTTGCTCTTATGATAACATGTGTGGTTTGGGTGGGCAAGCAGGAAATGCAAGCCACCCAATGTGTTTATAGTCGTCTCTCCGTTAGCTGGCAACGCTGCTTTTTTGCCCTTATTTCTTTATACTTATAAGACAGGATACTTACAAAAAATGATGGAGCAGAGGAGCTATAAGCAAAGCAATGGAATATCAAACCGGTGTACAAGACGCACAAAATACAGAAAACGCACAAGACACACAAGCCCAATTACCTATAAAGCCACTTTTGCGGGGGTGGTCGCATGCAATGGCCGCAGTGGCGGCACTGCTTGTGACGGTTATACTGTGCTGGCTGAGTCGAAATGATGGGGCGCGCCTGATCTCGATGCTGATCTTCGGGTTAAGCATGATTGAGCTGTATACCATTAGCGCGCTGTACCATATCCTGCCGTGGAGCGCAGCCAAAAAACGGGTGATGCGTGCGCTCGATCATGCAAACATCTTTGTGCTGATCGCCGGAACCTACACACCCCTCTGCTTCAATATCCTTTCAGGGTGGCTACGTCTTGCTATTCTTATAGCTATATGGCTACTCGCGGCTGTGGGTGTAGGTCTGTCACTTTTTACGTTAAAGGTGTCGCGCTGGCTAATGGCTGCTCTGTATGTAGGTATGGGTTGGGTGGTAGTTTTGGCACTGCCCACGTTTCTGGCGGCGATATCCTGGCAGGGAGTTGCTACATTATTATTGGGCGGTGTTCTCTATACCATTGGTGCTTTGGTGTATGCGAGCAAGTGGCCAAATCCTTTTCCGCGTGTGTGGGGCTTTCACGAGATTTTTCATCTCTTTGTCATCGCGGGTAGTGTGGCCTTCACGGTATGTGTCTGGGTGTGGGCGTTACCATTTCCACGTCATTGAGTGGAGAGGGAGGTATAATTGTTGTTATTGTTCCTCGTTGCTGTTGCCTAGGAGAGAAACATGGTTGATCCCGCTACTTCCGCATCAAATGGGCATCCCCATTTGCAGCTGTCCCTTTTTCGTCCGTCGCTTCACTACCCCACACATCCTTATGCAGAGATGCTAGCTAAGACAGCAGAACGCAATCCAGAGCAGGTGGCCCTTCTTTTTAAGGATGTGAATTTGACGTACCGAGAGTTACATGCATTGGTTAACTCTTTCGCCAATGCGTTGCTGGCAATTGGTGTCAAGCCGGGGGAGCGTGTGTGCTTGCTGATGACCAATCGGCCTGAATATGTGATTAGCTGGTTTGCGATTACCTCTATCGGGGCGGTTGCCAGCCCGATGAATCCCTCGTATAAAGAGCGCGAGGTTGCGTATCAACTGGGCAATAGCGAGGCTGTGGCCGTGATTGTGCAGGGTAGCCTGTTGCCATTGGTGCAGGCGGCACAGGCTGAATTGCCAGCATTACACTATGTGGTGACGGTTGGCTCTGGCCCACTAGCGAACGACGCGCTTTCCTTTGACGCTCTTGTGCAAACATATCCTTCGACCCAGCCGCAGTGCGAAGTCCCGCAGTGGGAGGCTATGGTCGCTTTACCGTATAGTAGTGGTACAACGGGGCAGCCCAAAGGCGTCATGCTCAGCCATAAGAACCTCGTTTGTAATGCGTATCAGTCGGTTGCGACCGCGCGTATCACCTTTCAGGATCGTATGCTGGTCTTTCTGCCGCTCTATCATGTGTACGGTATTATGCTGATGGGCTTGGCGGTACTAACTGGTGCGACGATGGTGCTGATGGAACGCTTTGAAACTGGCGAGTGTTTACGGAACATACACGAGCAGGGTATCACGCTGCTCTATACGGTGCCCCAAGTGTTGTCTGCCTTGCTTGCTTGGCCGCAGTTGGATGAGTATGACCTGCACACTGTCCGTTTCGCGCAGTGTGGGGCGGCTCCTGTACCACCCGTGTTGGCACGACGCTTTCAGGAGCGCACGCACATTCCCGTCATGACATCATACGGCCTGACCGAGGCTGCACCGGGGACACACTCTAATCCGGTCTATGATGCGCGGCTGATGAAAGTCGAGACGATTGGCCTGCCCATTCATGACACAAAGCAGAGGATTGTGGATATCGAAAGTGGCGAAATAGAACTGGAGGTGGGTGAGGAAGGTGAGTTGCTTGTACAGGGGCCGCAGGTGATGCTGGGCTATTGGCGCGCCGAGGAAGCAACTGCCGCTACCTTGCGCAACGGCTGGCTGCACACTGGCGATATTGGCTGGCGTGATGAACAGGGCTATGTCACGGTTACTGATCGCAAGAAAGAGATGATTAAGTACAAGGGTTTTAGCATCGCTCCCGCCCAGATTGAGGCGTTATTGTTGGAGCATCCCGCCGTACACGATGCCGCAGTCATCGCCAAAACTAACGAGGAAGCGGGCGAGATTCCTAAAGCCTTTGTAGTCCTCAGGGAGGGCCACGAGCAGCAGCAGCCAGACGAGTTAGTGGCGTGGGTGAATAGTAAAATGGCAACCTACAAGCATATTCGGGAGATCGAGTATACTGATAGCATTCCCAGGAACCCGTCCGGTAAAATATTACGTCGTGTCCTCAAAGAACGCGAGCAGTAGGGATGTCCCTTGGAGCATCCAAAGAGTAAAAATCACTGATGGGAGCAAACACACTTATGGATATACAGAACCTTGTCGCGATTGATGTGCATACGCACGCGGAAGTTTCGCAACGGACTGCTGATGACACAGTCACAGAAACTATGCGTGAGGCATCGAACTACTTCAAGAATGAAGAGAAGCGGCCCACCATTCCTGAGGTAGCGGCGTACTATCGTGAGCGGAAGATGGCGTGTGTCATCTTTCCGGTCGATGCCGAGTCAACCACAGGAACGATGCGCGTCCCCAATGAAGAGGTGGCGGAGATGGCGGCCCAGAATGCCGATGTGCTGATTCCGTTCGCGAGCATTGATCCGGCTAAGGGGAAGATGGGAGCGAAAGAGGCGCGGCGGTTGATTGAAGACTATGGGGTACGCGGCTTCAAATTTCATCCCTCTATCCAGGCGTTTTACCCGAATGATCGTAGTGCTTATGTGCTGTATGAGGTAATTGCCGAAGCTGGCTTACCTGCTATCTTTCATACTGGACATTCGGGCATCGGTACGGGTGTGCGTGGTGGTGGGGGCATCCATCTCAAATACTCGAATCCGATGTATCTTGATGATGTAGCGGTTGACTTTCCCGATATGCCCATCATCATGGCGCACCCATCGTTCCCCTGGCAGGATGAGGCCATTTCGGTCTGCCTGCATAAGCCACAGGTGTATATCGACCTCTCTGGCTGGTCGCCGAAGTACTTTCCGCCGCAGCTCATTCAGTACGCGAATACGCTGCTCAAGCACAAAGTGCTGTTCGGGAGCGATTATCCTTTGATTACTCCTGACCGCTGGCTGGCAGATTTTGCGCAGATTGCCATTAAGCCGGAGGTGCGGCCATTAATTTTGAAAGAGAATGCAGTCAAGTTGCTCGGCTTGAAATAAAAGCGAGATTATGGTCATGAATAGCGACGCGCTACACTCCGTAGGGGCCAGCTTTAGCGCGCCCTCGTGCCTGTGAAGGTTCGTTTCGCCAACAGGCACGAGGGCGCTAAAGCTGGCCCCTACGGATGGGTTTCCACCGTTACCAGGTTCATTTATTAACCAGCATCAGTGGTGAATTGTGCGTTATAGGCCAAGCCGTGTGCGATTGGTTTCCCACTGGCTGACGAGCCATGCGCGCACTTGTGTGCCAGGGTAGGGCGTATAGAGCAGTGCGAGCACAAGACCGACCACTAAGCCCCCACGGAAGAGTGCCGTAGCGCGTTTCTGCTTGCGTACGCGGGCTTCGTACTGATCCTGCATGTTGCCTCGTAGATCAGACACATTGGATGCCGCTTGCGAGAGGCTCTTGGCCATCTGCTTCTGGCTTTTACGTGTAGCATCCTGCACATTTGCTAATGTATCTTGAATGCTATCCTGTGCGACACCTTGTGCTTTTTTCAGATTTTTCTGGGCCTTTTTCAGATTCTTGGCTGTTTGTTTGCTGTTTTTAGCAATGGCGTCCTGAGCAGTGTCAAGACTGCTTTGAACGACGCTTTGCGCCTGTGAGAGACCGGATTGAACATTCGACTGAACACTGTCCTGGACATTGCTCACCTGTTTTTGTATCTGCTTGAGGTTCTTGCTGGCTTGTTTGCTATTAGTTTTGACAAGCCCTTGAGCAAGTGTAACGCCGGTTGCCAGTACATCTTGTGCCTTGCTTACACTACCCTGAACATTGTCTTGTACGGTGCCGTATGTATCGGCGACAACACCTTTGGTTGTGCTAATAGCGTCTTTGGCGGCATCCTTCGCCTTGGCATAATTATTGAGTGTGGTGTCTTTTGCATTGGCATAGGTCGTTGCGGCTACATCCTTCGCATTGGCATAGGTGCTCGCAGCCGCATTCTGGGCGGTAGTAGTTAGCTCATCGGCCTGATCCTTTTGTGAACGGCTAAATCCTAGTAAGTTTGGCATACGCTTTCTCATCCTCCCTTTATTTGTGTTTATAGATATCCGATTATCTTTAGTAAGAAAGTATTCCCTATACATCACGCATGAGATGCACTTGTGGTTTCATAATTGTTAGGTTTTGCCAAAGGTACTCAAAGGTACTACCCTTTGCCTCGTGGCAGTCGCATGCGGTTGTCATAATTTGTATATTGAGTGATATGCTATAACTATGCCTACCAAATATAACTTACAGCTAGTTCTGATCGTGCTTTGTCTCGTTTGCATCACCGCTTGTAATGTTGTGCAAACGCAAAGCAGCAAAATAACGCCCATCGTTACCTTGCGTTCGCTGGCACAAGCGCGTCATTTCATGTTTGGTACCGCGGTCAATGTTGATGCGCTTCAGCATGACAAGCAATATGCAACCGTTCTGGGGCGTGAGTTTAACACTGTGACGCCGGAAAACGCGATGAAGTTTGATGCTACGAATCCGCAGCCAGGTGTGTTTACGTTTGCCCAGGGCGATGCACTGGTTGCGTTTGCTCGCGCCCATAACATGCAGGTGCGTGGACATAATTTGATCTGGCATCGTGCGTTACCGGATTGGATAACGCATGGCACGTTTTCGCGCACACAACTGCTAGCAATTATGAAGGAGCATATCACGACCGTTGTCGCGCATTATCGCGGCCAGGTGAATATTTGGGATGTCGTGAATGAGGCAATTGACACGAATGGCACGTTGCGCAAATCGCTGTGGGAAAAGATTATTGGGCCTGAGTATCTTGATTTGGCGTTTCGCTGGGCGCACGAGGCGAATCCTCAGGCGCATCTGTTTTATAATGACTATGCCGAGGGTCTGGGCGTCAAGTCGGATGGCGTGTATCAGTTAGTAAAGGGAATGGTGCAGCGCGGTGTGCCCATCTATGGTGTCGGATTACAGATGCATAGCACGATTGTGAGTCCACCATCAATGGCTGATATCACGGCGAATGTGCAACGTTTAGCCGCACTAGGGTTAAAAGTGGCGATTACAGAAATGGATGTGCAGATGCAGAAGGACCCACGCCCTCCAGCGCAACGCTTACAGGCGCAAGCCCAACTGTATCATGATGTGCTTGCTCTTTGCCTCTCGCTCTCTCCCTGCGAGGCTTTTGTGATGTGGGGCTTCACCGACCGCTATACCTGGATACCTTCCGCTACCGGAAACGCCGATGAACCCCTGATCTTCGATGAAGATTATCACCCGAAACCAGCCTATCAAGTCCTTCTACAAGTGTTGATGACCAGCAAAAGAACCTAGTAGGGGCAGGAGTGGTGGACGAGGCGGGGATGGGACCCTTGGGTCGCCCATGTCGGGGATACCATAACCTGCCGGATGCATTTTCTCCGACACGGGCGACCCAAGGGTCCCAGCCCTTCTCCTCGTCCTCCCCCGCCCCTACTGCGGTGGTGTTTGTAGCACCTCTGGTCGTCTGACGAGCATCCATATGAAGTAAAGGACGCCAATGGCGATCATGACGATGGTATAGAGCCAGGAGGTTGCGAACGAAGCATCGCGGAAGATGGCAAGCTCGAAGATGAGCCAGACTAGTGCCAGAATGATGATCGGCCACTCGAAGACGCCAAGCTTGAAACCCTGTGTGCCGGGGAGCCTGTTACGCACAGTGATATAGAAGACGACCGTTACCAGATAGATAATGGCGGGTAGCAGTGTAGCCGCGCCAAACAGGTTGAAGAGCGTGTTGGGTTGATTGGCGAAGATGCCGAGCCCCGCGAAGACCGCCAACACCAGTTCACATAGGATGCCCGATAGTAAAGTTGAGGCGACCGGTGTGCCGGTGCGTTGCCCCACCCTGCTGAAAAGCCGATGTGCTGGAAAACGATTATCACGCGCCATTGCCCACGAGAGGCGCGTCGCAGTTATAAAGATCACCAAGCCACAGGCAAAGATGGAGAAGGTGACAAGTACGAGGAAGATATCGCCAATGACCGAACACGAGGGCTACGAAGAGTTGACCCACGACTACGAGCGGCCATGTCCAGATACCGATGGGTATGATGGTATCAAGAAACTGGCTCCATTATACTTCTAGGGGAAATTATATAGCTATTTAGTTGCCAACCTTTTCCTCTCTAGTTGCACCAGCAGTATAATACTGAACAGGACACTGAGGACAGCAACGATATGTTTAGTCTAAAGCCACACCTAGGACAAAAGATGGGCTAGGCGGAGTCTTTAGTGTCATGATTTATGATGGTTAAATCCTGCTTTCTTAATACACGCTCTAAATCTACCTGTATTGCTTGTGCCTATTGAACTCTAATATCACTATACCACATGCATAAAATTGACCTATTCCTCCTGATCTTTGAAAGTCACTGACTCGTTGATGAATTTATCAAGGTCTTCACGCTTGATGCGGTATTCACGCCCAGGACGGTACGCTTTCAACTCTTTGCGCCTGATCCATCCCCGCACTGTGTCAAGAGGAACTTTTAATTCTTCCGCGATATCTTCTACGGTGAGCCATTCGGTTGCCATGCTCCACCTCGTTTTTCCGGCATTATAACCCAATCACAAGTGAAGAGTCAATAAATACATCACACTGAATATTAATGTGTATAACTATTGCATTTCGCATCATTTGCGGTTACAATTATCTAGAGTCGTTGTTATCAATCTATTGCGAGAAAGGAGTGCATAAATTTGACTCCCATACTGGTCATATGGGAGTCTGAAAAGTGAGAATTCCCCGATTTGGTAGTACAAGGGTATTCCTAGTCGTTATCAAGCCACATGGGATACCCCTTTGTCAAGGAGGTTTCCTATGGAGAGCATTACTCACTATGCAGACAACTTCATTCCTGTTATCCTCATAGACTATGAATACCACACTGAGAAAAATCCCTTTTGTTGGGATAAGGATTGTCCCTGTCATTCCGATGTGCAGGCAACCGAACGTGTACAACAGGAATTTGAGCAAGGTTTGTTGACAGCAGAAAAAGCGATCAGAACTATAAAGGGAGAGATGGTATGAGTCGCTACCACACTGTTGAGCAGCAAGAACAGCCCAATACTACGCCGAGACGAGCATCCTATACGCAAGATCAGCCGTGCAGAACAACACAGCTACCAGTGCAGAAGCAACCAAAGCAGACCCATTGGCTACCCCTCTTGGTTGTGGATCGGTCATGGTGTTGGGTGTTGTTTGTCTTTGGACATTTGTCATTGTTCCCATATCTCAGAATATCGCAGATCATTGGAACTATGGCAATTCCCATGTCTCGGAAGCCGATGCAACTATTAATGATGTAAATGAGCGGTTCATTGGTTTTGACGACTATGGCCATATCACCATTATTGAGACCCCCGATAATCATCCTGAAAAGTCGCGTATTTATCAGGCGGCGCAGATGGTTAGCGATGGAAACAGTAACCGCATTGTGACGGTTTCCTTCCGCGACATGAACAATGACCACAAAATTGACCTGATTGTAACTGTTGAAGGGGAATCAGGATATATAGTACTGTTTCAAACCGCAAACGGATTTAGCTGGCAATAGTAGTGCTTCATTTTAGAAAATTTGTTTGATATGGAACATTCTGTCTCGCATGAGTTAGCATGAAGCGATTACCCTCATTATACCATTCTCCTGATAACAAGGAAATGGTTTGGGTTTCTACGGCTGTCTAACTCATGCCTCAGTAAGAAATGGAGTTAGACATTGAGATCACGGATACCCTGTCTTTTCCATATTACGTTGCCTCTCTGCAACTGAAAGGGTGAACGCATGTTGCCGCAAGAATATCAGACACGAGCTTGCCGACTATTCCAGATTGCAGCAAAACGAATCCAGGAGGAAAGACATGGTACACAAATATCAGCAGCCAGAGGACAAGAAACCACAGACAGGCATGATGCGGGGGCCGCTCCCCAAGCTCCCGACGGAGTGGGACTGTTGCCTCTACCCACGAGTGTCAACGACCATCCAAAAATACAACGTCAGCGCAGAGCTTCAAATAAAGGAAGACGGAGAGTTGTGGGAACTAGCACAACGGTTAGAATGGAAACCAAAGCAAATTAGGCACCCCAAAGAAGACATGGCTCTTTCAGGAAGGCTACGGATGGAAGATCGTCCAGCGTTCAAGCAGATGCTTGCGTGGATTATTAACGGTGAAGTACGCGCCGTGATCGCAGTCAATGTTGACCGACTCTTCCGCGATAAATGGGGTACTGAGTATTCAAAATTCATGGAGATTTGCGAGAAGTATCACGTTGTTGTGGTCACGCCTGAAATGGTCTATGACTTTTCAGATCCGTATTGTATTAAGTTATTCCGCGACAAGTGCATTCAGGCATGGGAATATCTTGAATATCAGGTCTACAAACGCATGATCGGAGCCAAAGACTACTTAGGCACAACAGGCCGTTGGGCAGGAGGAAATCTCCCCCCAGGATACATCCCTAACCGTGACAAGAGAAGTCCCAGCTTTCGCAAGTTTGTTCTTTACACACCTTGGGAACCGATTATCTTGCGGATGTTTGAACGATACCGCGAACTCAATGATGGTCTTATGGCACTTCATCGGGAACTTGATGCCAGACCCTACATGTTTCCCGACTTTGAGGATTGGGTCGATGAGGAAATTATCGCAAAGGTGAAAATGAAAAAAGTACCAGGAGGCTATACAATGGGTTTAACTACAATGGCAAAGATGCTTTGTAATCCTGTCTATATTGGTTGGTGGGTGTACGGTAATGTCATTTTGTGCGACGAGACAGGCACACCTATTATTAACCATGAAGCTATTATACCCCTTGACAGACAGGAAGAACTATTCTGGCATGTGTTCCGGCAACGAAGCCCGTACAACATAGACGGAAGTAAGAACACGGAAACCATAGGGCAACGACCACGCAGATATAACCAACTCAATAGCCCACCAAACCCCGCTATGCTCAAAAAAGTTATTGAAGCAGCCGATCCTGCTTTAACTGTTCGAGTGCAACCGCAGTACAACGCGAAAAGTTTCCGCACAGGCAAGTACCTCTATGCCCTCAGAGTACGCAAAAACGGCTATTCAGGAGGCCCCACATACATGCTTGCAACAGAAACCGTTGACAGCGTGTACTGGCAACAACTAATGCGCCATTTATGGGAAACCGAAGATTTTACCGACTTTGCAAAAACAGAAGAAACCGCGCAAGGGAACAAAGAGGAAGACATAAAAGAAGCTACTGAGCAAATAGCAGCGTGTGAGCGAAAAATAGCTAAACTTTTGAAACGCTTGACCATTGTGCAAGAAGGGGAAGATGACGAGGAAGAAGAACAAGAGGTGCAGGATGCAGCCTTGAAAAAACTGGTAAAATTTCTCAAAGATGAGATAGCAAAATTCACGGTAGAGAAAACGCGCCAGGAAAAACGGCTTGAAAAGTTGCGAGGGGGAAAACCCGACACTTACGCGGCACAGATGATAGAGTACCTCGACCTCTTACGCCAACTTGGGGATAGGGTACGGGAAATTTATAGCGTTGGGGAACTCATTGATGTGGTAGACACCTTTACCCTCAGTGTTACCCTTGAAACCATAAGCCCGCGTTTGTGGAAACTGGTCATAGCGTGGCGTGACAGCCAGTGGGGAAAAGACGAAATTATTGCTATGCGCGTTGAGGGCAATCCGTCCGTTACATGGACAGATGAAGAACGGGAGATGTTACGAGAGTACTACAGTACCAGCACACGGCGGCAGCTTCTTGAACTCTTGCCTATCAGGTCATGGGTAGGTATTCGTACTATTGCCTCAGAAATGGGGTTACGAAGACACCGAGATAACAGCGAAAACGAGTTCCCCTATGATATTTGTTTAGCAGACTGGCAAGCAATTCAGAAGTATGGGCTAGTTATTGCTGTAGATAGTAACAATATGCTGTCATGCTAATGAAGCTAAAGCCCACGGCAAACGAGGCAAAGCGTTTGAGTTCGCGCTTAAACGCGGGTTGGTAGCCAAACTGCTCAATTGTCTGGTCAGCAGACTCACGAGTGTTATCGACTGTTGACAAGAAAGAGCTCCTTTCCATACAAAAGTGTCGAAAGAGGATGATAGAGGATGTGTACAAGTGCTATGGCAAGTGTACCATATTTTGTAGGAGAAGGTCGGCGTCAGTAACATTTTCATTTGAGGGAACCGTCTTCAAAAACGACTTCTCGGTAACATTTTCATTTGACTTGACACGGATGCTTGTTGGGTACGAGGGCACCCGCGAGGGATGCCATCGCCCTTGTATCCACGCGTTCAGTAGAACACTAGTGTTGTTTTATGGTTGAGGTTCAGAACACGTTAGGGTGTAGCTACTAGTCACGGCAATGTAACAAATGTTTGTCTCTGCGCAGAGACAATTAGAACTACTGTTTTGTTGTGGTGGTGCAGAGACAAATTTGTTTCTTGCTAGGAGACGGGAAACCTTCTATACTCAAGTAACTATGGCAGAGGCAACGCTTTTAGAACAAATGAGAAAAGTAGTTCGTGAAGAGGTGGAAGCAGCAGAGAAGCGGCCAAGTACGAAATTAGATAAAGTACAAGAGTCGGTTGATAAAGTACAAAATGTTATGGTTGAGCATTATAAGAAACTTGAAAACCGCGTAACCCAAATAGAAGCAGATAGCGGGTTCCCCAAAAGTCACTAACCCCCAGGAGCAGCCCAAATTCCGCAGTTTGAGAAAACACTTTTCTGAATATTCATTCTTGCATCTTTTACTTTTTTACAGGATTATCCGAGTAGCTAAAGGTGTCAAGAATTAGAACGAATATTCCTGTCTTCTATTTGCGTCGCTAATACTAAAACATGTAAAACTAGCAGAAAATGCATCAGTGATTACGCTTTATAATAACCTGAAAAGTCATTTTCCTAACTGCGGAATGTGAGGAGCAGTAGATCGAAGTTCAAAACTCCTCATGACTTACAAGCTTTATTATGCGAAGTTGATAGAAGTACTAATGCAGTAGAGAATTTGTAGCTCTCGTGAAAGACCCCACTCTGTCATCAGTTTCACCTGATTTCTAGCCCACCTGGATTGTTACAAGTTATCTTTTATTCTATTTCATATTTGACTTGGACTTATCTAAGTCTTGCTGAGTAGTTCTGTCTAATAAGAACTGAGTAGATGAGGTAATGTAACAATTTCGTAAGTCTATCCAGAAATGTATCAGCAAGAATGGTGATTGTGAAAAAGGGCGTGTTATCATATGTTCAAGATTATAAGTTCCTTGTTTGAGCCAGATTTTTTTTGATAAAGTAAGCTGAGGAATTAATGCTATGTTTGCAGCGATATTCACTTCTTTCAAAATATCCTTAAATTCCATATTTTGTATATAGCCGACCATTGCACCTGATTTCTCACCTTTTGCATATCCATGCTCCACTGTCATAAAGCGAAGTATCCCATTTTGAACATAGTTTTCGTTCAGCACCCAATCCGCACGAGCTGGCATACCTAGACGTTTACACTCGATTACAAAGTGACGAGCACTATGTCTTGGATCGAGTGCCGTATGATCAATAAAGCCCCATTGAAAATCTGGTATTTTTCTCTCACGTCTTGCTCGTTCTTCATCATCTGGGTAGGGTGGATTCTTAGCATCACTTATGGGTGGATGATCAAAACCATTTCCTAAAGCCCATTGCTGCCTATTTGCTTCAAGCAGACAGAAATATAGCTCCCTATTCAGGTCAATTTCAGATAGAGCTAAACCTACTTTGCTTTGAAGAATAGCCAGAGCGGCTAAGAGCACTTCTATAACACGGCTTTCGTGTCTTTCCCATATACTTAAATGCGAAATATGAGGTTGACTCATCTACTACTTCCATATGAGTACTCATCTTGCAATTGCATAGCTTGCAAGAGTGTAGCCTCAGCATCTTCACGAGCTAGACTACGCGTCCAAAGTCTTTGCTCGTTACGTTTTATTACAATAATATCTGTATCAGATACCGCACGAACCATACCATCAATATAGATGTTTCTGCTTACTGGCTGTAGAAGTATCTTATCACACTGATTTAACAAGTAAACCCATTCTTCCTCATCACTTAATGTTAGTTCTGGTAGCACATCTCCTTTAGTTTGAGTTGTAAATACAACTGCTAACATTGGAACATTGACAGGGCGAATAATGTGCCAACGTAATTCACCATCAGTTTCAAATTCGCGATTCCATAATTGAAGGAATGCATGGAGATAACCCTCAAGACCCTGCTCTTCTTCTCTATTTGCTGAAAGATCATTTGCTACACCCTGAGAACTTAGAGGATACCTTCTCACGGCTTTAACCGCGTGACTATCTTTGTGTTTGTAAAAGAAATCAAGTCCTAGCTCACACATATCGCGAATTAAATCACGCTCTGGCTCAATCAGTCCATAAAGATCAAAGATTGCTTCGTCTAGCTCTCGTTCAAGCACTACCAAATCACCTTTTTGATCGAGATTCATCCAAGAACTGAAAGCGTTAGGTATCCATTTGCGGAACCTATCAACTATAGACACAATCTTATTGCGTAATTCTAGATCATTCGGGAAACGAATAGGTAAACCTAAAACTTCTTCAAGGTGGATTTCGTGATGCCACGTTCCCCATGAGCTTGCAGTCATGAAAAAATAGTATCTTGCTAATGATGACCATAAAATGCCAATCAGAATCTTACGTTCCCAATCTTGGGCATCAACCAAGCTAACACCGTGTATTGAGTTCCGAAAGCAATAACTAATATCATCAAGGCGGGCTTCTATTTGTCCATTCACACCCCCAGCCTGAGTTATTCCACGTTTAACTAAGAGACGCCAACCACTATAAATATCGCGATCTCCTCGCCGATGTACTTGCTCAGGGACGCCTACTAAATCAGCTCCTCTTACAAATCCGTATCTCTGAAATAGTTGAACAGGTAGTTCTCTATATTCCTTTAACCAACCACTTGGATTGTGATCTCCAGTAGGAAAGTCTCCTTCAAAGCCTCTTCCAGGGTTCGGCCATCCTCTCTCATCCTTTAGCTCTGCCAAAGTTTTATCGAGTTTAAGTGCCTTGATCAGTGCTGCATCCCTATGATTGCCATACCAATAAACTTTCCAGAGAGCATCATTCTGTTTGAGGTCGTATTGTTCAACTTGTCGAATATCAGACAGAGTCAGAATTACAGCTTGAACTTTGTCAATGATTTCGGTTTTCTTTACTGACCAATAGTGAACTCGGTGTAAGAGATCGGCAGGACTTGCTTCATAGTGAACAAAAGCAAATGGAGCAACAGCACTGAAGAAACTATGGCGAACATGGACAAAGTTGACAACTGTTTTGATTGTACATTCTTCTAGCCAGCGTTGCCGAAATCTTTGACTATTTTCATGATGCTTAAAGAATATACCAGTTGACACCAACAAACCACATTGTCCTCCAATCTTGAGTAGACTCAACGTGCGCGCGATAAAGGCTTGCGAAAATTCTTTATCTCCGATAGACCAACCGTACACTTTACACCAACTTTGAGCTTGTTTTTGAGACGCTCGCATCATAGCGGTTAAGCCTTCTTCAAATCCCCAGGGAGGATTACCAACAATAATGTCAAATGAATGTGATCTTAATGGTAAAACTTCTGAAGAATTGAATAATCTTTCAAGTACAGAACGCCCTATAAATCTTTTGGACGCTTTTAATTTTCTTGCAAGTTGCTCACGTTCAGAAGGCATTAGATCAAAAGTATTTTTTCTAAAGAGGATATGATAATGGTGTTCATTTCGCGAACTGCCTTCTAAATAAATCAAATTTGGTAGACGCTTATGTTCTAGAATATTTGGAGGTGCTTGATAATGTAGCAGAGCTAGATAGAGGCTAAAAGCTGCTATCCGAATAGCCTCTTCATTTATCTCTATCCCTGCAATTTGACTGCTGAGAATTTCTCGTAACTCGTTTGATGTTAGAAGCCGTGCTTGTTGCTTTACTCTATAACGAACAATGCGACGGAAAGACTCTACCAAGAATATACCTGAGCCGCAAGCAGGATCAAGTATTCTGGGATTAGCAACTAAACGTTCTTCTGTCAAAATTTGAGAAAGAATATATTCTACGAGTACGCTGGGAGTATAATGAGTTCCTTTGTCATCGTCACTGTTATTTTCGTGGTAGAACTCTTCATAGATACTACTTATGAGCTCAATAGGAATTATCTTGAAATCGTATGCCCAGAAAAATAAACTAGGTTGAAATGGATTAGCATCACCAAGCAAAAAACCACGAAGCAAGTCAAGATGCGTTTGGTTGACCACTTTTTCTTCGGTTTCATTTCTTGGAAACATATCACCGTTGAAATCTTGGGCTAACTGATTGAAGAGAGCGTAGGTAAAATCCTTGTCTCGTAGTACACGGTCATATCGACGCTTCTTCCAATCAAGCGTCAATTCTGGCTTTTCTGGCTCTTGAGAGAGAATTTGTTGCCAAGTAGGATTTTGCTCAGCAACTTGTTCAAAATAAGACGGCGTCAAGACCTCGCGATCCTCAAGATAGCGGATAAAAATAGAACGTCCTATTAGAGCATGAGCATATGGGACATATTTTTGATTAAGTCCAGCCATTAATAGTGACTGACGAACAGTCTTCAAATCTTGAATTAAACGTTTATCTGCACGTTGATTGATGTCACCAAAACGACCATCAGCAAAGAGGCGGCCAGTTTCAATTTGTTCACGACGATAATCGCGTAATTTATCGGCAACCTGGGTCACACGACGCACAATATCAAGTGGTTTAATCTTTTTCCAATCTTCGATATTTTTTGATGGAGGCTGATTAAGACTATATACTCGAAGTTCACCAGGAAGTGCCATAAAGAGGCATTGTGGACGAGCCATGCACCAAACACGTCTGAAAGCATCGAGTTGTTCTTCTTGGCTCGGAATACTCTGAAATTCATAAAAGACAACCACAGGATCGTTATTAACAAATAAGATTTTATCCGCACCGACATTTTTAGCAAGAGCGAGCCAATCACCTTTTTCTAACCATTCTTCAGTTTCACTTATAGAGGTGGGGGAGGCAACTGCATTAAGTAGTACGCCATCTTGATATCCAAGGCTTTCATAAGCCTCATTCAAGAATGAACGAGAAGATTCAGCTTGCTCACTGAGTTGGGCATTACTGTTCATGTGATCTCTGCCCTTCTATTAGATTAGGATACACGTAAGATTGTGACAGACATAGGTTCAAGTGAATCCTTCTGTGCTGAATTCTAGCACATATGTACTTGAACATCAACCCAGCGGCATAGCAATTGCTATGCTTTTCTATGAGTAAACGGCAACTCATAACCACATTATAGGAGAGCCCATTTATGCTAAACGCTAAAGCTTACAAAAAGGTTAAACCTTTGGTAGTTGAAAAAATCTGTAGTTGTTTAGCCTCAAAAACATGTTCCATGCCGACTAAAGGAATATTGTACGAAATAGTTTAGAATTTAATGCAGTCTTTTCCTATCTGGTACACACCAGCAGCGCATGCTCGGCTTGACACCCTCGGCGAACCTGCCGGAGCAAGCGATCGGCCAAGCGGCGATCGTGACGAGTACTCACAACTCCGGCCATCCATAGGCGACTGCTGGCATCAATCGCCCAACCCATCCAGGCAATCAGCTTACGCCCTTTAGCTCGTATCTCATCGGCTTGCACCTGAGTGGTTGCGACCTGCCCTTGCTCAACCACCGCCTGATGGACCAGCTGACACTACTTTCCCGCTCGATCCCGCCAACTGGCCACGGTTCGTTCATCCAACCGAAACGCATGGACAATGGCTTGGAGAGGACAGCCATGGCAACGTCAACGTCACTACAATCACAATCAGTTCCGTCGGCTTGCGCAGTCCTTCCAGCATAGTTCCTCGCTGAGCACGTGAGCCGTCTGTTTACACAGGCTACACCGATAGCGTTCTCGTTTGCGATCATGAATGCGAATGTTGCCCTCTCCGATGTGGCCTCTTGCGCTACCCGCCAGATTGGGACAATATTGATCTGACTGTTGCATTGGCTTGCATGTTTTATTTTGCATAAACACACCATGCCAAAAACCGTCCTTTTTTTCAAGCCTCCCTTCTTATTCCACCAGTTAGTGGGGCTGTACCTCCTATCTGACTTGCGTCGACTTCTAAATGAAGCTAATATCTCTTTTAGAAAAGAATAATCATGTTACTCCTTTTTCCCATAACATGGTTTATGAGGTTCTAGATGAGCGTAAGTTGAAGGGAGGTATGTAAGATTGTCAGAATACATCATGCGGATTGAAGGGAAACTGAATCCAGCACCTACCCTGTCTTATGACGTTCTAGCAGAAAATCTTCCAAGTTTTTCTATTAAATTGGATAAAGAGATAGTAACGGCAATACCCCATACAAAAGTACCGGTTGAGGAGGAGGCTGCTCTCCTAGAGCAACTTCAACGTGAAATTTCCCCTCTTTTGACCGTGCTAGGATCATTCAATGGTCGAGCTATCGCATTTGAGATAACAGATGTTAAATATCCTAACCTAAAAAGGTTCGCAACGGCATTACTAATAAACTACAGTATTAGTGTTCCTGTGCCAAGCGTGGAAGAAATACAGCAAAAAATTCATTGGGCTAGTGTTGATCCCATTTATTGTGATCTGCTTGATTTTTACACAGAAGTGCTGGCTGTTCCTAACCCTCGCCCTGTTGCATACAAGATGGTAGAACGTCTAGAGAAAAAGTTTGGGAACCGTAATAAAGCGTGTTCCGAACTTGGTATACAAGACCTTAAACCTATTGTAGCTGACCAATCACAATATCGCGGTGACCGTCATGCTAAGTATAATGAACGCGATGTCCCTGCGCGGTTAAACCAGGGTGAGAGATTGAAAATATTAGACCTTCTCAAGCACATCATAGAAAATTATGAGAAACGGGTGTGCGCTGTATTATCGTGACTATTTACAGCAAATACCTCTTCCTACAAAAGTGTCGAAAGAGGATGATAGAGGATGTGTACAAGTGCTATGGCAAGTGTACCATATTTTGTAGGAGAAAGTCATGACGCTTGTTGAGTACGAGGGCATCCCCTCGCGGGTGCCCTCGCCCTTGTATCAACTCGTTCACATGTGACTTACTATTACCTAAAGACGAGGTAGTCAGCAGGAAGAGCGTCACATCTTTTTCATTCCAGGAAGGATAACTTTTCATGGCAACATTGAGAGAAGCTGTTATTGTCGATGCAGTGCGTACCCCAGTAGGGCGTAGAAATGGTAAGTTGAAAGACTGGCATCCAGTCGATTTGTTGGCGCAGACGCTCCAGGCTCTGGTGCAGCGGACAGGGATTGATCCCGCATTGATAGATGATGTGATTGCGGGTTGCGTGAGCCAGGTGGGTGAGCAGGCGTATAATGTTGCGCGTAACGCTGTATTGGCGGCAGGCTTCCCCGAATCCGTTCCTGGAACGACGGTTGATCGTCAGTGTGGTTCTAGTCAGCAGGCGATCCATTTTGCGGCACAGGGCGTCATTAGTGGTGCGTATGATATCGCTATTGGCTGTGGTGTTGAGGTGATGACGCGCGTACCAATGGGAGCCTCTGCGCAGGGTGGTGCGCCGTTTGGCCCGATGATGATTGAGCGTTATCACAATGGCCTGGTTCATCAGGGCATTAGCGCGGACTTGATCGCTCGCAAGTGGGAGATGAGTCGCAGCGATCTCGATGCCTATAGCCTCGAAAGCCATCAACGTGCGGCCAGGGCCACTGCCGAGGGTCGTTTTCAATCGCAGATTGTGCCCATTCCTGTCAAGAATGAAGATGGCACAACCAGTCTATTTGCGCTGGATGAGGGCATTCGTGCCGATACGAGTATTGAGAAACTGGGCAGCCTCAAACCTGCCTTCAAAGCCGATGGGCTGATTACAGCGGGTAATTCCTCGCAGATCAGCGATGGCGCGGCGGCTGTGCTGATTATGGCGCGTGAGACGGCGGACAAACTCGGCCTCAAGCCACGTGCGCGTTTTGTCTCCTTCTCGCTAGCAGGTGACGATCCTATCCTTATGCTCACCGCGCCAATTCCAGCCTCACACAAGGCTCTGGCGAAGGCGAATCTGTCGATTGAGCAGATTGATCTTGTCGAGATTAACGAAGCCTTTGCTAGTGTTGTGCTGGCATGGCAGCACGAGATCGGCATGCCACTGAGCAAGGTGAACGTCAATGGCGGCGCGGTCGCTATCGGCCATCCCCTCGGAGCATCCGGTGCGCGCCTGACCACCGTCCTGCTCAACGAGCTAGAACGCACTGGTGGTCGCTACGGCCTGCAGACCATCTGCGAAGGCGGCGGCATGGCCAACGGCATGATTATCGAGAGATTAGGATAAGAAAAACCCGTTG
>JBBPYR010000294.1:0-4459 GCA_038199755.1 Ktedonobacterales bacterium | reverse complement strand
GGCTCGTTCGACATGTCGAACGAGCCTGCCTCTTCTGCTTCCTTGTCTCTTTTTTCTCATCTTCATCGTGATGAAAGTATGTAACCATAGTGAGATTGCCTTTTTGATCATTGCTGATTGTATACTACGTGTAACGCTTCTACAGATTTCTTGGCATACCTAAAGGGAACATGTATGCAACAGCAAAACATGCAAGAGCGCATTAGCTCCTTTTTTGTCTGTACAGGCTGCACAATCATGAGTGCCAGTCTTGCCCTGGGCCTGATTATGTTGATGGTGAACAGGCTAGAGTTTTTCTGGCGTTTCGTGCGTCCCTGGTCGTGGTTTGTCTATCAAACGATTTTTATTGCTAACGGATGGTATATTGATATGCCCACCTGGACGCTGTACAACCAGTACATAGACACCCCATTATGGCTGATGCTCTTTTTTGTCGGCTCACTCCTAGTGCTCGCTGGTTGGGTGCTGAGCGAGTAGGGGCCAGATTCAGCGCGCCACGTAGCCCAAATGGTAAAATCAGGGTATGATAGAAGGGGAAATCATAAATACTAAGACAAGGAGTGTCTCATGAAGCGACTTCCCAGTCAGCGCAGAAGACAACGCTTTTCACTTCTACGAGTTTTCGCGCAAACAATAGGCGTAATATTTTCGCTACAAGCTATTGTTGTAATTATTCTACAGATTGCCTCGGTACAGCGCCGCGAGAAGCGCGGGCAGACGAAATTTCCTCATGCCCGCATGCAAGAAGTACATGTTGGAGAGAATAGCCTACGCATCTATGATTATGGTGCAGATCTCTATGAAGCTATGCTAGCGGCGATTGATGGAGCACAGGAGAGCATTTACCTCGAAACCTACATCTGGAAGGATGATGTCGTCGGGCAGAAGTTTAAGGATCACCTGATATGCAAGGCCGAACAAGGTGTCGCGGTCTATGTGGTCTTTGACCGCTTTGGCAATCTTGTTGTACCGCAAAAGTTCAAAGCGTTTCCACCAGCGGTGCATGTACTCCCTTATCAGGCTATAGACCGCCCCTGGCACATACTGGATGTGCGGCGATATGCCCTCGATCATCGTAAATTGCTCATTGTCGATGGAGTGACGGGTTTCATCGGTGGCTATAATATTGGCAGTCTCTACGCTACCACTTGGCGAGACACGCACCTGCGCATCCAGGGGCCAGCTGTGGCGGACCTCGCACAATCCTTCATCGACTTTTGGAATCGTTATAAGCACGCTAAGCAGGGTGAGGAGCACATTACACAGCATTATCCGCGTCATTTTAATCCGCTCATCAATTTTCGTGGTACGAACGCTATGCGTCTTACCTTTCCTATTCGCGATATGTACATCGAAGCGATCGATCGTGCCGAGCACACGATATGCTTGAGCAATGCCTATTTTGTGCCTGATAGCACGTTGCTGGATGCGCTTAAAGCGGCGGCTGAACGGGGCGTTGAGGTGCAAATACTGGTGCCGTGGATCTCCAATCACATCGTGGTCGATTGGCTCACGCGTGGCTATTTTACGGATTGTTTGCGTTCGGGCATACGTGTCTTCGGCTACCGTAATATGCTGCATGCCAAAACCTGTACCATTGATGGGCAATGGTCAACGATTGGTACGGCCAATCTCGATAGGCTCAGTGCCGTTGGCAACTATGAAATCAACGCGGAGGTGTATAGCGAGGCAGTCGCGCAACAAATGGAAGACCTGTTCCGCACTGATACCACTAATGCCAATGAGTTGATGCGTGACCAATGGGAACTGCGCCCCTGGTATAAGCGGCTGGGCGAAGAAATTCTGACGCCGTTGCGCCTACTGCTATAGAGATACCTGACAACAAAAACGTGCTGAGCCATGGCTCAGCACGTTTTTGTTGTCAGGTATCTCTGGATTACTGAATGTTTACCGCCACATCGTCGATGAAGAAGGAGGTAGAGGCATGGGATGACGAGGTTTTGCCTGTGAAGACAAGTGATACCGTCTGCCCTGCATAGTGTGACAGCGTGCTTGTCATGTCAAACTGCACCTGTTTCCAACTGCTGGTTGCATTGGTATTGCAAGCTCTCTGCTCATTGCCAATGATCTTGCCAGCACTATTAAGCACAAGCACACGCAGCGAGTCCACACACGACTGGGTGGTGTGTTTCGTCGCGGCATACCACCAGTAGCTCAGGTGAATGCTGGATGCGCTACTCGGTACGGTGAAACTTTGTGAAATTACGTCGTTGCAACTGCTATAACCGCACAGGTACGCGCTATACATGCCCGAATGGGGATTGGTGGAGTCAATCAGTTCGTAACCCGCATTCGAGGATTCCTGCCACACGTCGGCACCGTTCTCAAAATCGCCATTTTGAATCAGAGCACCAGATGATGGTGGCGTAGATGTTGGTGCCGTGGGAGTATCGGTGGGCACAGGTGTATCGGTCGTTGTGGGCGCGGGCGTCGGAGTATCCGTCGCGGTTGCCGTAGGACCGGGGGTTGGTGAACTAACCGGGGTCGGTGTGCCACCAGGAGTCGGTGATGGCACCGGGATATTCCCATTCGCAAGGTCACGCGCGATATTGTAGATATCGGGTGAACCTAAGCCACTGGCCTCGTCATACGCTGTTGTGGCTGGATAGAACAGGTTGGTACCTTGAGAGACATCATGGAAGGGTGGGTATGTCTGCTGTGTGCTTGCCAGACTATAGAGTGCTGGCGAAACAAAACCAGCACGTGCCTTGCCAGCCTTTTGCAGTGACTCATTGATGAGAGCCATGCTGCCAGCCCACAGTGGCGCGGCGGCACTGGTGCCACCAACAACGATGTTTCCGGTTGTGGGACAGCCTGACGCGCTTACCGTGCAGTACACGGCATAACCAGTCTGGGGATCTGCATCTGCCGAGACATCAGGCACCTCGCGATTGCCATTGCTATACTGGTTTTTGACGCCAGGGCCAGTCTGCCAGCTGGGTTGTGCGAAGAAGCTGCTGATGCCGCCGCCGCCGCCCGAACCTTTGGGGCTGCGTTGCGTATCGGTGGGATTGCTCCATACCGACTCGCTGCCATAGGTGCCACCCGTGGTTTGCAGGTTGGTGCCACCCACGCCTGTGATGTAGGGATCACCAGCGGGTGAGTCAACGGCGAGGTTGGTGTCATTGCAGTCATAGGCACCGGAGTCCCCTGATGCCGCAAACATGGTCATGCCCTGTGCCGAACCCTGCTTGAAAATGTTATCCAGTGTTTGCAGTTCCGAGTTGCCCGACTGCGACTCGCACTCACCCCAACTGATGGTGGTGATCTGCGTTTTGTTGTCGGTCACGATCTGGTTGTAGGTGTCGTTGACACCCTGCGTGGTGTTCGGGCCTTCGTACACAATCTGAGAGGCTTTAGGAGCCATTGCCGCTACGACTTCGATGTCGAGTTCGACCTCAATGGCACCCGCTCCGGCAGAGCCGTTACTCCCATCAACCAGCACATTACTGATATTGACGGTGCCGAGGTTGTTATTTTGCAGATACGTGTTGATATCACTCTGCTGGTAGCCATCCAACTCGAAGACAGCAACCGTCTGGCCGCTGCCCATAACGCCTGCCTGATGCAACGCTGCACCATCGTAGGCTCCGAGCAGATCAGTCGGACCAAAGCCAGCAAGTGGCTGCAACCCCTTTTTGCTTTTTGTGGTGAGATGGTAGAGCGGGCGCATATGCTGGCTATTATCCATTCCACCAATAGAAGTAATTAACGAGCCAATGGAGGAGGGCAGCGAGGGTGCGCTAGCATTGGCATAGAATTTACGCGCACCAATTTGATAGTTATTGATTTGGATACTGAATGCTGCTTCGACCTGGGAGACGTCGGCGTTGGCGTCAATAAGGAGACCATTTGGGGCAACATGCGTGACAGAGAAACCCTGACTACGCAGATAATTGATCACCTGTTGTTGCTGGTCAGCTGTCGGACCAAATTCCGCGACAAACTGTTGCGGTGAAAGAAAGTGATGATACTGGGATGAACGGGGATTGTAGATGTTGCTGAGCACATCTGAAAGTTCTTGCTGATTCCGCAATTGCAACCCGACCGAGAGGCTGAGTTGCTGTTGCCCGGTCGCGGCACCAACAAGATGGGCTTTTTTAATGAGAGGAACGGTCTGACCGCTTATGGGTATGCGCTGATCGGGTCTGGCACGGGCGATAAGGGAAACGCTGAATATGCCGACTCCAACAACGATCATGACCACAGTGGCAAGTACAAACTTGTGTACGAAACTACGCTGCATGTGGTTCTCCAAACTAAAAAACATGGTACAAAAATGCACTAAGAAAACGATGTATCACTCGGCTAGAATAGACGCATTACGATACCTTGACATATAACGATAAACGGAAACACAACAAAATTTCGGGTTTTTTAGGAAGAATAGGAGAAGAAGGCAAGGAAGCGGCAAGGCACTCGATTTCATGAAATCGAG
>JBBPYR010000293.1:0-2593 GCA_038199755.1 Ktedonobacterales bacterium | reverse complement strand
TTTACTAATGAACCTGGTAAACAGGGAAGCCCATCCGTAGGGGCCAGATTGATCGCGCCCCAGGGCGATTTATCGCCTGTGATTCAGAATCTCGCTCAATGAATTGAGCGGAGGGCGCGATCAATCTGGCTACTCCTTATTCCGACCGACAACGCCGCTGTCGCGTCTAGCTTCGCTCAGTCGGTCGGAAAGGTAGCCTACGGAGCCTGCAGCGCGCTTCGCTGCTGCTCACGCGATTACCAGATTAAATTGTCAAAATGCATAATCTGGCCCCCCTACGGGCAGGCCTGTTACCAGCTTATTTCATCAATGTCCATAATTATATGCGCTCAAGTGGCTCGAAGCCGAGGACACGGAGGGCGTTATTCATGGTTTGCACCGTGGCCTGTACGAGTGTGGCGCGGAAGGCTTTTACGTGCTCGTCGCTTTCTTTGAGAATGGGCGGCGTGTGCTCGTAGAAATCGCTAAAGTGCGCGGCCAGGTCGTAGGCATAGGTGGCGAGCAGCGAGGGGGCCAGTTCCGCGCTGGCCTCGGCGAGGCGGCGTGGGTAGGCATCGATGTGTCGCAACAACTCCCATTCGCTTTGCTCCAGGGTTTCGGGTAGTTGCTCTAAGGCCGCTGGTATCACATAGCCGGAATCGTGAAGGCGGCGCTCAATACTGTTGGCGCGTGCATAGGCATATTGCAAATAGACGCCGGTATCCCCGTTGGGGCGCAGCACCTCGTCCATGTCTAGGGCAATGATCTGATTGAGGTTGAAGCGAATCATGAAGTAACGAATAGCCGATGACGCTAGAATAGAAGCGGTTTCATCCGCGATATCGGCTTTGGCTTCCTGTTTGCGTGCCTCTTGCATGCGCTCTGTCACAGCTTGAATAAGATCATCGGCCTTGATCTCGATGCCCTTACGCCCTGACATGGCGTAGTAGCTACGCCCATCAGAGGTATCGATGCCGAGAGCATCAGCGGTGGCACGGGAAAGGGTGACAACCTCATAACCTATGTGTTTTGAGTTATCGGCCTGCTCCGCGTAGCCCAGGCGACGCAAGCTTTCATACACGACCTGTTGCGGGTAGGACTGGCGTACATCGATGACATTGATGACCCGTTTGGCATGACCAAATTTCTGCGGGTCGCCCTCTTGATTGGTCGCACCGCTCGTTTGTGGTGTGAGCATGCTCCACAGGATGCGCCCATCATGTTGGGGGCCCCAGGGAACATAGCGGAAAAAGATACCCATTTCGGGTCCGTCGGCGATGCCGAATTTCCAGAGCTGGTTCGCGATGTCTTTCGCGGTATAGGTGGCCGTGCCATCGCTGCGCACCAGGATTTTGTCCTGCATGCGGTCGTTTTCTTTTTCTTCGGCTGCCACTTCTTCATCGCCGAAGGGCAAAATCCAGCAGCCCGCCGCCGGGCCTGTCTCTGGCAGCACGAGCAGGTTGCGTTCACGCAGCATCTCGAAGGTGCGCTTCCACAGCCCCGCACCGAGAATGGCCGATTCCCAGGTGAGCAAGTCATAGGAGATGTTCAGGCGCGCCATCGTTTTGAGGTGTGCATGCACAATTTGCCTTGACAGATCGGACGCCTCAGCGGGATAATCGGGGCCGGATTCTGGTTCTTCGCCGTGTTCGATGGTGTGTAATACCGTTTTGCGTAGCAATATGGCGGCATCGCTGCGCTTTTTGGCTTCCGTGTATTGTTCTGGCTGGCTCTGCGCGTCGTATTGTTTGTAGTCATCAAAGAGTTTGTTCACCGCGACATAGACGCGAGAGCAGTAGTAGTCAAACGATTCATCTGGCAGTTGATGATTGCCGCCAGGGATTTCTAACAGCCCTTGGCGAATCAGATTGAGGCCGACGACGACATCGGCTACCTGTACACCGGAGTCGTCGATATAGTTTTCGGCCTCGACGGTGTAGCTTTGTGAACGTAACATGCGTACAACGGTGTCGCCGATGCAGGAGTTACGCAGGTGTCCCACATGCGCAGCCTTATTGGTATTGATGGCGGTGTGCTCGACGACGACTTTTGTGCCGAGACCGATATCGCTACGCCCAAAATCAGGGCCAGCATCTAAAATGCGCTCAATGATGGTTTTGCCAACTTCCGCACGGCTCAAACGCACGTTTAAGAAACCTGGCTTGGTAACAGTGATCTCCTGAATCTCTGAGATACGCATGTCTGTGAGGATGGCTTTGAGGGCTTCCGCGATTTGTAGCGGTGGGCGTCCAAGTTTGTTTTTCCCTGCCCACGGCATCACTGGCATAGAATAGTCGCCAAAGCTGGCCTGGGCGGAGAAGCGTAGATCAATAGGCAGTTGATGCACATCGAAGGTGATGTGTTCGTGCTCAAGATAGGTCTTTACCGCGTCTTTGATGCGTGTCGTGAGATATTCTTGAAAGTCTTGTGGTAGTGGTTCTGTCATAAAATGTGCCTCGTTTACTATGGTCATCGTCTCATCCCTCTCCAATATTCGTGTTGTGCCTTACTATAGCGTAGCAATGGTATCTGGTCAAGCTTCGCAATGGAAAGTGGAGAAAATAAGTGTGGCGGAACTGGGGAAATGCCCTGGGGGGCCCCGGTTTTTGTTCAC
>JBBPYR010000292.1:0-15332 GCA_038199755.1 Ktedonobacterales bacterium | reverse complement strand
TATAGATGTAAGCAAGCTGTGCAATTTAGCAGAGGATGTGACATTACAAGCACTAGAAACGTTGTTATTAGAAGGAAGAGTTTGCAGGGTGAGTAGCAAAGAAGGAACACTGTGGTTTGCTCAAGCGGTCTGGGAACGCCTTGTAGATATGGCTGTACGCCTAGTAAGTGAGCAGCATCAGCAATATCCACTACGGAGTGGCCTCTCGAAAGAAGAGTGGCGTACCCGTTTGGGTCTCTCCCCTAAGTTAGCACCAGAGATTTTTGCGCTCTTACAAGCCGAGGGACAGTTGGAAGCGGTTCCCACTGTGGCGGGTGGCTTAGGCATAGCTGGAATAGCGGGGAATACAAGTACGGCAAGTACAGCAAGCACTGCGGGTTTAATTCGTCTTCCTGGTTTTACGCCCACGTTTACAGCAGCACAGCAACAACACGTTACTGCACTTTTGCAACATTTCAATGAAAATCCCTATGCACCTCCAATACGTGCAGAAGCTGAGGCAATCGCGGGTGCTGAGATCGTTGCAGCATTGATTGAGCAGGGGAGATTGGTAAAGCTAGGTGACAGCGTCCTGTTTTTACAAGAAACCTATACCGAAGCGTTGCAGCGTTTAGTGGACTATTTGCGTAGTCATGGTGCGATGACAGCAGCGGAGGCGCGTGATGTCATCGGTACGACACGTAAGTACATTGTGCCTCTGTTAGAACATATGGATGTGTTGCGATTAACGCGCCGTGTTGGGGATGAGCGTGTTTTAGGAATAGCAGCAGAAAAGCCGTAATAAAGGACAAAGATGCTATTTTTTACTAAGGTGTTCCATTATTTAGCAGAATAGGTTACAATAGTGGCTCAGTAGGTGTTCTTGTTGACTCCACCTACATTATGCGGAGTGCTATGCAAAACGAATTTTTGGGTGATCGATATCAATTACTAGAACCTATCGGGCGTGGTGGTATGGCGACGATCTATCGTGGGCGTGATACGCATATGGAGAAGACCGTCGCTATTAAAGTGCTGCGTGAAGTGTACAGTACCGACCCTAAATTTGTGACGCGCTTCCAACGTGAAGCGAAGGCGGCGTCTGCTCTGCAACACCCGAACATCGTGCAGGTGTATGATTACGGACACACCGATGGCAGCTATTTCATTGTGATGGAACTCATTGAGGGAACCGACCTGCGTCGCTATTTAAAGGCGCGTGGCGTGTTAACAATAGATCGTGCCATTATTATTGCCCATGATGTTGCGCTCGGTCTGGGTGCTGCGCATCGTCGTGGCATTGTGCATCGTGATGTGAAGCCGCAAAATGTGCTGGTTGGGCGCGATGGCTCCATCAAACTCACTGACTTTGGCATTGCCATGATCTATAATTCGAGTCAAACCGAGCGTCTCACCACGACGGGTATGACGCTAGGAACGGTGCAATATTATGCACCGGAGCAGGCACAGGGCGAGATCGTCAATCCTGCCGCGGATATTTATGCACTGGGCATCGTGATGTATGAGATGCTAACAGGGCGCACCCCTTTCGATGGCGATACGCCAGTGGCGGTGGCGATGCAGCATATTCAGGATATACCCGTGCCGCCGAGCCAACTCAACCCCGGTATTCCACCCGCGCTTGAAGAGATCATCTTACGCTGCCTGGAAAAAGTGCCGGAGATGCGTTATCGCGATGGCAGTGTCCTCGCCCGCGCACTGGAATTGCTCGGCGAGGAGGAGATGGGCGAGAATGTACCCGGCGTCCTTCCTGCTAGCAATACCAACGGCTTAGCAAATAGTGGTCCGCAGAAACAGATTCCCCCACGTCCAGCCGCAGGCAATACGCGTGGTGCTGCGGGTGCGGGTGCGCCACCGCGTGCCGTCTCCTCACCGAGCAACATGATTTCTCCTATGCCGCCGCTAGTAGGAAATGGGGTAGAGCAAGGCTATATGGGGGCAAACGGGAATGGCGCGAATGGGTTTAACGGCTCAGTGCCAAAAGATCTGAATAATGCGCCCACGATTGCAGGGCGTGGCTCAATGCCGCCAATGCCACCAGCAGGGTCAGGGCAGGGCTACGAGCAAAATCAGGGCTATTATGGAAACATGCCCGAAAGTAGTGGTTCAGGCACTACACGTCCATTTCAGCGTGGTACCATGCCGCGTTCAGGTGTTGTGCAAGATCAGCGCGAATCACGCTTTGCCAGCATTATCACTGCGCTTATTCTGCTGGCAACGCTCTTATTGCTCGGTTTTAGCATCTATCTCGCGGGTATGCTCAACCTGTTTCCCGCACCTTGGACACCAAAAAGCCTTACACCAACACCCATCGGGCAAGTGACTGTGCCATCGTTTGTACACATGACGTTCACTGATGCCAGCAATTTGGCAGATACGAAAAGCCTGAAATTGAAATCGCAAGGTACTCCACCTGCGCATCCCAATGATTGTGTGATCAAGCAGGAGCCTTCTGCTGGTATCTTTGTATATTCTGGCTCGTATGTTTCAGTCTCATTGGGGGCCTGTCCAACCACGGTTGTGAAGGTGCCTAATGTAGTGGGAATGTCGCTCACTGCAGCCGAAGCTGCCCTTACACAGGCTAATATCCACTACACTATACAGAGTGCGGGGGCTGATCCTGCTATGCAAACTGATATCGTAAAATCAGTGAATCCGCCTGTTGGTGACCCTGTGCCTGCCACTGGTGTGATACTCTATGTCGCGAACTGTTCCGCTGGCACATGTCCCGCCACTCCTACGACGACGCCTGCCAAGTCGCCAACCGCCATAGGGAAGACGCCCACACCGACAACCGCTCCATCCCCGACACCCACAGCGACCACAGGGGTAACGCCCACGCCAACGGCGACTACGGGGCCGACGCCCACGCCAACGACTGGACCATCACCGACGCCCACGCCGACACCGTAAATTGATGCTGTTGCCTGTCTTGCTGTTTTTCTGCCTATCTGCTATCATTAGCAAGATGATCTATTCAGAAAGGATAGAGAGAAAACATTTTGTCGGGAAAATGAAACAGCATGACAGAGCATGAACCCCACGAACCCCATGAAACATACAAAACGTGGAGAGATTTGCTGAAGCATATCTTGAGTTCACCAGCAGAGCGGCAACGCATTGCGCGAGAAATCAATGTCAGCCCGGTCACTTTAGGACGCTGGCTCTCTGGTGTGACGGACCCGCGTGAACACAATCTACGCCTGTTGCTACGCGCCGTTCCGCGAGGCCATCAGGAGCTACTTCAGAAGTTACTGACGCAAGAATTTGGTGATATCTTTAGAAAAGAGGATCACCTTGCTATGCAGTTTACTATGCAGGATATTCCTTCAGTCTTTTATGATCGTGTATTGCAGGCGTTCACACAACTTCCCCAGATATTACGTGCTCGGACCTTGCTCGACTTGATTTTACAACAGACCATCGAGCAGGTTGATCCGCTACGTCTGGGCCTAGCTGCTAACGTTGTCCGTTGCTCTCTTCCCCCACCAGGTCAACCCGTTCGTAGCCTTCGTGATAGTGGTGGCCTGGGAACCCCGCCGTGGAAGTATGACCTTGAGCAGAAAACGGTGTTTTTGGGGGCCGAATCTTTATGTGGAACCGTAGTCGCGCAGGCTCGCCCGTTGGCAATCCAAAGCCCGGACGAAAGTGAAATTTTGTTTCCCGCTCTGTGGTTTGACTTTGAAAAAAGTGCCGCCGCCGCTCCTATTATGAGAGGAGGCAGTGATGGCATTGCCGGGTGTTTGCTGGTGTCGAGCACACAGCTTCATTATTTTAATGAGGATCGACTTGCTCTAATTGAGCGTTATGCGAACTTACTCAGTCTGGCCTTTGAGCCACACGAGTTTGTTCCTTTACATCAGATTCAGTTACATTTATTGCCTTCCTATAAGCAGCAACAGCCTGTGCTAGAACAATTCCGTTCACGTGTGGTAGATTTGATGGCTCAGCTGAGAAGTGAGAACCGCTCTATCCATTTGTCGGAAGTGCAACAGCTCGTGTGGCAACAAATAGAAGATGAGTTAGTCGCTCTCATGTAGGGCAACGACAATGATAGTTTGATTGAAGGAGAATACTGAGTGTCTATGGCCCATGATTCGTCTCATCAACAGCGTGAAAGTACCTATGCATTAGATGCGGAGAGTGCCGCGGAATTGGCGCGTTTGATGCGTCAAGATCGCATGTTTACTACTGAAATTGGGGGCCTTTTCCCAGAGGTCGAGGAAGTAGACGGTATCAAGGATATTCTTGATATCGCTTGTGGACCCGGAGGATGGGTGCTCGATACCGCGTTTCAATACCCCGACAAAGAGGTTACAGGCATCGACATTAGCCAGAGAATGATTGCTTATGCTCAGGGGCAAGCCAAGGTGCAGGGGCTCGACAATGCACAATTTCAGCTCATGAATGCACTCGATCCGCTGAAGTTCCCTGATGCGTCCTTTGACTTGATTAATGCACGCCTCATTTTGGCCTTTATGCTGCCAAGCGTATGGCCGCAATTTTTGCTAGAGTGCAAGCGTGTTTTGCGACCGGGTGGCATCATTCGGCTTACTGAGTTGGAATGGGGGATGTCTAATATGCCCGCCTTTGAAAGGCTGAGTGGTCTCAGCATGTTGGCCTTGAAGCGAGCCGGACAAAGCTTTTCTCCCAGTGGTATCCATGTAGGGATTCTGCCCGTGTTGCCACGCCTAGTCAAGAATGCAGGCTTTCAAGCTGTGAAGCGGCAAGCATATAGTATTGATTTCTCCTATGGGGCAGACTCACATGAGAGTTTCTATGAGGATATCAAGATCGCCTTTAAGCTTTTGCAGCCCTTTATGCTCAGGTGGAAGGCCATTGATAGCGCGGAGGAGCTAGAAACGCTCTATCAGCAAGCCCTGGATGAGATGCAAGCAGAGGAATTTTGTGCCTGCACGCCCTTGCTTACAGTATTAGGCGTGAAGCCCTAACCCTTTATAGCTAAGCTATATCATCAGCAGGGAGAGCGCAACGTTGTTTCTAGAAACAACGGCGCGCTCTCCCTTTAACTTTCGCCAAAAGTACTTTATCCTCTTTTTCTCCCCTAACACGCTCGTATTTCCCGTTCATTTGAACATGGATGCCTATAAAAGGGTAGGACTGTTGTAAAGTCCGTAGGGACCAGCTTGAGCGCGTCCCGTAGCCTGTTAGCGAATCGCTCCTCAACGGGGACGGGACGCGCTCAAGCTGGTCCAATAGACATCAACCTAAGAATGGCTGAGGTGGTGAGGACGGGTGGAAGGGACCCTCGGGTCGCCCGTGGGGTGGAGCAAACGCCCAAAAAAGGGGGGGTATTGCCGGCACGGGCGACCCAAGGGTCCCAGCCCCGCCTCGTCCGCCGCCCCCGCCCCTACTGAATCGTCCGCTTAAGTTGATGTCTCTTGGACGCGCTCAAGCTGGTCCCTACGGAGGTGCCATGATTGGTATTTCCTGCTTTGCAACAGCCCTGCATCAAGAGGCCTTCCTATTATTTGTGTTTAATGAATTCGTAGTGGCGGTACGTGTGGGCCGCCTGACCTGAGGCATCTGTACGGATACCTTGGGGGAGTAATAGAGTATGCGACGAAACCTCGTGCGAAGTCTCCTCTTCCTAATGAGCAGTGTTTTGCTTGTGGGGCCCAGCCTGTTTGCTCTGCATGGTGTACTGGTGCATGCGGAGACACAACAACACGTGCAGCTGCGGGCTCAGACGGTGCCGCTGGTGCAACATGCCCAGTTTCTACAATCGGCAGATGTAAACCAATCATTAAATCTTTCTATTGGCCTACAAGTACGCAATGCAGGTGCCCTTGATGCCTTGCTCACCGCTTTATATGATCCTCAGTCACCGCAATATCACCAATATCTTACCCCCGACCAATTTACCCAATTATTTGCCCCGACCTCTAACCAGGTGCAACAGGTGACATCGTATCTTCAGAGCCAGGGGATGACTGTGACCAGTGTTGCGCCCAATAATCTCTTGATCGATGCGACGACGAATGTCGCGCAGGCGCAGCAGTCTTTTCAGGTGCAAATTAATACCTATAAAGCAGGTAAACATTCTTTTTATGCCAACGCGCAGCCTCCGAGTGTGCCGTCCTCGGTCAGTGCGCTGATTGCCTCAATCAATGGTCTGGATAATAGTGTCAAAGTTCAACCCTTGTATCAGTTGAACACGCAGCAGCAAGACGGCAAGTTTGCCTCTCCGACTGGTCTGGGGCCAAAGGACCTCGCGGGTTTCTATGATGTGACGCCTCTACAAGATAATGGTATGTTAGGCGATAATCAGACACTCGCGCTTTTTGAATTAGATGGCTACCAGCAAAGCGATCTTACGCAGTACTTTCAAAATTATAATCTGGGAACACCCAATATAAAAAATGTGCTGGTCGATAATTTCAATGGCAGTGCCGGACAGGGTGCGATTGAGGCGGAACTAGATATCGAGGTTGCGGCAGGCATTGCTCCTCATGCCAATCAAATCGTGTATGAAGGCCCCAATACGACGCAGGGCTTGAATGATACCTATAACAAAATCGTGACGGATAATAAGGCACAGGTTGTCTCGACCAGTTGGGGCTTGTGTGAGGGTAGTTCGGGCAGTGCTGAATTGCAGACGCTGGATACCATCTTCAAGCAAGGTGCCGCCCAGGGCATGAGCTTTCTGGCTGCTTCGGGCGACTCTGGTGCCTATGATTGTCAGGATAGCAATTTGGGGGTGGACTCGCCCGCGAGTGATCCTTATGTGACAGGCGTGGGTGCCACAAATCTGCAACAGAATAACGGTAATTATGGCAGTGAGTCGGTGTGGTCCAATAGTTTACAGACACAGCGTGGACCAAAGGGTGCGGGAAGCGGTGGTGGTATCAGCAATACCTTTAAAATGCCCAATTGGCAAACGGGACCAGGGGTCAATCAGTATAACACGAATAACCGCGTGGTGCCCGATGTCACCGCGGTGGGCGATCCCAGCACTGGCTATAGTGTGTATTGTACGGTGACGAATGCTGGGTGCTCTCCTTTGGGCTGGATGGCGGTTGGCGGCACGAGTGCCTCTGCCCCTTTCTGGGCAGGTTGTGTGCTGTTGCTAAATCAGTATCTCAAGTCGCAAGGTAAGCCTGTGCTGGGTCATCTCAATGCATCTCTCTATAAACTGAACAATTCGCAAACTCAATTCGCTCCTTTTCATGATGTGAAGATGGGGAACAACCTGTTCTATAACGCGACCTCTGGCTATGATGCCGCCAGCGGTTTAGGTTCGCCTGACATGTATAATATGGCCCGTGATCTGGTGAATGATCAAACGGGGGGCACACCTCTGCCAAACCCGACACCAGCACCACCAGCTGTACTACTAAAGGATGGCGACTTTGAGGCGGGACAAAGCCCGTGGCAAGAGTCCTCTTCGCAGGGCTATGAAATGATTGATACGACCAACGCGCACAGCGGGCAGAACAGTGCCTACTTCTGCGGCTATGTCGGTTGTGATGATAGTATCTGGCAGAACTTCACGGTGCCCAACAACTATAACAAGATTGTTGTCACCTACTGGTGGTATTCGGATACGAATAAGTCGGTGAAGCAATGCCAGGATACGTTTAATAGCCGCCTCAAGAATAGTGGTGGCGGCACGATTCGCAACCTGCAACAAAGCTGTAACACCAATGTGACCAACAACTGGGTGCAGCAAAGCTACGAGGTATCAGGCGACCTTGCCAATTATAAGGGCAAGCAGGTCACGCTCTTCTTCCGTGGCACCAACTCGCAAGGCCAGCTCACCTCCGATTTCTTTGTCGATGATGTGACAATCACAGTGTCCTAACAACGGTTCAGGTAGAGGACCAAAGAAACGCGGCAGTCATACCAACTGCCGCGTTTCTTGCTTCTGTCTACGCGCCGCACTGCTTCATTCCAGCCTTTAGGGCATATGAATCGCACCAGTAGCGATTCGTATTGTTGAGATCACTTTGTTTCCCAGACCAGGTGGTGTAGAGCAGGTGTGCTCCACTGTGCTGAAGTTGGAAGGTATCTCCGGGTTGTGGATCATCAGTGCTGGGCTGGTATCCGGCGGGGGCTGAGGCACCATTCCATTGCTGATAGCTGACGGACTGAAATGTTCCCATGATGCTGCCATCCGCATTCTCTGTAAACAGGATGGTGGCATTGCCATTGCACATCGCTGTTGAGCAGGGTCCAGCGTTCCACAGGTAAAGGCCTGTCTGATTCGCCATGATTGTAAGCACCTCGCCGTGGACTTGCCATTTGCCGACATAAGGCACGAAGGCCGTTTGAGCATTGGGTGTTGGCGTAGCGGTAGCCTGCGGAGGAGTAGGTGTTAGCGTAGCGGTGGCCTGAGGAACATGAGGTGTGGCAGTTGCCTGGGCAGTATTGGGTGTTGGTGTAGCGGCTACCTGGGTAGTCCCTCCACTACATCCACACAGCAGAACGAGAGCAAGAGCAGGAACAGCGAGCACCCAGCCCCTGTTTAAAAGTGAGTAAACGATACCGAACATGACATTTCTCCAACAAACGTATTTTCTTCAAGATTTACAAAGAGTATATATACTAGTATAGAGGAAGTAATAAGGCTTTCCTATTTATGATCCATCGGAATAAGGAGCAGTGAGATTTATCGCACCCTGCACGCCCTGCGACGACCAATCATGCCCCAAAACACCGCCATTACACGCCCTGTGACGATCCGCTTCTACCATGAACGGGTCCTGTCATATGGTGGCATGGCGATCGCAAGGAGCATCGCCACTACCATAGACGAACGGACGGAGCAAGTCATTTGGCTTGCTGCTTTGCTAGCATAGCATGGGAGGCCGCTTTAGACGAACATTTTTGCGGTTCTTTGTAATTGTAAATGTTGGCATGAAGCTGTTGATTTCTTGGCAATTATCCTGCTGATCAGCTACATGTAGCTCATCTGTCCCCACCTCAACGTTATCCAGTCGGTTTCGCCTGACCGCCGATATCTGTGCTGTCATTGGGATTGTCTACTTTATTTTCGCTGTGGTCACATCGACAGGCAAGTTCTCCCACTAAAGCCGGAGCCATGCCAGCCTCTTGGGGGGCTGGCATGGAACGAGAAGTATCCAAAGCAGAAATCATCAATTACCATTGATAGCAAGCCATCATTTATAAACAAAGCCGATAAAGAAGCACTCAGCCTCACATCAGTTGTTGAAGTAGTGCTCTTCCATGTCTGGGATCAGTGCGGGGTGCATAGGCTGCCACCCCAAGAGTTCCCGGGTCTGTGCATTCAATCTTGCGGTGTCACGCATCGCCGAGATGTCGGTCGCCGCCACGGCTCCGAGAAAAGAGCCAAAGTAGGCGTCTGCCTCTTCACGGGAAATGCTGACCACCGGCAGGTTCAGGTGGCGACCGATGACGGCTGCGATATCGCGCAATGGCACACCCTCGTCGCCGATCCCGTAAAGCCGTGACCCCGCCGGGGCGACTTGCAGTGCCAGGCGGAACAGGCGTGCCGCATCGAGGCGATGGATGGCTGGCCAGCGGTTGGACCCGTCGCCGATGTAGGCAGAGACGCCTTTCATGCGAGCGATGTTGATCAGCATCGGCACGAAGCCCTTGTCGCCCTCGCCGTGTACGGATGGAGAGAGAGAGACGACCGATGCTCGCACTTTAGCCAGTGTGAGCACCGCGTTCTCCGATGCCTCCCCGTTCAGGTGAGCGGTGGTCACGAACGGCTTGCCTGTGCCCTCAAGTGCCGCCCCCATCGTCTGGACGGCGCGCAGATCGGTGGTAAGCGCGGCTGCGAAGTCCGAGAAGTTATGCACAAACGCCAGGTGAATGACGCCGTCGGCAGCGGCGGCACCGAGGCGCAGGGTGTCGAGGTCGTCAAGGGCACCGCGATGCACCTCGGCCCCAGCTTCCTTCAGTGCCTCAGCACCCTTGTCTGAGCGGGTAAGGCCAGCAACCGTATGACCGGCACTAATGAGTTCGCGGACAACGGCGGAGCCGATAAATCCTGTTGCTCCTGTGACGAAAACACGCATAAGAAAGTCCTCCTTCTCGTGGTAAGATGAAGAGTGAATGTGATAACATGAGATCACCTCCTTCTATATTAACGGAGGGACCCTCATGTTATCTTCTTCTATATTAACGGAGGGACCCTCACTTTGTCAAGGGCTAATCTCCCTGGGAGAAAGGAGTCACATACAATGAATAAGGCAACACAAGCCAACCGCTCAATGCGAGCTGATGCCCAGCGCAACTACGCCAGCCTGCTGAACGCGGCGCGAGTCGCGGTCTCCGAGCGTGGTACTGACATCGTCCTCGAGGACGTTGCCAGATCGGCAGGGGTCGCAATCGGAACGCTGTACCGCCATTTCCCCACGCGTCAGGACCTCCTTGAGGCAGTGTTCCTGGATGAGGCCAATGAATTGAGGGTGCATGCTGAAGAACTCGCAAGCGCTCCGGTTCCTTTCGACGCCTTGATCAGCTTACTTCGTCTCCATATGGACTTCGCGGCTCGAGGGCGGAGCATGGGAGCAGCCATCCTGGCTGCCAAGCAGGTTCCGGGGACGAGAATCTATACTGCGAACAGAGCTATGTTCGAGGCGGGAAATGTCCTGTTGCTCCGCGCCCAGGCCGCAGGACAAATCCGCACGGATGTCCATCTTGTCGACGTGATACGACTTGTCTACGGAATCGTCATGGTGAACGAACATGCGTCCGACCCTGATGGGGTCAACCGCATGCTCGATCTCGTCATCGCCGGAATCAGAACACAGCCGAGTCGGGACTGAAGGGTCCATGGGGACTATTAAAGGCTTTCAGGGGATGGTATACTATAAGCAGGAAGCTTGTAAAGTTCACGATGATGTTAACCCCCTTCCCTATAACGGAAAACATTTGACATTTTAAAAACCCAAACTAATAAGGATTGTGTATCATGATGCAACTAGATGGAGCTATGTCGCCGGAGAATACGCTGTTTGTTCTCCTCTGTTTTGAGGGACCAGATGTCTATTCCACCGCTGGTGGCCTGGGAACACGGGTAAGTGAATTGGGAGAGGCCCTGGCACTACAAGGCTACACGACCCACCTGATTTTTATTGGCGACCCCTATAAACCTGGGATTGAGACCCGCGTCGATGGCCGCTTTATTTTGAAGCGTTGGTCGCAGTGGGTCAGCAAATATTATCCCAATGGCGTCTATGACGGTGAGGAAGCGAAGCTGTTCGACTATAACGAAAGCGTACCCTATCATATTTATAACGAGATCGTGCGTCCCGCTGTCGCCGAAAATAAAACCGTCGTCATCATGGGCGAGGACTGGCATACCGCAGAGGTGATCACTCGTACCTCGGACCTGTTGAACTGGTATGGCGTGCGCCAAAAGGCACTGATCCTGTGGAACTTGAACAGTTTGATGTCGCTGTATCGTATCAATTGGGGCCGTCTCAGCTATGTGAGCACACTGTGTACGGTCAGCAAATATATGAAGCATCGCATGTGGAACCTGGGTGTGAATCCGCTGGTGATTCCCAATGGTATTCCTACGCGCCACTTGAATCCTGTCGATCAGGACGCCGTGACGCGGCTACAGGGGATTGTGCAGCGCGGCGACCCCAATCGCATGTTCCTCTTCAAGATTGGCCGTTTTGACCCCGATAAACGCTGGATCATGGCGGTTGAAGCGGTGGCACGTCTCAAGTATAGCGGCCATCCTGTCACCATGCTAGTACGCGGTGGCATAGAGCCACACGGGGCCGATGTCTTGCGCCATGCCTATAATATTGGCCTGAAAGTTCAGGATGTGGTTGCGCAACGCCCTAACCTCGATCAGTGTCTGGATGCGATTGCGAACGCGCCAGCCGCCGACATCTATAACCTGCGCTTCTTCCTGCCAGAGGAATTTGTGCGTACCAGTTATGCCGCCGCCGATGCGGTGCTGGCAAATAGCGGCCATGAGCCGTTCGGGCTGGTTGGCCTGGAAGTGATGGGAGCACAGGGCATCGCCGTCACTGGCAGTACGGGTGAGGACTATGCGATCTCGTTTGAGAACGCGATTGTCACCGAGACCGAGGACCCCGATGAGATCGTGGGCTACCTGCTCTACCTGCGTCGCCATCCCGAAGAGCAAGAGCGCATTCGCCGTGCGGGCAAAGAGACTGCCGGACAGTTCCTGTGGGATCATGTGATCGAAAATCTCGCGGGTAAACTGGAATTCCTGGCGCGTAAGCAAGGCATTGTGCTAGCGGCTCCAGTGGTGCAGGTGGCGGCTGAGGTGAGCGAAGAACGCGTCCCTGTGCTAGAAAAATCTCGCACAATAGGATAGTCTGAGAGGACTGCTGCTATGGTGAAAGACCTGGCAATCTATACCGTTGTGCATCAGCCGCGTCGTTTGAAATTGCCCGCCCAGCCTATTCCACGGGGGGCCTCTAGCGAAGATATCGCGCATTGTCTCTTCGATGAGCGTATGAATGAGCGGTACTTCAAGAAAGTGGCTCACTATAGTTACTACCCTGCCGCACGCATGTTCCTGAAACTGGTGCGGCAAGGCATGAAGTTCTCGATTGGTTTCTCCCTCTCTTTCATCAGGCAGGCAGCTTTGTGGGACCCCGATCTGCTCGATCTCTTTCGCGAATTGGTCGCGGAAGAAAATGTCGAACTGATTGGGGTAGACCCCTATCATAGCTTTCTCTGCCTACTCGACCTGCCCACATTTGTATTACGCATGCAATGGATGGCAAATGAATTGGAGCGTGTCTTCGGTAAGAAGCCAGTAGTGACCGATACGACCGAGATGGTGATGTCTTCGGTTATTTATAATGCACTCGACACAGCGGGCTTTAAGGGCGTGCTGATGGATGGTCGTCCGTGGGTGTTGGATTGGCGTGCGAGTACGCACCTCTATCAATATGCAGACGAGCGGCTCTATCCGTTGCCGATTGAGGAGAAACTAGCGGCGCGAGGCAAGCGTTCTGCGCGTCGTCTCGTGGCCGAGCCAGCACCAGGACACGCGCCTTATGTATTAACGCGCCACTTCGACTTGAGCGATGACGTTGGCTATCGCTTCTCCAATCATGGCTGGTCTGGTTTCCCCCTCTTCGCTGACGTGTACGCTGACTGGGTTGCGAACACTGCGGGTGATCTGCTCCTACTGGGATGGGATTTTGAGACGTTTGGCGAGCATCATGCCGAGCAGAGTGGTATCTTCAACTTTATGAATGCACTACCGAGCGAACTGTATCAGCGTGGTGTGGCAACCTACACGCCGAGTCAGCTGATTGAGCGGCATAAGCAGAGCAGCTATCAGTTGCCGTTACCAAACGTGCCCACGACGTGGGCGGGTAGTGGTGGCCTGGATTTCTTTCTGGGCAACAAGGCGCAAGAGACGATTTTTCAATTAATGAGTACGGTCTATGCGCAGGCGAAGCTCACCGAGAATCCCGATTTGATTGACCTCGCTATCTGGCTCTCACAATCTGACAACCTCCACCTGATGCAATGGTTTGGGCGTACCGGGGCCGAGGCAGAGGTCTCGCGCTACTTTACGCCGAACGAATGGTGGTCGCTGGGCAGCAATAGGGTCATTTATGAGCAGCAGCAGGTCTATCACAACCTGTTGCGTGCGCTGGAGCCTCATTTGCCCGTGCGCCAAATACGCCGCTCACGCCGCAAAGTGGCGGCAGAGCCAATCCCCTCAATGCGTGAATTGGAGCTCAGCTATGTCGCAAGACATAGCTAATGGATAGTGAATGGTGGCCCGTAGGGGTGAGATAATGGACATTGCCGAAATAAATCGGCAATGTCCATTATCTCGCCCCTCGTCCCCGTAGGCGTAACGCACCTCAACGGGTACGGGAGCGCGATAAATCTCGCCCCTACGGGCTTTTCCGCAAAAAAAATGCACCGCACCTCTGGCGGGTGGCTTTTTCTCTCCCTCGGCTTATATGATAGGACTTTCGTGTTATTTTTGTCTCAATATGTGCCAATCTGTTGATGTTATCGGTCTATTTATGTAGACTCACTCATGAGTAACGAAACGTCATTGTAGATTAGTAAGAGGTAGTTCATGGCACAGTTTGACTCATTTGCTCCGTTTTCGCACACTATCGAAAGTGATGTGGCTCAGGAGACACCGAGGTATGACCTTTCTTTTGAGGAAGAGATACTCCAGTATCGCCAGTCACGGCAATCTCGACAGTCGTATCAGTCACAACAACCGCGGACTGAGCAACTGGTTACAGTAACTGGACCCATTTATGATATTTCTGCACGGACAGCGAGAGCAACGGAATTTCCACCAACAACACATCCGTTACCAGCGATAGCCACAACGCCATCCTTGGTCTCCGCGCTTCGCTCTACCATCCAACCCACCACCACCACAAGATCGCGGATTGTCGTCATTCCTGGCGCGAGGAAGACGGACGCATTGCAACAGCCCACCACGAAGAAAAATTTGCATCCTCAACTGCGGTTCGGCATCATCATGGGCATGATGCTCTTCATGTTCTGCGTGACCTTGATATCGCTGGCTCCGCTCTCTGATGCCCAACACGGCGGCGTATTTTTTCTGGGAGCAATGAGTGGTGGACAGTCAGGACAGTATGCCTGGAGTATACCGAGCCACGATGCGACGTTACAGCAAGGTGGGGCTATGACGAATGGCAATAATGGCGTAGCAGCGATGGGGGGAATGGGAGCCCCAGCCGCACCCGTTGCACCACCGCCTGTCTTCTTGCCGAAAAGCCAGTATGTAGCGATCGCGCAACAGGATGCGATAGCAGCTGGCATTTCGCCAGATTATTTTGTGCGCCAGATTAATCAAGAGAGCGGATTTAATGCGAATGCTTATTCGCCTGCTGGCGCGATTGGCATCGCACAGTTCATACCCAGTACAGCCGCGGGCCTGGGGATTAACCCTTATGATCCTGTGCAGGCGTTGCGTGGTGCCGCGAACCTGATGGCTTCGTATGCACGCCAATATGGTGGCGATTATGCCAAGGCTCTGGCCGCGTACAATGCCGGTGGTGGGACCGTGAACTATGCGGTCAATACGTGTGGTACGAGCTGGTTGAGTTGTTTGCCCGCAGAGACGCGCAATTATATCCACGTCATCATGGGAATTTAAAAGAGACAAAAAGAGAACGTGTCAGGTCGCCCGTTAACCTGACACGTTCTCTTTTTGTCTTTGACATCCTTTCTGGTGATACAATGCTGCTAGAAATCTACTTCTATGGTTTTCGTAGGGGCGGGGGATGTTGCGGATGTGGGGTGGGGACCCTCTGGGTCGCCCGTGGGCACGGCGGTTTCTTGCCGTTTTCAACGTTTACCGCACCCCACCG
>JBBPYR010000291.1:0-13695 GCA_038199755.1 Ktedonobacterales bacterium | reverse complement strand
TGAAAAGCGGACACAGACCGTCGTCTGCGTCTCAAAATTGCGCTATGAGAAAGGGATTGATGTCCTCTTGCAGGCGTGGCGTCTCATACACGAGCAGGTGCCGGAGGCACAACTGATCCTCGTTGGGAGTGGACCCATTCAGCCGCAATTGATGCAACTCGCCGCTGCGTTAGAAATTAGCGAAAGCGTTGAGTTCGCGGGATTGCAAAGTAACGTGCCCGCCCAGTTTCAGCGCGGCACTATTGCCATCCTGCCTTCACGCTGGGAGGGCATGTCTAACGCGCTGCTAGAAGCGATGGCTTGCGGTATGGCCTGCGTCGCGACGCGCGTCAGCGGCAGTGAAGATCTTATTCAGGAAGGAAGCAACGGCCTACTCGTCGAGCCCGACGACTATGAAGCCATGGCACAAGCCCTGCTCGCGCTGCTGCAGGACCCCGAACGCACTGCTCTGTATGGCAAAGCCGCGCGCGTGACCGTTGAACAACACTATACACTAGAGCAAATTATCGCTCTGTATACCGATATCTATCATCATCTCATCACACCGAAGAGTCAGACGACAGAGAAGATTACCGCGTCTGAACGCTATCCGGTAGCACGATAGGTATAGTTCAGAAAGGATGGCATGCCCTCATGTGTGGTATTGCTGGGTTTATTGATCTGTCTTTGCGTCAAGAAGATGCCGAGGGGCTCCTGGATCGCATGTGCCAGGCCATTCGCCATCGTGGGCCGGATGAGCAAGGTACGTGGGTAGAGGAGAGAGCGGCATTCGGGATGCGTCGCCTTTCCATCATCGATCTTTCAGGTGGCCATCAGCCCATCTTTAACGAAGATCAGAGCGTCATGGTTGTTTTTAATGGTGAAATTTATAACTACCAGTCACTACAAAAAGAACTGAAAGAACGCGGACACCAGTTCGCAACTAATAGTGATACAGAAGTCATTGTTCATGCCTATGAAGAATATGGGGATGATTGCGTAAAGCACCTGCGCGGCATGTTCGTTTTCGCCCTGTGGGATAAAAAACGCCGCCGCCTACTCGCGGCACGCGACCGCTTTGGCAAAAAACCATTTAACTACTACTGGAATGGGCAGCAATTTATCTTTGGCTCTGAGATTAAATCCATCCTGGAGGCAGGCATTCCACGAGAGATCAACCCGCTTGCCCTCGACGAATATCTGCTGTATCGTTATGTGCCAACGCCGCTCACCCTTTTCAAAGATGTGATGAAGCTGCCAGCCGCGCATATTCTCGTCTATGAGCAGGGACAGGTACGTACCCAACGTTACTGGGACCTTCCCTTCACGTCCACCATCCAGGATGACGAGGAGACAGCTCTTGAGCGCATTCGCACCTTGCTCAAAGACGCGGTGGCAGTGCGCCTAATGAGCGAGGTACCGCTAGGTGCCTTTCTCAGTGGCGGCGTTGACTCCAGCGTCGTCGTCGGCCTAATGAGCCAGTTGATGGCGCAACCAGTCAAAACCTTCTCCATTGGCTTTGAAGAAGACGCCTATAGCGAACTTCCTTACGCACGCAAGATTGCCCAGCACTTCAATACCGATCACCACGAGTTCATTGTGAAGTCTGATCTTGTCACAGTGCTTCCACAGCTAGCCTGGGCCTTTGATGAACCCTTTGGCGATTCTTCTATGTTACCCACATACTATGTTTCCAAGCTGGCACGCGAGCATGTCACCGTGGTGCTGACTGGTGATGGGGGCGATGAAATCTTTGGCGGCTACGAACAATACCGACGCGAATACCTGATTCAGCAGGTACCAGCGGTGCTTCGCAGCGCGCTCGGCTACGCCAGTCGCCTGCTACCAGATGGCGTGCGTGGTAAAAAACGCCTCGGCACCTGGCTCAAGGATTATGGCACACGCAGCATCGAGGCCGCCATGCTACTGCCAGATTACCCGCGTCCAACTCTCTATACGCCCGACTTCTACCAGCAAGTGCGGGAGCACAATCCTTTCGAGCGACACCTCAGTGACTATCGCAGGCTCCGTCACCTCAATGTGACAGCTGCGATGCAAAGTGTGGACACCCATCACTACCTCACCGACGATATATTGGTCAAGGTTGATAAGGCCAGCATGTTTAATTCACTGGAGACGCGTACACCACTCCTCGACCAGCATCTCGCAGAATATGTCACCTCCCTGCGTCCTACCGTGCGCCTACATGAGGGAGTGCAAAAACACCTGCTCAAGAAGATTGCCGCAGAGATGCTCCCCGAGGGCGTGCTCAATCGTCGTAAGCAGGGCTTTTCTATCCCACTCACACAGTGGTTCCGCAACGACGTGAACAGTTATGCCCATGATGTGCTCGGCTCAGCACGAGCGCGTCAACGCGGTCTCTTTCAGGAGCCATTTTTACAAAAGCTGCTCCAAACCGATGGCAGTAGCCAGCTTGTCAACCATAGTCAGGCTCTCTGGACGCTGCTCTGCCTGGAGTTGTGGTTCCAGGCTTATATAGACGAACCAACGCAGCAGCTAACACCCAAGCTATCGTCATCGCTGTCGAGTATCGGCCCACGATAGGGAAGTAGGAAAAGGAAGAACATTATGTGTGGTATTTGTGGCATTTACAATATGCACAGCGCAGAGCCCGTTCCGTCACGGCTCATCGAACAAATGACCAGCTTGATCGCGCATCGCGGCCCCGACGATCAGGGCTCTTACCTTGACGGACCTGCGGGCTTGGGCTTTGCGCGCCTCAGCATCATTGACCTGAGCGGCGGTCACCAACCAATGTGTAACGAGAGCGGCGATATCTGGATTGTCTTCAATGGTGAAATCTGGAACTACAAGCAACTGCGGCAAGAGTTGATCGAAAAGGGGCATCAATTCCGCACCAATAGCGATACCGAGACCATCATTCACGCGTATGAAGAGTTTGGCGTCGATTGCGTCGCTCGTCTGCATGGTATGTTTGGTTTCGCCATCTGGGATAGCACGCGCCAACGCTTATTGCTAGCACGAGATCGCGCTGGAAAAAAACCGCTTTACTACACACAGGTAGAGGGTGATATGCTCTTTGCTTCGGAAATCAAATCCCTGCTCTGTCACCCACGTGTGAAGCGTGCCGCCGATACACAAGCCCTGGCCGATTTCTTGAGCGTACGCTACGTTCCTGCTCCCGCAACCCTGTTCGCGGGCATTTACAAAATACTGCCCGGCCACTGGCTACTGTGTGAAAATGGCACGGTACGCCAGGAGTGCTATTGGGATTACACCTTCGGACCGACCGAGCAGCGACCAATAGAAGAGTACCTCTCAGGTATTCGCCAGCATGTTCACCGCGCAGTCGAGGAGCGCATGATGGCGGATGTACCCGTCGGGGCCATGCTCAGCGGCGGCGTAGACTCCAGTATTATCTCCGGCATCATGAGCCAGCTCACCTCACAGAAAGTGCAGACGTTCGCAGTCGGCTTCGATCAGCCAGAATATAGCGAATTGCCCTATGCGCGCCTAGTTGCCGACCACTTCGGCACCGACCATCACGAACTCGTTGTCAACTCTGCTGATATGACACGCTACTGGCCCTTACTCACGTGGCATCGCGATGAGCCAGTTAGCGAACCATCAGATCTGGGTGTCTACCTGATCTCGAAGCTGGCACGCCAATACGTCAAAGTCGTGCTCTCTGGTGAGGGCGGTGATGAGTTGTTCGCGGGCTATCCCAAGTATGTGGTCGATTGGATGGCGCGCTACTACCACATCATTCCCACACCCATGCGCGACCAGATGATCGCACCGTTGTTAGAGCGGCTGCCCTATAGTATGCGTAAGCTCAAAACGGCGGCCCGTAACCTCTCACAACCGACACCGCAACGCTGGATGAACTGGTTCGGTGTCTTTAACGGTAGCTTGAAAGAACAACTGCTCTCGGCCAGCACAAAGGCTGCTATCGATCTTGACGCTAGCCGAGAGTTCAGCCGCTGGCTCAAAAAAAATCCGCAACGCGACGATCTCTCCTCGATGCTCTACCTGGATACGAAGATATGGCTGCCTGACAACCTGTTGATGAAAGGCGATAAGATGACGATGGCGGCCTCACTCGAACAGCGCATTCCGCTGCTCGACTACAAGCTCACAGAATACGCCGCCAGCATCCCTTCACAGCTCAAAATCAAAGGGTTTAAGGCGAAATATCTGCTGAAACGCGCCTTCGCGGATTTCTTGCCCCCATCCATCCTCACACGCAAGAAGATGGGCTTCAACGTTCCCACGGGCATCTGGTTCCGCGAGCAGCAACGCAGTTTGATTACACGCCTGCTACTCTCAGAGCGATTGCGTAGCCGTGGCTACTTTAACGATGCGTTTATCGCTACGATGGTACGCGATCATCTGGAAGGGCGCACGAATTATCAAGCGCAGTTGTTTACCTTGGCAAGCCTGGAACTGTGGTTCCGCATCTTCATTGATACGCCACAGTTACATATGCCTGAACAATCGGCTGAAGACTTGCTTGGTGAGGATAGTTCTCTTGTTACTACCATTTAATCTCTATCAGAATACGAACACGATAATGGTGATTAACAAATGAACTCGGTAATCGCAGAATAGGCCGTAGGGACCAGCTTTAGCGCGTCCCACGCTCAATTCATTGAGCGAGATTCATCCGATCACAGGCGATAAATCGCCCCTGGGACGCGCTAAAGCTGGTCCCTACAGCGGTTTTCCATTGTTACCAGTTTCATTTGTTAACATCCATAATCACTACCCGATAGGAGTAATCCTAACAATGGATGATAGGCAGAAACAAACACAGCAGAAGAAATATCGCATTCTCATGGTGACAGGCATCTATCCCACGCCGCAACGTCCTCATAAGGGAACGTTCGTCAAGGCTATTGTCGATGCACTGGCCGCTCTTGGTCACGAAGTGGCTGTCGTTCACCCCAATCCCGCCTGGCCAACGCCACTTCGCTACGCGTGGACCGCCATTCAGGTGTTTACGAAGTCACTGACGGGACATTACGATATCATACATGGGCATTATGGCTTGTGGTGCCTCGTGGCGCGCATGCAATGGACAACGCCTGTCGTCGCGGCCTTCCTGGGCGATGACCTGCTGGGCACTGTCACCACTGCAGGTACTCTCAGTCAAAAGAGCCTTTTTGTCGTGCGGCTCAGCCAGTGGCTTTGCCGCCATGTGCAGGCAGTTACAGTCAAAACAGAGCAAATGAAAAAGGCAGCATTAGTCGATGATGTTTTTGTCATTCCCGATGGTATTAACTTTGATCTCTTTCAGCCTATCCCACGCGAAGAGGCACGGGCGGCCCTTGGGTGGGAGCAGGACCGCTACTACGTTGTCTTCGCCAATAATCCCACTATTCCCGTAAAAAACTTCCCACTAGCTCAGCAAGCTATTGAGCGTCTCAAAGAGCGTGGCATGACGGCGGAACTCAAGGTGGCTACAGGACTACCGCAAGCAACCGTAGTGCAATACATCAACGCGAGCAACGCCCTCATTCTGCCCTCGGTCGCCGAAGGTTCTCCCAATGTCGTCAGAGAGGCAATGGCCTGTAATGTTCCTGTCGTGGCCACCGATGTCGGTGACGTGGCCGTCGTGTTGGCCCATACCGCCGGGTGCAGCACGTGTCCGCACGATGCAGACTCCCTGGCAGAGGGTTTGCAGAAAGCCCTGCTCCACACAGAACGCACCACAGGTCGCGTTGATAGTACACACTTGAGCAATGCGGTACTCGTGCATCAGGTGATCGCTATGTACGACTGGGCCATACAGCATAAGCGCGGAAGACACGCTTCATTGTCTTTAGAGAGCGAGCCGCTGCATGAAAACGTCTAAAAAAGTATTGATGCTAGTAGAAAATCTCTCTGTTCCAACTGACCCCCGCGTCTGGCGGGAAGCCCGCACACTGGCGCAACATGGTTTCCAGGTGAGCATCATCTGCCCCAAAGGGGAGACACGCGACCTGGAGTCATATATCTGTCTTGAAGGAATACACATCTATCGCTATCATCTCAATACGCAAACAAACAAAGCAAGCGATTATCTACGAGAATATGGCGTCGCGATGCTCAAAACCTTACTGCTCAGCCTGAAAATTCTTTCGCGGCAGGGCTTCGATGTCATTCATGCCGCCAATCCGCCTGATACCTTCTTCGCGCTTGGCCTATTCTACCGACTCTTTGGCAAAAAATACATCTTCGATCAGCATGATCTTGCACCAGAGATGTTTCAGGTGAAGTTTCAGCATAATATGCAATGGCTTTATAAAGTGTTGTGCTTTTTTGAACGCTGTTCCTACAGGATAGCTCATCTTGTCATCACGACGAACGTATCACAAAAGCACATGGCCATAACACGCGGGGGGCGTACACCCAATGAGGTGTTCATTGTACGGAATGGGCCAGATGTCAACAAATTTGCCGCGGTTCCTCCTGAGACAGCCTTAAAGCGCGGCAAGCAGTTCCTGCTGGCATACATCGGTGTGATGGGCAAGCAAGATGGTGTAGAGTATGCCATTAACGCTATAGCGGAGTTGGTGCACAACCGGCAACGTACCGATGTATCACTGGTTCTCATGGGTGATGGCGAGCAACTGACAAGCCTCAAAGCCTTGACACACACATTGCAACTTGACAATTACGTCCACTTCGCCGGTTGGGTGCCAAAACAAGACCTGCTACGCTACCTTACCGTTACCGATGTGTGCCTCTGCCCTGATCCCAGCAACGAACTCAATGATCGCAGCACCATGATAAAGACAATGGAATATATGGCAATGGGCAAACCAGTGGTCGCATTCGATCTTCCTGAGACGCGCTACTCCGCGCAGGATGCGGCCCTCTATGCAACACCGAATCAGGTTGAGGAGTTCGCCGATCACATCGAAACGCTGCTGGCTGATGAGCAACTACGCATCAGGATGGGTGAGAGTGGACGTAAGCGCATCGTAGAGTTGCTCTCTTGGAAACAGAGCAAAATCAACCTGTTGCTCGCCTACAGCACCCTCTTTCCCGTCTCACAGCCACAGGTTAGGGACGTTGCCACATCAACATTATCAGGTCAACTCTAAAAAGAGAAATGCATCACATTGCCACATGGCAAAGAACGTTTAGGGGGATAGCAACAACGCGTCTAACAAGACTCCGCCCATTAGGCGCATTACCTTAAACAAAGCGATATAGCTTTTACATTAGAAGAGCAGAACCGCCCCAGAATGAGGTGGCAAGGTGATTGTCTGCCCCACCGCTCCTCCATTCAGGTCGGTATACCGCCCTGGCAGTTTGACCGTATAAGTCGCGCTACTGCTTGGATTTACAACACTCAGGCCATGGGTATAATCCCGCCAGTAAACATTCCCGCCCTGATACATCTCTCCTCGCGGGCTACCAATTTGCGCAAGGTTGAAATTACTATGCAAGTCGACACCATACTGTTGCACCAATGAAATCGATAGCGCGGCTGTATGCTCCTTACACATCAAATACGAAGCCAAAGCCCACTGGATATCACTAGAGCTAAGTGATGAAGAGGAGAACTCGTTGACAATATAGTATGCTTTACTCATCGCTTGTGCGTTTTTGATAAACTGAATCATCTGTAGCCAGTCGCCATCGGTAACATAGCCATGGCCATAGTTGGTGAAACCACCCTCATCAAGAATTGCGTCAACATGCTGTACAACTTGTTGCACATAGGAATCGGCCAAAGGAATAGCTCCTATACCCAGATTGGGTATCAAAGCGAGGGGATGTTGCAACGCGTGTAACCCCTGTTGCATTCGCGTCGCCCATGTGAGTACATCGGCCCGCCACTTTGGATCGTTGGTATCCCCACTATAGCGTTGCACCCACTGCCCATTTTTATTATAGCTGCCACAGGCACCAATCAAATTCTCCATATTGAGGTTGTCAGCGGCAATCGCGTTATAATCACGCTGGCTAGCTGGAAGCGCATAATTCTGTATTTGCCATGCTACCAAAGCGGGATTAGAAAAGTCGAATGGCACCACATTAAGCTGTCCATCCTCGTAAGCAGGCGTAGTGCGATCACATTGATAGAGAATCCAGTCGGGATGAACCTGCTTCCAATAGGCCAGACTTTGGTGCATGTCAGATCGTCCAAAGTCCCCACTATCGCGAAAGAAAGAAATATAATAGCTTAACGTAATATTTGGATTGCCAGCTCGAAATGCACTGACCTTACGTGGATCAGCCCCCCAAATGAAATCATAATACGATGCAATAGATGCAGGATTATTAATGCTGTAATCAAAGCTCTGGAAGAGGTGGATGTTATTCAAGGTATCAATCGTTGCCCTTCCCCTTGGCACTGTGCCATTAACGGCACAATGAGCATCGCTACAGATAGGAGTAACCGCCCCCTGAAACGTGGGCAAAGGAGTAAGTTTTGAAGACGAGGACACATCCTGGTTCTGCTTAGTACCCGAACTTGCTGAGGCACAACTACTAAAAAGGAGTAAAAAAGAAAATAATGCCAATAAGACGCATCCAAATTTTCTATATGAACACATAAACACAACATTATCTCCTAGTATCAATGAAATCCTCAGTAGAGATATATTCAATCGGGGCTAGTATAGCACACGTACCGCTTAGTCGCTACCATGCGTATTTCGTCATGTAAACTATTATCGAATGGATGATGGTATACGACTACTGTTCAATTCACCTTTTTTCTGCTACTGTAGAAGCATCTTAACATACAGAAATGTACAGCATAGAGATTAAAAATAAAGGAAAGGCGCGCCTCTTCCTCACGGCGCGGAAAAATCATATGGTAAAAGCACGCTATCTCGTTACAGGAGGCGCAGGCTTCATAGGATCCCATATTGCTGAAACGCTTTTGAAGCAAGGGGAAGTCGTACGAGTTTTCGATAACCTGCTTACTGGTCGTCAAAATAATCTAGAAGTACTTCGCCAGTACGGACAGCAAGCTGAGATTATAATCGGCGATCTTCGCGACGCACAAGCAGTACGAACAGCAGTAGCCGGGGTTGAGGTCATATTTCACCAGGCTGCACTAGCCTCGGTGCCACGCTCCATTTCTGACCCGCTCAACTCACTCGAAATAAACATTAATGGGACACAAAATGTTTTGCTGGCCGCACGAGACGCGAAAGTTCGGCGCGTCGTCTATGCTAGTTCCTCTTCTGTCTACGGCGATACACCCACTCTACCCAAACACGAGGAGATGCCCACAGCTCCAATGTCTCCCTATGCAGTGCAAAAACTGACTGCCGAACTGCTCTGTGGCGTATTTACACGCATCTATGGCCTGGAAACAGTGGCATTGCGCTACTTCAACGTCTTTGGCCCACGGCAAGATCCGACATCAGAATATGCCGCCGTTATTCCACGTTTTTTGACGGCTTTACTGGAAAACCACCGTCCCATCGTCTTTGGTGATGGAGAACAGCGACGTGATTTCACCTTCATCGAAAACGTTGTACAAGCCAACCTGCTAGCCGCAACGTCACGTGAAGCAGTAGGAGATGCAATGAACATTGGGTGTGGAAAGCTTATTTCGCTCAATAATGTGCTGGCACTCGCGGGCGAACTTTTGCACACACACATTGACGCAGACTACCGCGACCCACGCCCAGGGGACATCCGCGATAGCCTGGCCGACATCAGCAAAGCAAAACGACTTCTTGGTTACACGCCAACCATCGATTTCCGTGAGGGATTAGCACGCACCTTAGATACCCTGCGCACAACTATGAACTAACCCACGAAGGAAGAGCTGTTCTGCGCTTCTACATCATGGAACAGCTCTACATCGTGGAATATCTTCGGTTGTTACATAATCATCGACGCCGCTAGCTCTTGCTGCTCAAGAGCTTCCTGCGCTTTTGCGAGCACGCGCACCACTTCCAGGCCCACCTGTCCATTGGCACGTGGTTGGTTGCCTGTGCGAATGGCCGAAACAAAGTCTTCACATTCCAGGCGCAAGGGTTCAATCCAATCAATGTGCGGAATGGTGATCTCGCCATAGTGATACGAGACAACTGGATCGGCGTCCACTGTCGCGCCCTTGTTGTATACCTTAATCATCTCCGCGGGATTCGTATCATCATACACCACCATGCGAGCATCACCGATGACCGTGACACGCCGAATCTTACAGGGATGCAGCCAACTGACATGAATATGGGCATTCATGCCATCGGCATAGCCAAGATCGAGATGGGCGACATCGTGAATGCGTGGTTGGATATGCGCATGTGCTTGCACCTTGATCCGCTCAGGCGTTTTGCCAAAGAGATAGAGCAAGATCGATATATCGTGCGGAGCCAGATCCCAGATCACATTGATATCGTTACGGAATAAGCCCAGATTGACACGTTCAGCCTCGACACAATAAATCTTGCCCAGGTCGCCGCCCCGAATCAGTTTGCGCAGTTCATTGACCGCCGGACTATATTCAAAGGTGTGACCTACCATCAGCACACGTTGGCGTTGCGCGGCCAGGGTGACCAGTTCTTCTGCCTCCTCCACACTCGCCGTCAGTGGTTTCTCCACCAGCACATGCTTGCCATGCAGCAAGGCCTCTCGTGCCAGCTGGAAGTGGGTCCGCACGGGAGTGGCAATCGCAATGCCATCCACATTCGAGCGCATGAGTTCTTGGATCTCGGTCGTCGTTTCCATTCCTGACTGGCTTCCTCGCAGAGAAGCCAAGCGGCGTGCATCCATGTCAGCCACCATGCTGACCCTTGCATCTGAGAGTCCATCTAAGTTACGGGCCACCTTTGGCCCCCAATATCCCCAACCAATCACACCAAAACGTAGTTGCTTCATGTTTTTTTCCTTTTTCTAATGAGATGTTTTTATCCCCTAGATGCATGCGCAAAGAGCGCGTTTGACAGCCGCAACGACGAGGGTGCGCTGCTGTTCTGTTAATTCTGGATACATCGGCAAAGAAATAATGCGCGCAGCTGCAGCCTCTGTCACAGGCAGGGGAACGCTACGGAAGCCATAACGCACACAAGCAGGTTGCCGATGAATGGGAATGGGATAGTGAATGTTTGTCCCAATCCCTTCTTGCTCAAGAGCCAGCCGGAAATGATCACGCTCTGACACTTGGATGACATAATAACAATAGGTATGCGTTCCCCAGGAACGCACGACGGGCACGGCTGCAACGACATCTCGTAACTGCTCTGTATAAAAGTGCGCATGCTGCTGACGAGTTTCGTTCCAACGCTCCAGATGCGGCAGCTTGACCAGCAGCACCGCCGCTTGCAACTCGTCCAGGCGAGCATTCACCCCCATCACCTCATGTTGGTAGCGCACACGAGAGCCATGATCGCGGATCAGGCGCATCTTTTCTGCCAAGTCAGCGTTGTTGGTTGTGCAAATACCAGCCTCGCCCAATGCCCCTAAATTCTTACTGTAATAGAGACTAAAGCAGGCAACGTCGCCAAAACTGCCGACGCGCTGCCCCTGATAGGTGGCTCCATGTGCCTGTGATGCATCTTCAATCACACGCAAACCATGAGCCTGAGCAAAATCCAGAATGGGCTGCATTTCTGCCGCATGCCCATAGAGATGCACTGGAAGTACGGCACGAGTACGTTCAGAGAGCACCAATGGCAGTTGTTGCCAATCCATCAAATACGTTTGGGGATCAATATCAACAAAAACGGGAGTTGCCCCTACCATGGCAATAGCTTCAGCGGTGGCAATAAAGGTATTAGAAACGGTGATCACCTCGTCGCCGGGCCCAATCTCACAGGCACGCAGAGCTAGAGCAAGCGCATCCGTGCCCGACGACACCCCTACACCATAGGCACAGCCACAATAGTCAGCAAACGCCTGCTCAAATTCGTGCAGGCGTGGGCCTAAAAACAAATGCATATCCTCAAGAACAGATTCAAAAGCGGCGAAAATCTCCGGCTTCAGTGCCAGGTACTGAGCATGTAAATCAACCAACGGTACTTGTAACGACACCACTGTTTTTACCAATCCTTCTACACAATAAAAATTCCAGGATCGAAAACATTATTTCTATTTCCTCTCTATCGTACCATCTAGTGGTGCTCTGCCAATAATAGCGAGGGTGGAAAATGGGTCAATCTTGCCTCTTTTTGTGGAGATACTGCAACTGGGCACCAGAATTACTTAATACAACAGAAAATATATACGTGTGAAATGTCTACCAAATAGCTCGGTCTATACCGTATCTCCATAAAATATTTTACCGTTTATACACCTCGTTGCTGTACTATGAGAAACAAGAGCAGAAAATATCTTTGAGGGGAGATCAGGAGATATAGATATATTCATGTAAATATTTGCACATGGCTCCTAAAGCTGACTTTAATCGAAAACTGGGGGAGGGATTCATGGTTGTTCAAGCAGTTGCGATCCAAACTATTCGTATTAGTTCACACTATTTACGCCTGAAGCGTATACTCGATATCACGTTTACATTACTCATTGCGCCTTTTGTCCTTCTAGTCGGTATTGCTATAGCTATATGTATCAAACTAAACTCAAAAGGACCCATCTTCTTTCAGCAAACGCGGGTGGGGCAGCATGGAACGGAGTTTAAAATGCTGAAATTCCGTTCTATGTATGTAGACAGTGATGAAGGCGTGCATCGTCGAAAGATTGAGGCGATGATGAAAAGTGGTCAAACACTCGACAAAGATAAAAATGATCCTCGTATCACTGCGATTGGTCGTTTCATTCGCAAAACGAGCCTTGATGAACTACCCCAATTTTGGAACGTTTTGCGCGGCGAGATGACTCTTGTTGGCCCCCGCCCACCGCTTCCTTTCGAGGTTGATATGTATACTGAGCGGGATTGGTTACGCCTCTCAGGTTTACCAGGTTTGACTGGTACATGGCAAGTGTATGGACGCTCTTCCGTCACCTTTGCCAACATGGTTGATATGGACATAGAGTATCTTGAAGATCAATCACTTTGGAAAGATATAAAGTTGATCTTCCTTACCGTTCCTGTGATGGTTTTAGGTAAAGGTGCTGCCTAAACGATGCGAAGTCCTCTTGCCTTTTGTTAGGAAAGAGCGGCAGCTTCTACTATAGAGAGAAGTTGCCGCTCTTTATTCATAAACTATACATGTCATTTATTGGGAGACAATGTGTAGTGAGCGTACTGGCTCCAGTGCGTCAGTGTTTTGCTCATCCTCAGAGCGACGCACAAGTGTGTAGCCTACGCCCGCCACCGTTAAGATATAATACGGATTTCCAGGATTAGGTTCGACTTTTTGACGTAGATGACGGATATGCGCCTTGATTAAACTGGAATCTCCATCTCCATCATAGCCCCAGACATGGGTCACAATTTGATCAGCAGTGCAGACATCATTCGCATTTACTGCCAACAAATGAAGCATCCTACTTTCAGTTGGTGTCAAACGCGAAACCCTACCATTGACCGTTACCTCATTGTGCAAAGAATCAATGCTAATAGGGCCAACAGCCACAATAGAAGATGGCCGTTGCTCTAACGTCGAGCGCGCACGACGACTAACCGCGTGAATGCGAGCCAGCAGTTGCTGTGGATAAAAGGGCTTGCGTATGAAATCATCGGCACCGGATTCCAGGCAACGCACCTCATCCTGTACACCTCTACTATCAGTGATCACAATTACCAGAGCATCATGTTTGCCCCGTAACTCTCGGCACATGGCCAATGTGTCTATATCTTTCAACGTAGTATCCATA
>JBBPYR010000290.1:0-5117 GCA_038199755.1 Ktedonobacterales bacterium | reverse complement strand
TCTCCCTTGCTAACCAACTTTGACAGCAAGTATTGGAATATTATGCCATAAGAAGCCATCGCGCTTACAGACCATCATCTCAATGCCACCTCCATACGTAGAACACAAAGGGAAAAGAGCCATACCGGTTCAAATATGACAGGAGATGTCATGAAGGGCCGCTATACTTGAACAAAAGAAAGGAGCGTGCTATATGCAGTATGGCTTTGTTATTCCTGGCGGCAAGATTACAACCCTGGTCGAGTTAGCATACGAGGCGGAGCAAGCGGGATGGGATGGTGTCTTTATTCCCGATTGCATCTACATCGATAGTGAACTTGATCCCATGATGCCCGCGTTCGATCCGTGGGTGATGCTGGGGGCGATGGCCGTTCGCACCCAACGTATCAAACTCGGCACTATGATTACACCCTTATCGCGGCGGCGTCCCTGGAAGGTTGCCCGCGAAACCATGACCGTCGATCAACTTTCGCATGGGCGACTCATTTTGCCCGTAGGTCTGGGCGCGCTAGACGATGCAGGCTTTGGCAAGGTTGGCGAGGCAACAGACCGCAAGACACGCGCCCAACTCCTCGATGAAAGCCTTGCCATTATCACTGGCCTGTGGAGCGGTCAGCCCTTTCACTTTGACGGCAGCCACTATCACTTGCAGGAGATGGTCTTCTTGCCACCACCCGTGCAGGAACCACGCATTCCCATCTGGGTTGTCGGCGCGTGGCCCAGAAAGAAATCACTGCAGCGCGTCCTCAAGTATGATGGTTTGTTGCCAAACAAACTGAATGACGATGGCACAGTGGGCGAAATTACACCACAAGACATACAAGATATGAACGCTTATATCACTGAGTATCGCACGTTGAAGACCCCCTTCGATATCATCTGGGAAGGTCAAACACCCGGCACCAACCGTGAAAAAGGTGCGCAGCAGCTTGCACCATGGATCGCGGCGGGCATCACCTGGTGGATGGAAAGCATGTGGCCGTCCCCTGACTTTCATCCTACGCTCGAGGATGTTCGCACCCGTATCAAACAAGGGCCACCGCGAACAAATTGAGAACAAAAAAGGAATAATCAGGCTTGTCAGGCGGTTATAATGTTATATCAGGCATTGACGCTTCATTTTTTGTAGTGTATACTACCAGCGAAAGAAGTATACGGAATATCCGATAGAATCTTTCATACAGATTATTTATTGGGTGTTCAGGTGACTGAAAAGCTTGCCTCACCTGATAAAGGGATGGCTTGACTTTTCATCTCAGAGCATGTTACAACATGAGTAGTAAGATGCATCTTGATAGTAGAGGGAAAAACACATGATCGAAGTAAGTACCATTACCATGACGCCTAGCGCAGTCGTAAAAGTAAAAGAACTTTTGATGCAGGAAAATGACCCAAGTCTTGGCCTGCGTATCTTCGTCGCTGGCGGCGGTTGCTCTGGCCTCCAGTATGGTATGACACTTGATGAGGAACAGGAAGGCGATAGCGTCATTCACGAGGGAGAATTCAAAGTCTTCGTTGACGAGATGAGCCTTGGTTATATTACTGGTAGCGAAGTAGACTATGTTGACAGCTTGATGGGTGCTGGCTTTACCGTCAATAACCCCAATGCAGTTTCTAGCTGCGGCTGTGGACATTCCTTCAAGACCGCCGAGGGCGGTGGCGAATCCCGTAGCTGCGGTTGCGGCCACTAAGCACCACAGATTAGAACCATTTCTCATGAGAGAAAAGAGGTCGTTCCTGACGTATATTTGTCAGGAATGACCTCTTTTGTGTTTATAGATATGTTTGCTATTTCCAGAAGGAGTTTGCATGAGTAGCCGTATCGCACATCGTCCTCACTATCGAAACACGCACAACCTTGTACAAGCCTCACTGTACACCCGCAACAAGTTCTTTCACACCCGCTGGGTCTATCGCAATCAATCTGTGCGCTACGAAAAACATCCCCTCGGCTATAGTCTTTCCTTTATTCCATTCGGGTATCGCTTTATGCACAATGTTGTTGCGCGACGCGCTTAACCACCGGGAACGTCATGATGGGCATTAACAAATTAAACTGGTAAGAAAATAGGATGCTGTAGGGACCAGCTTGAGCGCGTCCCCGTAGCCAGTTGGGAGGCCGATTCGCCAACAGGGACGGGACGCGCTCAAGCTGGTCCCTACGAGGGGTGCTCCCTATTACTAGTTTATTTTGGCAATCAGCATAATGTCGCCCCCATATAAGCGAGGCCTTTAGCGGCCCAATAACCCTTGCACTAAGGCTGGCAGATCGCTGGCGAATTTAGAATTGGCAATCACTTTCTCAGCACCGGCTTTCAATGCCCGGTCGCGTGCTTCGAGGTCCATATGTGAGCCAAACGCCAGAATGGGATAGCCGTGCGCTTTCGCGCTACGAATGGCTTCCTCCCAATCGACACCCTTGATGGCAGTATTGATAATCACTAAGGCTGGCTTGTTCTCGCCAGTCTTGTTGAGCCGCTCCTCAAAGGCAGCCAATGTGCGCACCGTTACCGCGTCTATATCGTGATGGCGCAGCGTATCGCGTATTTTGACGGAGAAGAACAGGTCTTTTTCCAATGCTACTACAACGGTTGTCATTGCTTATTACCTTCACCCGTGCTAGTCATCAGAACGCTCATAAACCGGACGACGGAAGCGGTCGCCTAGCTCCTGGTTTATCACGTCGATGTTCATATAGAGGTCAGGCGTCAGAATGTGATGTGTGCCGTTGCAATAGGGCTTATCGCATTGCTTGGCGTGACTAGTCTCAAAGACAAGATTACCGTTCTCCACCGTTACCCAGATATGCTTGCGCGAGTAACCATCACCCCATTTGAGCAGCAAACCGTCTTTATACTCATCGAAACGACCTTGCCCGTACAGGTAATCGCGATTGAACAGCTGTAAGACTTGCAGTACGCGGCTTGCCTCAATAACCTTCGCCACCTCCTCCGACATCTGTGTTGTGGCCTCTTGCGCCAAGTCTTTTTGTGGAATGAACAACTCACGGGAAGAACCCGACTCCGCACGTATCATCTGCTGAATCATCTGCCCTTCATCATCGCTTAAGCCATGCCCCTGCCCTATGATAGGGTCCTTTTTTTGCCCAGCACGACGTGGGTCTTGCTCTGATCTATATGCACCTGCCACGGGAAACTCCTTTACTTGCTAGAGCGGTGTATCGACTCTTTCCTATGCCATTACTGTACCACGCTACAACAAGGTCTGCCATACCGTCTTCTTTACGCTCTTCAAGACTCTTCCCTCTGCTATTTTGGTTAGCACGTATGTTTGGAACGCGCGACCTTGACAAATGTTCGTATCGCCAGTTATACTCTGATTACACAAACTGTGTCATTGTGTTCCTATTTAGTGCTGTAACTCTGTCGATATAGAACGTGCGTTCTATATAAATACAAGAATCAGAGCAATTGCCGATGAGTAGAGACAGGAGTGTCGCGGTAGGGATAGAGATCGCGGGGGGGCAGGCTACCGTCGCACTGGTTGACCGCTGGGGCCATATTCACCATCGTTGCCAGGCAAAAACGCTGAGGGGGCGTCCTGCCACTGCTACACTAGAGCCATACCTACGAGCAGTGGATACCATGTTGTCTCACGCCCAGACCGAACGCCTACAGGTACGTGGCCTGAGTGTGAGTATCCCCGGTTCGCTTGACTATACATGTCGTTGTCCCAAGATCGTACCTGTACTTCCCGCGTTGAATGGTTTCCCTCTGTGCGATGTCTTAGAGACACGCTATCAGCTGCCTACACGCTTACAGGTGGATGTCGATGCAGCCGCTCTGGGGGAATATCACTTCGGAGCAGGCAAAGGGTTCTCACGCCTACTCTTTTTAACTGTCAACGCTGTTGTCGGGGCATCGCTGCTGGTTGATGGACAGTGTGAGCAGACGCCACAGAGCTATACCGGCCATGTTTGCCATCTTTCTCTCTCCACGAGCAATGGCGTGCGTTGTAGTTGTGGCAAACGAGGATGCATCAACACGCTGCTCTCCCATGATGCTCTGCAAAAGATGGTCTCGCGCATCCTCCGCCGTGGTGAGGAGAGCAATTTCACGCGGCGCCTCATATACAATCGTGAGGCTTTTAGCACGCACCTGCTTGCTGAAGAGGCGACACGCGGTGATAGCGTTGCCCTACAAATATATACTGAACTGAGCCGCTGGCTCAATGCCGCTATCACCCAGTATATCGACCTCTTTACACCAAACAGGCTAATTTTAGGGGGTGATTTGCTCTCTCCCCATGAGTCATTGCTCACAAGTATGCAAAATGCGCACACCCCCAAATCGGCGTCACGCGTCTGTAGCCTTGTCGAGATTGTGCCTGCCTGTCTCGGTAAAGATGCCGTGCTGTTAGGTGCTGCCGCCTCTCTCCTCTAGGCAGGGCTATGACCTCTTACCTTTCCTGGGCCACGACGATGATCTCCTTGATTTCATCAACGGACAACTTCTCTATCTCAACACGGTCTCCTTCGATGGTGACAATGAAGATTTTTTTCTGCCCTTGTGCCATTTCTTCCTCTCGCAAGAAGCTATAGAGCGTTTGAGCCACATTTTGAGCTGCACCCTCCGCTTTCTCGTCAATGCCAATCGCGACAATGGCTGGTACGCTATGGTCGCGTGGCTCCAAAAGACTGACCTCCACACCATGAATATGCTTGAGTTGATGCTCAAGAGCTTTGAGAGCATTTTTTGTATCAGAAATAAATTCGAGCGTAATAGTTGTATCCACGATTGTCCCTACTTCTTTCTCGTATGATTGCGATGAGCATGTTCTTTCTCAATATCTTACTGCTATCTTACACGAAGCACGCTTTAGACGCAACTTTAGCTTTACAGTAGGGGCGGGGGCGGCGGATGAGGCGGGGAAGGGACCCTTGGGTCGCCCGTGTCGAGGATACACCCCCTTTTTGGGCGTTTGCTGAAACGAGTTCCCACCACGCTGATAGACATTGCCGAAATAAACTGCCAAAGATGCAAAACCGCTGTAGGGACCAGCTTGAGCGCGTCCAATACGCATCAACGTAAGCGAACTGCTCAGGTTGTAGTAGGGGCGGGGGAGGACGTGGATGGAGGGGTGGGGACCCTCTGGGT
>JBBPYR010000289.1:0-27723 GCA_038199755.1 Ktedonobacterales bacterium | reverse complement strand
TGGATCTTGCTCGTAAAGGGAAGCGTTTGTCGGTTCCTTCCTCATACACACGCCGTTCCATTTCCTATTATAACCTACCCCAGTGGTAATATGGTATGGAAAACGATATGATAGAGGGAGAGACGAAGGAAAGGGTATGTTCTCTTCTGCTGAGAGAAGGAGCAAATGGTAACTCATGAGTGAAAAAGAACAGCGGCACCAACGTGATTACATGCAGGAAGACGAAATGATGGCAATCCCTCTTCTCGCTCACAAAGACTATGGAGCGCCTTCCGTGGCATGGGATGCCACACATGTCCCTCTTTACGTGGGGACGAGTTGGACCACGGATGCTCCCTTCCGCGAAACTGAGCAGGCGATTGCGGCCTATCGAGCAGAAGGCATTTTGGCGGTAGAAATGGAAGCGGCGGCTCTGTCTGCTCTGGCCATCACAAAGCAGAAAGACATCGTTTGTTTTGCACACGTCACCAACCAGATGGGGCAGACCGAAGGCGATTTTGAGAAGGGAGAGGCAGCGGGAAGTGCAACGGCCTTGCACGTGATCAGTCAGACGGCACAGCGGTGGCAATGCTGGCAGAGACAGCAGTTCGTAGAAAAATAAACCAATTTCATCCAAACCTATGATACATTGTTTGCAGAAGGAGTAAGAGTCGTATGAATATTTCACCATCAGCAGGGAAGCAGAAGCCCCTTGTCGCGACCAGCGAGCAAGAGGCGAGTGCAAGCGTGGCACCTGTTACCCTTAGCGAGGGAAGCACCATTACCTTGGCCGTGGTGCGTATTTTTGTCGGGTACCTATGGTTTCAGCAGTTGTTTTGGAAACTCCCCCCCAGTTTTGCTGGGTTGCACCCCTATTTGGTGCGTGAGGCGCAGTATACCTTTCTTCCGGGCTATTCCTTCATTATCAAGAATGTGTTTCTTCCCAATTTCACCCTCTTGGGTGCAGGCACCTGGCTCGCAGAGTTGGTGGTTGCACTCAGCCTGCTGTTTGGCATCTTCAGCCGCTTTGGCGGCTTGCTAGCAGCAGTGCTCGCGCTGCAATTATATGTCGGGTTGTCTACCAGCGAATGGTACTGGACTTATGGCATGCTGGTGCTCCTGGGTGTGGTGTTTGCCGGGTTGCCCGCAGGGAGGCGGCTTGGTTTCGACCAGTGGCTCGCACCACGCCTGCAAACGGCCTCACCATCGAATCGTCTGGCACGCGTTTTGAACTGGTTCGTGTAAGGGAAGGAGTACTCATAATGAAAGCACTACGTGAAGGGACTATATCAGGGTTGCTGGTTGGTGTTCTGCTTGGTGTTCTCTTTTTTGTTGATTACGGGCCGGGAGGTGCGTTGGGCAGAATCGCCGCGTGGTTTGGGCTGGACAATCCGGCCACGGGAAGGCTGATTGGCTTCTTCCTCCTCATCGTGTTATGTAGCCTGTTTGGGCTGCTTTTTGGTGTCTGGCAACGGAATCAGGCCTTGACGCTCCCACGCACACTCATCGCAGGGCTGGTGACGGGTGTCATCTTTTGGATCCTGATCGCACTGCTTTTGGGAACAGTTATTCACCATCGGAAGTTGGACTTTAGTGAGTTTCTTTATGGCTTCGTGATGTTGCTCGTTTACGGAGCACTCTTGGGTTCTGTCTACTATCAACGAGTCACCAACGAGAGAAGAAAAGCAACCTGGCAAGCGGTGGGATAGCAGCACGATCGTGAGGTCTCTTGCGCCGAATTTCCCGCCTGAACCGACGCGACGGGAACGGTTTCTCACTTCCTCGCTGAAGTCGCAAGGGAAGAAGGCATGAATGAAAGCTGATCAGTTTCCGACCATCAGCTTCTATGAACTCATCTGAAGCTCTCGACTCGCCTCCATGATCGGCTCTACCCCTCCTCCTTTGGGCGCAAATCGACTACTCTGGTCGCCTTGAACTTCTGACTCGGATCGAAAATCTCGCTCCTGCTTGCCACAAACTCGATGACAGGGAACATCGAAGTCGCCGCTATCACTTTTGCGATCAGTTCTGTTCTCACCGACTCCTGCATAGTTGGTTGTACGGTGACACGCACGAGCAATCTGTCTGGAGAGGACGGGACACCATCCTGCTCTTTCGTAAAAACGATCTGGTACTCTTCGATGCCCCCGATGCTAGCAATGGCTTCCTTGATAGTATCTGGATTAACCAGGGTCCCGTTGAACATGGCCCGTTCAAACGTGCGTACCGTGTTAGTGACAATACGCGGCCCTTGTCGCCTGCAATGGGGCAACCTGGTGCCGGAACCGCTGATTCTGAAGAGAGCGAATCTCTTCATGACTACGATAGAGGAGATTGGTGTAGGTCAACGGTGGTGTTTCTGGCATGAAATAAGCTCCTCTTTGGGAAGAAGTCACTTCAAACATCGTTTGTGCAAGAGAGAAACACACGTGAGGGTGAGCAGGCATTCCTCTGATCGGTACTAGCACTCCTCTCTACTGATATTCCATCAGCTATTGTAACAGAAAATCAGTTTGTATCGCAAAACACCGATTGAATTACATCATGTACAGAATAATTACTGAGACAGAGACAAGAAGCTTTTTTCTCTGCTGTCACGTGCTACATGAGGGATGAGAAAAAACCTTCCCAATGCTTGCTACGGTACTTGAGAAGATCATACTGAAAGGCGTATAGGCGATGGCCAGTCCGACCGCAACCTCTACACAGCGTGAACAAGAGCAACACGAAGTCCAGACGCTCGGCCCATTCCTCTGCTGGGCGGTTGTCTTTGCCGATATCGGCACCTCCATTTACTATGTCCCTGGAATTCTGTATGGAACGGTGGGGAAACTAGCAGGCTTCTTCGTCTTGCTCACGATGATCGTCTTTATTCTACTCACCTTCAAATATGTCGAGGTGACCTATCGCTTTCCACAGGGCGGTGGTGTCGTGACCGTGGCGGCAAGAGCCCTCAATCCTTGGTTTGGTGCTTTGGGTGGCATGTTTATTCTCGTTGATTACTTTCTGACAGCAGCGATTAGTTGTCTCTCCGGTATGCTCTACCTGAGCGTGGTGCTGCCCGTTCTGGGTCCACAGACGCAAGTGTTCGGCTTCTCCATTACCTTGTTGGTGACGTTGCTTGTCCTTGTGCTGCTGGGCATTCTGAATTGGGTTGGAGTCAGTGAGAGTGCCAAGGTGAGCCTGGTGGGAGCCATCATCGCCTTTGTGAGTGACATTGCCATTCTTGTGACCGTCTTTACCCATCTCTCCTTGCCTGCATTCCTTGCGCTTTTCCCCAAGATGTTTAGTGGCAAGGCCTTGACCCCTGTTACAGTGCTTGTTGGCTTCGCGGGTTCGTTCCTGGCCTTTTCAGGTCTGGAAAGCATTTCGCAGCTTTCTCCTGTAATGAAACTGCCGCGCAGGATGGTTGGGAAGCTTGCGCTGTTCCTGGTCATCCTGACTATTGGCCTGACCAGCCCACTGCTCACGATCTTGTCTACACTGTTGCTGCCAAAAGCGGTCGCTGATCCTGTGCTGTCGAGTCAGATCATTTCACTCCTTGGCGGGCGTTGGGGCGGCGTATTTTTGCAGATAGAGGTGGCGATCAGTGCCAGTGCCCTGCTGGTATTCGCCAGCAATACTGCGATTATCGGTTCCTATCACGTCTTTCTGGCTCTGGCACGCATGGAATTTTTCCCGCAGTTTATCTTGAAGCGCAACAGCATACGCGGTACGCCGCACTATTCGATAGCTCTCGCGACTCTTATCCCCATTCTCGTGCTTTTGGTTGTGCGAGGGAATATCAACATCCTCGGAGACATGTATGCCTTTGGCTTGCTGGGCGCGTTCTCTCTCACCTGTCTGGGAATGGATGTGGTGCGCTATCGTCAACGCAGGTATAGGCGCGCGCAGGGACAGAAATCGGCTGTAGATGCTGATTCGTTTGCGCGTCGACAAATACCCTCGACATCGGGTAATAGGGCAAAGGACTCACACCAATTGGTCAACGAGCAGAAGATTCGCGATGCAGGTGATCGGGAGGCAAGGGAGGAAGAGCAAACAAATCCTGCTGAGCGACCCGAGCCTGAAGGACGCTGGACGAGATCAACCCTGAATTTCTGGTTGGGCATTTTCACGACATTCCTCGTGCTGGTCGCGTGGTCAACGAATCTGATCGCGAAACCATTGGCAACCGCCTTTGGTGGCTCGTTTGCTCTTGTTGGCATGGCTATCGCTTTCACCAATCATAGAATGCACCTGAGAAAGGGGCACGTTCCCGTTGTGACCACTGGAGTTGAGCAAGATTTCCCTGGTGCTGTGTTGGCGATCCTTGCGGCTGGCAATCAGGCCAATGAAGCCATTATCCAAGCGGCACTGCATAATGCTGAACAGAAAGCTGTGGTTTTCTTATACCTGGGAGAACTTCAGTCAGGGCGCAAGCCGGAGTTGTTCCGCTTGGTAGAGCCACACCTGCATGATGAAATGGCAAAACAAGACCTAGCCAGAACTAACTTCCTCGCTCAAGAGGCGAAGGTTGAGTGCCGCTTTCTCTATCGCCATCGCGAGCCTGATGCCATCTATCATGTCTGGGAGGAGTTGCATCCGCAGGACACCATTATTGCAGAGGAGCAACTGACAGAGGTACAGCGGATTCATCCGCAACGCATTTATAAAGAAGCAACTGCTGATGGACAGGTGATACATCTCATGGATCGTTTACAGTAGATAGTAAAAGGATAGGATCATGTTTCCATCATTCCCTCTGCTTGCCTTACTCCCTATTTTTGTCGTAGGGATGGGCGGTGCTTCCATCTGAACAGAATCGGGTAAGAGCCAGGCATAATAGTTGTTTTGAGGACCAGGATCGGCAAGACCGGAGAGATCGATTTGAAACTCGTCATTGATGCCCTGAGTGTTGCTGTTCTCATTGAGTTGTCCACTACTTACAAAGTAGCCATGACCCACGCAAGCGCATAGATATCACTTTGTGGACATTCGGGCAACCCCTTTGCTTGTTCCGGTGAGAGATAAAGAAGCGCATTAAGTCTGTTATATTGACAACAACGAATGAACATTCGCAAGGTATCAATAGAGGCACTTCTTGGCACAGTCGTTTGAGGGAATGATGTACAGCTTATGAAGAACGATACGCAGGGAAGTTACAGAAGGACTTGCTCTTGTCAAACTGTAAGGCTAACCTTTATACTACAGCAGAAGGCGAAACAGCTAGAAGGATAAGTTTTTCATGAAAGAAAAGATCAAGGGTTGGTTGGCGGGTATTATTTTTCGTATCATCGCTCTTCTTACGCTGGGCCAAATCTCACCTATTCTCAGTGCATGTGTGATTGTTGAGCGCGAGGGAAAAATACTGCTGGTGAACCGTTCCGATAGTCTGGGTTATACCATTCCGGGGGGAATTGTGCGCTATGATGAGACAGTGGAAGCCTGCGTAGTGCGTGAGGCGCGGGAAGAGACAGGATATACAGTGGCACTCAAGGGCTTTGTAGGAGTATACTCAGATAGGCAGCGAGATCCACGCTTTCGTGCGGTCGCTTTAGCCTATAGCGGCTCCATTCTTGAGGGAGAAGAGCATGGCTCAAATGAAGGAAAGACATGCTGGCGTACGCCGGACGAGGTATTTGGGCATATGGCCTTTGATTGTGAAGAGATGGTAAAGGACTATTTAAGTGGAAATCTGCGATTTTCCTGAAACAGAGGAGGCATAATATGCCGATTTGCCCTATTTGCGATGATACTGGATTACGAAACTCCGATGCTAGCAATCCTGAATTTTGTTTTTGCGCCGCGGGCAAATCCGCCCGCCGTCAATGGGAAGTCAATCATAACGCGAACAAACAGAGCAGCCAGCCCAAGGCGACGAGCTTTATCGATATCGCGAACCTGGAACAGGTCAATGCCAGTGTAGATGCGATGCGCGCTTCTCTATTGGGTAGCACACACACCGAAATCGTGCCTGCAACAAAGCATCCCGCCATCCAGATGCTGTATCATGTCGCGCATGCAGGTCATGAGGTATCGGTCGTCGAGGCAACACAACTCTACGAACTGGCAAAAGCATTGGAGGGCTTCTTAGGCTCTCTTGCTCCCATTGGGCGCAATGTCCCAAAACGATGACAGGCCATTGTGAGGGCAGCTTAGTGTCAAAAGAAAAACAGGGATAGCACAAATGACTTATCTGCGTCTTTTCATATTGACACATCTTTATCAGGTAGACTATACTTTGGGCGTACTTGTACTATCTGCACTCTGAAGATGTAATGTTGCACAGGAAATAATCGTGTCAGTGGTAGATCTCCATTTAGCACTACGTTTAGGTTCCTTTGGTGAAAAACGTAGTGCTCATATTTTACTATTTTTGATAGAAGGAAACTCTGTTCAAAGAGGCATTGCCTACATGGGTAATTTGTGTGCCAATGACGAGAGCAGAGAGAAGGGGGCTTTATGACTTGTCCACGGTGTGGTAATGACTGGGATGTAAGTAAAAGTCCTTGTGGACAGTGCGGCCTGATTGTACGGCTGCCAGGAAACATGGGTGCTTCACGCAGGGCCTCTCAATCATCAAGAAATAATTCATCGGCATCTGGCTCTATGCCGAGTGTTCAACCGCAGTCGCGACAAGGGACGTATCCAACGTCCACGCGTATGGCAGACATGTCAAATATGACAAACGCGCCACGTACACCTTCTCCCTCAACAATGCCCCGTAAGCCCTTGCAAGAAACGCAGAATGGGCAATCTATGTCTTCGCCGCCTTCACAAGGCCCGGTTCCATCAACACCACGAGTGCAAGACTCTCAATCGTTCTTTTCTTCCGTTCCGCCATCGCACCAGAATACAAGCTTTCCTTCTAGCCCATCAAACCCATCATTGCCATCATCAAGCTCGTCGAACCCATCGTTGCCACCGTTTGGCTCCATGCCCCGTTCCATTCGTCCGACGAATCCTGCTAATTCTGCCAATACTGCGATAAGCTCTAATGGTTTTTCCAGTTCACCTGCGAATGGCAATGGTTTACCTCGCAATCAAGTTGCGGCGCGTGAGACACGCAATGGTGGTGTGAACACTAATGGATTCTCCGTAGGAAATATACCCCCAACTCCCGCGCCACCGACACGTTCAACCGATCAGTTAGGAATGAATACCCCGTCCTCTCCCCTGCGCTCACGCCGTCTCGTTTCCGAATCGACAACACAGCGACCGCGTTCTGGCACAGATTGGCCACAAGGCAATCAGACGGTATCGCAAGGGCCACAGGGGCAGCGAAGCGCACCAGTAGACACACAGCGCACACTAGCACCAGGAACAATGCTGCGCGGTGGCCGTTATCGTTTGCAAGAGCTGCAACAGGCACAAGAGTGGCATCAGAGTATGCATGAGACAACCTGGCTTGCACAGGACGCACAAAAGGGTGGTGCTCAGGTCGTATTATATGAGGTTGTTGTACCTGAAAATAATTCTATGAAGGCACAGTCCATGCTCAGGTCTGCGACCATTGCCCTCACCTCTGCGGGTCGCCATCCCCATATCCCTACGCTCTGGGATGTTTTCAGCGAATGGGGACGAAACTTCTTCGTGTTTGAGCCAGTGGACGGTGAGTCGCTCATTGCACGTATGCGTCGTACTGGGCGGGCTATTCCCGAGCAAGAGGTGATAGAGTGCTGCTTGCAAATGCTAGATGTGCTGGATTTATTAGCACAACAATCTCCACCCCTAGTACACGGCTTGATCAGCCCTGATCACATCATTGAGTCAGGTACGCAAGGGAACTATATCCTGACACACTTCTCCATTATTCTGGCTGGTGATGTTGCACAAATCGCCTCTGGTGTTGATCGTTCTCGCCTTTCCATCTATACCGCCCCCGAATTTGCACGTGGACAGGTTAACGGTGCCTGCGATCTTTACTCTTTGCTGGCAACAGCCTATCACGCCGTGACTGGAAGCATGCCTGTCGCCACCGATGGCCTCATTCTCTCTGCTCAGCGTCTCAATCCGAATGTGTCGCCCCAGTTTGAGGCAATTTTGGCAAAAGGGCTACGACCTTTGGCGGAACAACGCTACCAATATCCTGCCGAAGTGCGACAAGCGTTGCTCTCAATGCGCTCAGTGAGTGGTAGTGTCGCGCCACGAGGCTACAGGGGGGATACACCAACGCCGATGAGACGCCCTGATACGGCGGCGATGGCGATGCAGAACGGAGCTGCTGGTGCGTCAATGGCCGAGGGTGTCTCAAAGCTTTTACCAAATATGATGGCCTCGGCTGTGCTCGATGATGGAGTTGAACTAGACCGACAGGTGCTCATGCCCGCGATTGACGAGCTTCCCCCGCTAGAGGCGCGCAATGATACACTAATGGCTACTCTCTGGATAGCTGGTATCCTGGCAGTTCTTTTGCTCCTCGTTGTGATAGGTCGCGGTATCATATAACCGATTTACAGCTGGTTCTCCCAGAGCAGCAAGAAGGGCCAAGCGCATGCGCTTGGCCCTTCTTGCTGACCTATGTTAAGCTTGGTTTTGTACCTACATGTACGGCGACGATGCCAGCATTGAGACGATGAAAACGCACATCGTGCCAGCCCGTTTCCTCCATCATGTGTTGTAATGTGGGGGCATCAGGAAATGTGGTAAGCGAGTTGGGCAGGTAGTTATACTCCTCAAAGGCCTTACCAAGAATCGTGCCGAAGAGTGGCGCAAATTTATAGAAGTAAAAATGAAAGAGTGTCCCAAAAATTTTGCCCGGTGGGTGGCTGATCTCCAGGCACACCACGCGACCGCCAGGGCGGACAACGCGTAGCATCTCATGGAAGCCCTGGCGAATGTCGGTCAGGTTACGCACTGTGAAGGCGGAGCAACACCCATCGACACTGTTATCGGGCAGATTGATGTGTTCCGCGTCACCTTCTCGTAGCTCAATACGATCTTCAAGACCCATGCGGGCTAGTTTTATCCGCCCCTGGTCCAGCATTTCCGGTGTGATATCCATGCCAATCATATGTGTCCCTGGCCCGGAACGACGGATGACCGCAATCGAAAGATCACCTGTGCCTGCACCCAAGTCAAGGCCTGTTTCTCCACTGGCTAGTGCGAGTTGACGTGCCGCAAATGCACGCCAAGAGCCATCCAGCCCCAAGCTCATCAGGCGATTCATAAGATCATATACGCGGGCTATACGCCCGAACAGGCGTTGGACATAGGGCCGTTTGCCGCCCGTGGTCTGAAATTTTTCCTCAAGAGATGTTCTGGTAGTCATAAAATTCCTCTGCACGCTTCAGCTTGTTTGCTTGTCTGTTATTCAAACCACCAACGCGCTGCGCGCTAGCTCCGCTCAGGTGGCTTGTAAGGAATGATCCACTATTGTTTGCGTGATACCACAAAGTCAATCAGCTCGTCCAATATATCGCGGTTATAGGAGGCCGGGAAGTGATACAGTGCTTCACGCGCTTTACTGCCATATGCATAGGCATCCGTCAACGAACGTTTGACGCCATATCCCTGCGTGACCCAATCCACCACGGAACGTATTTCTTCTTCGCTATGAGTATCCTCACGCAATAGTTTACTGACTTGCTGGTATTGCCCGTTCGTGGAAGGGTCCTGTAGGGCATAAATCAAGGGGAGCGTGACCATGCCCTGGCGCAGGTCGTTTCCAGCTGGCTTGCCAATCGTGGTTTGGTCTTCCGTGTAGTCTAATATATCGTCAATAATCTGAAAGGCTATGCCCAAGTTCAGGCCATATTGATATAAGAATTCAATCTGCTCATCAGTGGCATCGCTCAGGATGGCACCACCTTTGCTACAAGCTGCAATCAAGCATGCTGTTTTGCTGCTAGTTTTCTTATAGTATGTTTCAATTGACAAATCGACATTCTTCGCGGTCATCATTTCAAGAATTGTGCCTTCGCACACCGTGGCAACGGTATCCGAGAAGAGTCGGTCGATGCGATGATCTTCAATATCTGCAATTAACCCTGCTGTTTTCGCGAAGTAGTAGTCGCCGAGCAAGATCGCGATCTTATCACCCCAGAGGGAATTGACCGTGGGGTGGCCACGGCGCGTGGTCGCTTCATCTACAATATCATCATGGATAAGGGTGGCAAGGTGGGTCATCTCAAAAGCTACACTTAACGGCAGCAATTTGTCAAAATGATACGTGTTGAGTTTCCCTGAAAGCAGTGTGAGTGCCGTTCTTAAACGTTTTCCTTGTGATCCAAGCACGTGCATAGAAGCAGAATGCAGTATATCGAGTCCAGACGTTGCTCGCTCCTGGAAGGTCGCATCCACTTGATCGAGATCATCCTGGATACCAGCAAACAGTTGGCTCAACGTGGCCGTTGTTTTCATAAAGGATTCTTTCTCCATTTCGCACGCCTATGGACACGTGACCAGGTGCGGTAGCAATCATAAATGGCACGTGAAGGAGAGCTGTTGCCCATATCAGATAGGCAAAACCAGTTCTCAAAAAGACGTATAGTAGTTGTCTCTTTTCAGATTATAGCGCGCCATGTCCAACTGCTGACAGGCGTACCATCGCATGATTAGAATAAAATGAATATCATAAAGTAGACGTTGTATCAACCTCAATCAGGTCCTCCTGGACATACCCCTCGGTAAAGTTAAATTCGTCCAGCGCATCAAGGGCGGTTCGATATTCTTGCCAGGAGAGACGACGATTAAGAATGGGATCATTGACCGCTTTCCAGGCGGGAAAGTACTGGTCCATCAAACTGATTGGCGTATCCGGCCCCAGTTCTTGCGCTATCCAACGTAAAACATCTCTGGTGCCAGAAATGTCTTCAGGCATCACAAGGTGACGAATGAGCAGGCCACGACGTGCAATGCCCACTTCATCAAGTTGTAATGGCCCTACTTGGCGATACATTTCGCGCAATGTTGCCTGATTGTAGTCAACATACTTTGGCATTTTCGAGGTACGAAGGGCGTTTTTATTATCGGCATACTTGGCATCAGGTAGATAGATGTCAACCACGCCATCCAGTAATTGTAACGTCGCCAGATTTTCGTAGCCCGCACAGTTATAAACAATTGGCAAGCGTAATCCCTTCGCACAAGCCACGACTAGCGCAGCTAAAATTTGTGGCACAAAGTGTGTTGGCGTCACAAGGTCGAGATTATGGCAGCGTTTCTTTTGCAAATAGAGCATCATATCGGCCAAGCGTTCTGGCCCAACGCGATGCCCAAGCCCGCCCTGGCTCAGAGAGAAATTTTGGCAATAGGTGCAGCGTGCCTGACAATAGCCAAAGAAAATGGTGCCTGCGCCTTGTGTGCCGCTAATCGGTGGCTCCTCGCGGCGATGAACGTTCCAGGAGGCAACAATGGCCTCTGTCCCAGAGTGGCAAACGCCGGTTTTTCCGGCAATGCGGTTGCATCCGCAGTTTTGTGGGCAGATGGTGCAACTGCGTAATACTTCCCAGGCAGTTGCGGCCCGTTCTGCTAGCTCGCCCGTTTCATAGAGATTGAGATAACTCGGATAAAGCATGGTGATAATTACTCCGCTACCGTGAGCAAACGTCGTGATGTCGTAATCAACATTGTATCAAGTTCTTGTTGCGAAATGCTAGCTTATCGTAGGCAAATAAGCCTGTATATCGGCGTGAAAAGCGGCAATTCGTGCTACAAACGTAGTTTGCAACACGAATTGCCGCTTTTCATGCGGGTAATCGAGCATACTTGCTAGCAGATGGGATAGCGCGATCTAGTGCTGGTTATTCGCTTTCGCTTTCGCTAGGCGCACTAGGCCACTTGAAACCACGCTGGGACGGTCTAGGACCGGTTGAACGCGGTTTCTTCGCAGCGGCGGCTTTCTTGTTACGTGCAACGGCACTGGCAACGCGATTACGTGGCTTGCGAACCGCTTTTCCCTCTGTCCCCGTAGCCAACTCCTCTGTTGTTTCAAGAGTTGCTTGCTCATCAGTAGTAGCGTCGTCTTCTGGCTCCTCAGCAGCGTCTGGGATAGGCACCTGAACTTGATTGAGCAAGCCATCAGTGTCCTCTGCAATCTCGTTCCAGAAGTCGGCGTTTTTCCGCTGTACCGGGCGAGGCCCTTTTAACACACGCCCATCGGGAAGGCGTGTCACATGGCGTTCCTCCGCATCGGGCTTGCCGCTGTGGTTGAATGTGTCACGATTGGGACGGTCCGTGCGTTCGGGACGCTCGGTACGTGCTAGACGACTATCGGGTGTGCGCTCTTGCCCAACGCCTTCGTAGTCTCCTTCAAACAATGTATCGTCAAACTTTTGGCGAGCTGGTTGCTCTTGGCCGTATGGACGAGTCGGTCGCTGACCTTGATAGCCACCACGAGCAGGCCCAGACCGCTGATCTTGGTAGCCACCACGAGTTGGTCGCTGATCTTGGTAGCCACCGCGAGTTGGTTGCTGACCTTGATAGCCACCGCGAGTTGGTTGCTGACCTTGATAGCCACCACGAGCAGGCCGCTCATCACGATTGCCGCTAAAACGATTGGGTCCACGTGAATCGCGCTCAAAATCGCGGCGTGGTCCATTAAATGGGCGGTCCTGATTGCGTCTATCAGGGCCTTGTGAAGAGCTATTGTCACGATAGTTGTTCTGATAGGGAGGACGTACAGTATTCGTCCTATTGGCTTCGTTTCTGTCGTTTGGCCCATCTGAGTAGCCGCGACGATCACCGAAGCGTGGGTTCTGGGGGCGTCGATCTGAATCGAACGAGCGAGGACGCCTGTCCTGAGAGTTGTCGTCAGAGCGTCTACCAAAACGATCATTATCACGATTCTGGTAGTTGTTCGTGTTGGTACGATTGCCGTATGGTCTGTTTTCAGTACGACCATGCTGTGAAGGATATGCAGGCTTCTGACCATCGCTGTAGCTGCGGCGGCCATTTTGGGGTGCCTGTCCATTGGTAGTGTTGCTGCGTGAACGATAATCCGCGTGATTTTGTGGGGCGCCCGATTCCCAGGCGCGGTCTACTATTTCGCGGTTAAGACGAGGTCGAGCAGGACGTGAGGCTCGCTCTTCTCCATTCCTGCCGGAGGGTGGTTTGCGAAATGACGGACGCGAGTCATTGCGCGGTTGCTTATTGAAATCTCTGGTCATAATTCCTTTCACGGGCTGTCCCGTAGTAGGGGTTAATTTTCTTAGTGGTGGTTAGATCGGCAAGACTATACACTACTATGTTTATGTTGCCTCCCGTCGGTCATCCTCACCCGGGCACGATGACGCGCTTTACTTGCTACTCAGATGCTTTAGTCTTTTAGGGGGGCGCGTCTGTTACAGTATACCACATTCCCCAAGAGGATGCGAGATGCTTAGTACAGACGTGTGCAGTTCAATTTTTTGCGGACAAGTATGGCGAGCGAAAGGCATCGCCGCTACCATGCTATCTCATCGCGATGGGGTAGGGGTGGGTACTGCGGGAACCAGCCCTTCTAACAAGGGAACGCCACTATAACTGAATTGATCACTACCAAACATCGCCAGCGATTTTTTTGGTAGTTCGTCAGGAAGAAGTTGACGCAGGAAGACAGTATAATAAAGCCCTCCCTCGCTAAATGTTCCTGTTTGCTGGCCATTCAGTGCGCTTGAAAGCGTTTGACGTTGTGTGGTCGTCAGCAAAATGGCATGCTGCGGCTTCAAGTACTTTAAGCACCCTGTTTCAGCATTAGGGCTGGTATCGTCTGCTGGCACGATGCCACATACAAAAACAGCGGCCTGCTGCAACGTATAGTCTGCCAGCGGCCAGTAGGGGATATTCTGGCTCAAATCCGGTGTGAAGGTCTGTCGGGCTAACAACGCTGTAAACTTACTCACGTAAGGATGGGTAGGACCTTTTAAGGCTTCAGTGATAGCCGTAAGCACCTTATTCAGGCGATGAAATTCGTCCATATCCTGTTGGCTCTCTTGTACATTGCCGAAGGAACCATAGATATATTCTTTTTGTTTCCCATTCAGCGCGATTTCTAGAAATGTTGCATTCTGATCTTGTATATCCACGAACTGCTGACGCTGCATATTCAGTAATCCATAGGTATCTATTACCGTATGCAATATCTGCTGGAGTCCATCACTACTAAGCTTTCCTTGCTGATCTGCACCAAGAATATACGTGCCATCACCGTACAAGCTGATCTGGGGGCTCAATTCCAGCGAACCATATAAGCCGCCACCAAAAAAAGTGCGTATCAGTACGTCTTGTGGTCCTGAATTGTAGGTGATTGGCTGACTACTGCCAGATGCACTGGTAAATGAGGTCGTCTGATGCCCATTTTTGGTGTTCGAACTCGACGTGTTGCTGTTACTACAGGCGTTGAGCAATGCGCTACAAACAAACAAGCACAGTGCGAAAAGCGTCATCATGGCATGATGATTGCCGATCTGTCGACCCCAAGGACGGGCCAACCCTTTGCTTGGTTGGATATGTTGGTCGCCCTGTTTTTTTGTATATTGTGCATGTTGTGTATTCATGTTGCTCCACGATCAATGTAGTCTAGAATGTCAGCCCTCACTTCTTAGAACGTACGATAGCCTATCATTTTATACACAAGCTTGGCAGCCATAAAGTCGGCGCGTGTCTGTCCGGGCATGGGACACAGTTCAACGACATCCATGCCGACAACGTTGGTGCGGTGACAAATCTCGCGGAACAGGTCGAGTACGTAATACCAATGCAAGCCACCTGGCTCTGGCGTGCCCACGGCGGGCATCTCGCTGGGATCAAAGGCGTCCAGGTCGATGGTCACATAGGTATGCTGGCTCAGACGGTCCCAGGGAATCGTAGCGGTTCCCTTTGCAATTTGATAGCCCCAGACAAGCGAAACATTCGGCTTTGTTTTCATGAATTCCGCTTCTTCCGGGCTGAAGCTACGAATACCGATTTCAAGTAGGGGAATGCCCATCTCCACCACGCGGCGTTCTACTGCAGCATGAGAGAGGGGCGTTCCCTCGAATTCAGCGCGTAGATCACCGTGTGCATCGATATGGATAACGCTGAGGTCTGGATAGCGTTCATGCACGGCGGCAATGACAGGAGCCGACAAGGAATGTTCACCGCCAAGCGTCACAGGTATTTGACCCTGCTGCAACACTTGGCGTGCGGCATCACCTGTGGCTTGCAAAGCACCTGCATGGTCCATGCTATGATAGTCGAGTATGGGCATAGTGTAGACGCCAACTTCGATAGGGCAGCAATTCAGTTCTTCATCATACAATTCCATCTGGCTAGACGCATCAAGAATCGCCTGTGGCCCATGCTCTGTTCCTTTCATATAGCACACGCTATACTCAAGAGGCGCGGGAATAATCACAAAACGGGCTGTATCGGGATCACAATGCGGAGCGTCTGGCGCACCAAATTGTGTGATATGTGGTTCTTGCATAGAGTAATCCTCTTCATAGGGGCCGCTGAAACGCGCCCATCTTCGCTTTCAAAACAAAAACACTATAGCATATTTTAGGTGAGGGAGATAGAGAAAAAGAAGATGCACCAAAACAGAATGAAGGGCAAGGACAGACAGGAGAAACCCTGTTAGCCTTACCCTCCATCAAGGCGGTGCAACGGCTTAAAAACGCTGTGCGCCTTACGTTTCTTGCCTTTACCGCACCTCCGCGGCAACAACTTCGCGGCTGCTCTTCGCGTGGCGAGCTGCCATTGCCTCTTCATAGCGCAGTGGATCGGGGGTCTCAGGTCGCAGTGAGCGATGGGCGCGTGTCACGAAATGCACCTCCACATCATCTGTTTGGAAGACCTCTTTGGCATAGGCGATGGCGTCTTCCTGGCTAAACTCTTTACAGGAGCAGATGTCGATATCGACTTCGCCATATTCAGGCCAGGCGTGCAGGCTAATATGGCTCTGCGCGATTACTACGAAGCCAGACATACCGGCATCGAGCGGATTCGATGTTTCGATATCATAGAGATGTACCGGGCTGACCTTTTCCATCTCCACGCGACCGGGATATTCGTCCAACACGCGGCGGAGCAAGGGCTCATCGGACAAGATTTCGCGTTTGCAGTTATACAGTTCAAGCATCAAATGAACAAGCATTGTAGGTTCTCCTGTGTTTCTCGAATGTACAATGTATCGCTATTGCACATTAGGTGTACATTATCACAATCGCCAATAAACCAGCCTGAGAAGCGGGTTGAACGGCATATATGATGGGTTTTCTTTTCGTGTGTTTCTTAGTGCGCACAAGGGTGTATTATACGCGATTAGACATTAGGTTGTCAAGCTAATAGGAAGCCAATTTTTTAATTGTACCTAATAATCAGAAAATTTCTATCTAAATATCACAAGGAGCCTCTATCTAAAGGGAAATATCTTATCCACCTAAATGTTAGCTAGTTTTGCATCTAAAACGAAACAGACTGTCCATCTAATGGGCAGTCTGCTGTTTAGTGGTTATTAGATGGAAGTATGGTTGTTAGGGACGCGCCAGTTTACCTGTTTCATAGGCATCCCGTAGCTCTTGCAGCAATACATCCCGTTTCGCGTACAGTTCTTTCCGCTGTCTTGGTTGGGCTTTGCTTACAGCATAGGCAGTGAGGAGCGGCAAGGCAATCGTGGAGTCACCATAAATGACGACGGCATCGTGCAACTGATCGGGTTTAATTTTGCCCCACGAGACCGCTTCTGACGGTGTGGCCCCTGAGAGACCGCCCCAATGAGGTGCGTCTGCCGTGATTTGGATGAAGTAGTCATGTCCACCTTTTTGAATACCGAGTACTTCCCATAATTGTGGCTGCGTCTGTAAGTAGAAGTTTTTGGGGCTACCACCGCCCAGGATAATAACGCCATTGCGCGTGGCTGCATGGACGATTGCCGTTGTTTCGTTGACATCTGCGAGTGGGTCAAGTGTTAACTTGCTGCCTTCCAGAGCGTTGCGTGCGACATTCATACCAATCGAAGAGTCACCAGGAGAGGAAGTATAGATGGGTATGTTCCACAATGCGGCCTGGGCCAGCACTGAATACTCTGGTTTTACGCCCGCTTGTAGCAATTGTTTGCCCAGGTGATAGTGCAACTCGGAGGTTGCAATGGGTCGGTTAGGCAGCGTTTTCAAGCATTCGCGCACGAACGAGTCGGTATCGAGCAAGACCTTATCCTCAAAGAGGATGTCATAGATGCGAATGACGCCTTTTTCTTGCAGCTTGGTGTCATCCAGGCGAAAATCGCCACGGTGCAGCGACATTGCCAACGCGTGATGCATGTCGTGATAGAGGTTGGCCCCGGTGCTGATGATAAAGTCAACAAAGCCATATTCCATCAGCGTGAGCACACAACCACCCAGACCAGCAGGTGTCAAGGCACCAGCCATGGTCATGCCAATGGTGACATCCTTTTCCGGATTGAGCATCTCCTCGGCATATAAGCGTGCTGCCTCGTTCAGGCGTGCTGCGTTATACGCTTGGAACTGCTCGTCGATCAGTTCTGCAACCGTCATGTTAGGGCGCACGCGGCGCGGTAATATCTGTGCGCCACTCAGATAATCGCTCTGCTGAAGTTCCGGTTCGTTGTGCATATGCTCATCATGCGGCTGTTCATGTTGATGAAGATGGGAGTTATCGGGACGATGTGGCATCGTATACTATCCTTTCTTTTCGTGGAATATAGAAGACGGTGTATTGTATCATGTTGACGAAAATATTGCATAATTTGTCAGGTTGACCAAGGAAAACAGGCAATGCGGGCAGATGAAATCCGCCTGCATTGCCTGTTTTCCTTGGTTAATCCCTCTTTACTCAATGATGGAGCGGCGAAGTTCAATGATCTGGTCGCGTAAATTGGCTGCCTTCTCAAATTCGAGTTGCTTGGCGGCGTTGCGCATTTGCGACTCTAGGTCTTTTATCAGGCGTACTGCCTCGTCGCGGGGAATGGCGGCCAGAGCAACGGAAATGGACTTGCTATCGCCCTCTGCGTCTGTCCCACTCATCGCCTTGATGCGATCTGAGAGTGCCTTGACTTCCTTCTTGATGCCACGCGGCGTGATGTTATGCGAATCGTTAAAGTTCGTTTGCAGTGTACGACGACGATTGGTTTCGTCGATGGCACGTTGCATTGACCTCGTGACTTTGTCGGCATACATGATGACGCTGCCCTCAATGTGGCGAGCGGCTCGTCCGATCATCTGAATCAACGAGCCCTCTGAACGCAGAAACCCTTCTTTATCGGCATCGAGAATGGCAACCAGGGAAACCTCTGGCAGGTCGAGTCCCTCGCGCAAGAGGTTGATACCGACCACTACATCATAGACGCCCAGACGCAGGTCGCGTAATATCTCGATGCGTTCGATGGTGTCGATCTCAGAGTGCAGGTAGTGAACCTTGACATTCAATTCTTGCATATAGTCAGCGAGGTCTTCGGCCATCTTCTTCGTCAGCGTTGTCACAAGCACGCGTTGTCCCTTTTCGACACGGGCGCGTATCTCAGCGAGCAGGTCGTCAATTTGTCCCTTGGTTGGTCGCACGCTAATTTGGGGATCGAGCAGGCCAGTAGGACGGATAACCTGTTCAACGATAGCCTCGCTATGCTCATACTCGTAGGGGCCAGGGGTGGCAGTGACGTAGAGGGCTTGCTGTACCTCTTGCTCAAATTCGTTGAAGGTCAGTGGGCGGTTGTCCAATGCCGACGGCAGGCGGAAACCATAGTCTACCAGCACCTGTTTGCGTGAACGGTCGCCTGCGAACATACCGCGTACCTGTGGCAGAGCCACGTGCGATTCGTCCACCACCAGCAGGTAGTCTTCGGGCAGGTAATCGAGCAGGGTCCATGGCTGCTCACCTGGGCCACGACCGGCGAGGTGGCGCGAGTAGTTTTCGACGCCCGAACATATGCCTGTCTCGCGTAACATTTCGATATCAAAATTGGTGCGCTGCTTGAGGCGGGCCGCCTCTAGTAATTTTCCCTCGATCTCAAGCTCTTTGAGTCGCTCGCCGAGTTCTGCCTCTATGCGCGTGATGGCCTCATTGAGCCGTTCTTGTGTCGTTACCCAGTGCTTGGCTGGGTAGATATCGAGGCGTTGGCGTTTACCGAGCACCTCACCTGTCAGCGGGTCGATCTCGGTCATGCGCTCAATTTCGTCGCCAAAGAATTCAATGCGTACCGCGACATCCTCATAGGCGGGGAAGATTTCCAGCACATCGCCGCGGACACGGAAACGCCCGCGCACGAAGTTGATATCATTGCGTTCATATTGGATTTCGGTCAGATGGCGCAGAATCTTGTCGCGCCGTCGCTCGTCACCAATCTTTAGGGTGAGCACAACTTCGCCATATTCATCTGGGCTACCCAGACCATAGATGCAAGAGACAGAGGCGACAATCAGCACATCGCGCCGCTCAAACAGGCTGCGTGTTGCGGCAAGGCGCAATTTCTCGATCTCTGCGTTCAGCATACTTTCCTTCTCGACAAAGGTATCGGTGCGTGCAATGTATGCTTCAGGCTGATAATAGTCATAATAGGAGACAAAGTACTCAACGGCATTATGGGGGAAGAACTCTTTATATTCGCTATATAGTTGGGCTGCCAGTGTTTTATTAGGGGCGAGTACGAGCGTAGGCTTTTGCACCTGCTCGACGATTTTCGCAACGGTATAGGTTTTACCGCTACCAGTGACACCTAGCAAGGTCTGATGGCGATACCCCTTTTTGATGCCCTCGACAAGCTGATTAATAGCTGTGGGCTGATCACCAGTGGGTTGAAATGGTGCATCTACTTTGAAGTCTGGCATGGATGCTTTGTCCTTGATTAGAATATTTTTTCCAATTCTCACGTCTACATTATATCACGTTGATAGGAAAATAGGGGTGGTAAATATGAAAACACGCTGGAGTGTTCAAACATTCCTATGAACGGATGAACTGATTTTTTACCTTCATACGTGATATAAGAGCAGAGCCTGGATGCTTTGCCTTACTCGCTTTTCATTCGGCATACATCATTTTGTTTACGAGGTATATATGACATCTCATTCTATTATTGTACGTAGTATCGCGGCTTTCTGTGGCCTGCTCTTGTTGCTGCTCCCCCTGACAAGCTGTGGCACGCCCGCGCCGCTACAATTCACGACGATTGATCTTGGCATTCCTGCTAACGCGCTCAATTCTCCGGTGGTTGGGCCATTGCCCGATGCTACCAAGTTGCCGGTACGTATCACATTTAAGATCGATCCCAAATTGCTGCACCAGTCTGACACAACAAAGGTGCAGGCGGGCCAGAAAACAAATCTGGAGCAGTTGGCGGGTAAAATAGGTATCAGTGATGCCACCTATCAGAAGATTAAAGATTTCTTTAGCCCCGCGGGTGTCAGCTTGAAGCTGAGTAAATTGCGTACTCACCTGGCGATTGATGCGAAGGCGAGCACCTTTGCCAAGTTATTACAGACCAAGTTCGTGATACACAACTACAATGGACGCAAATTTTATGCACCCGCGACGCCGCCCAAACTGCCCACGTTTTTTGCAAATTCGATAGATGCCATTACGGGTTTGGACAATTTTAGTGCCTCACCGACGCATGCCCTGGCCGATGTCGCGGCACAGTTGCGGGCAACCAGCGTGGCGCAAGGAACACAGGCCAAGCGTGCCCCGCAACAGGATTGCTCGCCCGTGCAGAATACCTTGCTACCACGCGATATCGCGCATGCCTATGGCTATGACCAACTCTGGCAGCGCGGTTGGAATGGCGAGGGCATGACTGTAAATCTGGTTGAGATTGATGGTTTTGACTCGAATGATATCAATAATTACCTGTCCTGCATTAATTTTAAGGGCCACGTGTCGATGAAAAATATCGATGGTGCGCCATCACAGGCATTGGGCGAAGCGACGCTAGATGTGCAGATGGTAGCTGGCCTGGCACGTTCTATCAATATCGTTGCCTATCAAACAGATGGCAATACGAATGGAGATGTGTGGGCGCAGGTCAATGACATGCTTCAGGCTATTATTGATGATAACACCAACAATACTGGTAGCGGGAATGTTGTCAGTGTGAGTCTTGGCTCTGCCGAGGGCGACATGGCACCGCAAGATGTACGTGCAATTGATAGTAGTTTGCAGCAACTGAATCAGGTTGAGCACATGACGGTGTTTGTTGCCAGTGGAGACTGTGGCGCATTTACTAACCGCGTCTATCGTAGTCTCTCGGTCAGTTTTCCCGCGAGCGATCCCTGGGCGGTCTCAGTGGGTGGCACGGTTCTTTCAGTGGGCGGCAACCAGAGTCGAGCCAATGAGGTTGTCTGGTCGAATGGCTCAAATCCGTTCAAATGTAGTAACAGTTGGGGGAGTGGTGGCGGTAATAGTCAGATGTTTTCCCGTCCCGATTGGCAAAAAGCGAGCGGTATTGATAATCAGTTTTCGCAGGGGCGTCGCCAATTACCTGATATTGCTGCCGCTGCCTACGCGTTGGCGGTCTACTTTCAGGGACAATGGGGTTCTGTAGGTGGCACGAGTGCTGCCGCACCCATTTGGGCCGCTGGCCTCGCGCTCGTGAATGAGGGCCTCAAACAGCAAACGCAAAAGTTTGGCTACTCGCCTCGTCTCTTTTATGCGATCGCGAATAGTAGCAATGGTACACACCCCTTCTTTGATGTGACCAGGGGCAATAACCTGTATTATCCTGCGACGAATGGTTGGGATTTCTCCACGGGTTTGGGGACGCCTAACCTGGCAGATTTTTACCAGGCCGCGAGCAATCTTATGAGATGAGGAAGCAAGCAATAAAAGAGTGAAGTAGCTCATAGCCATTCTGCTCGCCTGTGTTACACTAAGTATAGGATACAAAGCAGATCACATGTGCAAACTGGCGAGGAGAATGACCTATGGCACAGCAACAGCAACAACCACACTTTTGCCCCAATTGTGGCGCATCCGTCATGGCAGAGCAGCGTGTTTGTGCCTCATGTGGACTGCATCTATCAACTCGTGTTTCGGGTACCCAGCATTCCCCCTTGCAAGCACCCCAACCGCAAGCACCTTCTGAGCCAGCAGCGTTTCTACCGCAGCAATATCAGAATCCTGCTGGACAAACTAAACGCAGACAAGGACTCTGGAAGGTGGGCTGTGTATTGGTTTTATTCCTCGTGTTGGCGGCGTTGGGCATACTCTATGTTGGTGCTCCCATGCTTGGTTTGCATCTTCCTACTCCCGGCAATGCGTCGCAACCACCCATCACTACGGTTTCACTCAACACCTCTTTTGTGTACGCTGGCATGAACGTGACACTCATCAATGTGCAGCGTGCTGATAGTTTTCGCGATGACAGCACGACGAGTAGCCCAGGAGTACTACGTATTCAGGTGCGCGCTCAGAATACTACGCAGGTACCTACTAATCTCCTGTATACTACGAGTGCTAGCTTGGTGTTGCCTGGCGGAAAGACGGAAAAGCCAAGTTATGTTAGTGCCGATGTGGGGCTGCCACTAGGAGTAACACGCACTAGTCTGCTTGACTTTGCTGTACCAACAGAGACGACGCTGGCGCAAATACTCTTTCGCCTGGGAAGTTCTCATGAGGCACAGATGGATATTCCGCTGGTTGTGCATCCTGATCTAGCCAAATATGACCCAAAGACGACCATGCTTGCCAGTCAACTTCAGTATGTGGGCTTGGATTGGACGCTGACAAGCGCAACAGTGCAATGGAGTATCGATGGTGTACAAGCGGCCAAAGGAATGCGCTATGTGAATTTGCAAGTAAAAGTAAATAATACGCTCTCGCAAACTGTCATTACTGGCTCTGCCTATGATTATGTGCGTCTCATGGCGGGCACGACGACGCTTACTCCCGTTGCAACGACGTTGCCAGTGTCGTTTGCGGCGGCCACTACCGCGCAGACGGGAAGTGTAACCTTTCTTGTGCCACAGGACGCGAAAACCTTCACGTTTATTCTTGTTACCAGCAACCAGAGTGGTTTTAACCAGGCTACGACGACAATTCAGCTATCGTAAAAACGAAGCTTATGGTAGACAATTTGCCGTTATAAGGAGAAGAGTTCTATGTCACAGACGCCCGCGCGCAACTGCACAATGTGTGGTACACCCCTTCCTCCTGAGCAACGTTTTTGCTCTAACTGTGGTACGCTCCAGGAGATCGGACCGGTGAAGCCAACCGCGTTAAACAGTGGTGCCTCAAATTTTTATCAAGGGGAAACCGCGAATTCAGTGCCACCACCGCCCCCAGTGCAGAGCTATACATCGTATCCGTCGTCATCCCCCTCAGCACCGCAGCAATTTCCGCCAGCAGCCAACTATGGCATGCCACAAGCTCAACAGGTGCAACCTGTGCCCAACTATGCTATGCCCGTAAAGGATTCGTCTAAGGGTGTACTGGGGCAACTTGGTTGTGGCGTTATTATCGTCATTCTTTTGATTATGGTTGCCTGTGGCGGCATTAGCTACTTCGCGTATACTGCCTTGCGGCACCTGCCATCAACGGTTGGAACAACAAGCAATACTGGTTCTAGCTCTGGTGGCAATAACGCGCCTACCACGCAACCCCCGATTACCACGATACCGTTTGATGCGGCGCATGGCACAGTGACGTATGCTAGTCTCAAGATGACCATTGTTGATGTCAAACAATCAACAACCTTTCTGGATGATAGCTTTGCCTCTACCAATGGGGTGCTTCGTCTGGACATAAAAGAAGAAGCACCGTCCAAAGTAGGAATTTTCGCGTATAGCCAGGTCGCTCGCCTGATCTTGCCCGACAAGACGACTGTGCAACCGCTCAATGAGCAGAATTCCACCGCCCCAACAGGCGGCACGGCGCGCAACAACTGGCTTGACTTTGCAGTGCCAACGAGTGTCAAAGCAGCTCAAGTAACGTTTGTGCTTGGTACAGACGCGGAACAGCAGATACAAATTCCTTTGACTGGTAAAGCCGACCTCAGTCAGTTCCAGGATAAAGCAGCACCTCAGAATAAGCAGACCCTATATCATGGGCTAAAATGGACTATTACCAGTGCCGCGACGAGCTTGAGCAGTAGCGGCCAACAGGCGCAGAAAGGCATGGTATATGTCCTGGTAACGATGAGTGTTGATAATCCTTCCTCCAACTACTTCACTCAGTACTATGGTGACTATATGCGTCTCAAATCTGGCGGCACCACCAGCGAACCCTCAACGGACACAACGGTTCCGCTTTCGTTTGATGCTGGCTCATCTGGCAAAACCGGTGTAGCCATCTTCCAGGTGCCTCCTGGTGCCTCCTATACGTTTATCCTATTGGCTGACACTGCAAACAATGTCAGTCAGGCGAGCATCGATTTCCAGGTGTAACAAAAGTGCAAAGACACGACTAGCCACGCTCACGGGGACATCCCCCGTGAGCGTGGCTAGTCTTGTCTTTGCACTTTATGCTGCCCGTAATTGTGCGAGTTGGCTACTACCGTTCGTTGTTTGGATATAGAGAATATGGCTACTATTCAACCAGAGAGGGTAGGTTGCGCTTCCTACAGGTGGTAGCTGAATATCGCGTCCAAATAAGACATGGCTATGCAATATTCCCCCCTCACTATAGAGCAGAACTCGGCTGTCTGGCGACCAGCAAAATCCTTGTGCAGCCTGTGGCAAGGAAATAGCAAAAAGCAGTTGCTGCTTACTGGTGTCAAAGGCGTCTAAGGTGCGCTTCCCGTTTTGAGGGTTGTAACTGATATATGTAAGTATATGACCACTTGGAGACCATACGAGCGAATTCAGCTTGGTGCTGGCGGGTTTGACGATTTCAATGACGGCTTTCGTTTCATTATTCATGAGATAAATAGCTTGGCCAGCATCGCTGAACAACGCTGCTGAAGGTTTTTGTTCTGTGCTAGCAAGGAGAGCGAGTTCGTGTCCATCTGGAGACCACACAATGTGTTGCACGAGCACTGGAATGGCAAGTGTGGCCTCAATTTGTGCATCACGTCCTGTTGCTGATGTGGCCCAAACCTGAGTTGCTCCCTGTTTGAATGTCACGTAGGTAATCTCTTTGGAGCCGGGAGTCCAGTTTGCACTGAGTGCTTCAAGTCCCAGCGGGTACATATATTTTCCTATTGGCACAAGTGCAATCTGTGGCTCATGGGCTCCCATTGGATAGATGGTCGTGACGAGTGCGCTGCCGTCTGGCGACCAACTGGCCTCACGCGCATCTCGCATCGCAAGGGTGTTTGTGTTAATGGGATTGCTGAGACTCGTGGTATACATCACCCCCGGTTGATTCGCGAGTCCGTAGACAATATGATGCCCCGTAGGATCAATGGAGATCAGTTGTCCATCGTGCGCGAGTTGTATTGGCGTAAGATAAGTTTTATCAACAATATACTGGGTGCCATTACTGAATCTGGATGGAGAAAAGGTGGTGGGCGAGGATAAGATAGAAGTGATGCTAATTAAAAGAACAAGGCCGATGATAGCTACTGTCAAACCAGGAAGCAGTAGCGGGTTTCTGCGTGTTTGAGGGTGAGGCGAAAGATGCTGCATCACATGCTCACGTGAGGTTGCGGTGAAATGAATGTGAGATGCTTGCTCTTGTAGGGTGCGTGTAATATCTGCTTCAAGCATATCATCACTTGGCGTTCGTGCTTTTTTCTCAGGTTGCTTCCCGTTACTCTCCTGTTCGTGCTCTTTCATATCGCCCCCTTTTATGAATATTACTAGGAGCATTTTATACCATCAGGAAATGTGACTTTTTCTCTTCAGCTGTATCTTATAACGCATCCTTTAGTCCTTCAACCCAAAGACGTTATAATGCTGTGAAAAGGGTAATGCGGATAGGGAAGGTGTGGTTTATTGGAGGGAGAGTACAAGCACAAAAAACGAGACGAACACAAAGGATCGCCTCGTTTCCTAAGGCTTTTAGTCGAGTAAGAAGCTACCGAGAAGTTCTTTGCGTAAAGTTGCCTTCTTCTCTTCATCGCTCATGTCTAGCGATTCTTGCCTCTTATTCACGGGCGTGATAGGGCCAGTCCAAACTGCCATAGGGCTGGTAGATGCTGCGGCAAATTCATCAAGCATCACTTCTTCCAGGAAAGAGGGGGTGTAGACTTCTTTTGGCTCTTCCTCTTCTTCATAGATGCGTGGAAGTTGTGCTGTGGTCACTGATCTGCGCATCTCATGTTCAGGTTCAGCAACGTGGTTGCTTGCTACTTCTGTCATTGCAATAGTTGGAGCATCTGTTACGTCCTCTACCTTTGTTACAACACTATTTTCCGCCGTGACTTCCTCTTCCGGTGCAGCCTGCGCCTCTACTGGCGTGAGCATTGCTACAGGTGTAGCCGCGGACATTTCGTGTAGTGCAGCATTGTTTTGCATGAGAAGCGGGAAGCGTTTACCCTCAATTTCAAGGAAAATGTTTTGTCCCGCCCGCAGGTTAGTGAGCATGGTACGTAATTCTTGATTCTCTTCTTCAAGCTGTTCCATTATTTTTTGTTGCTCAAATACTGCCTGCGTAATTTCATCAAAGGTCTGTATAATAATTTCAGAACTGCTGCCACCCATAATGCTCTTTCTCCTTATGAGTATGCTCTTTACAGAATATCTAGCGACTTCGATACATATAATGAGCAGTACTACCAGCTATTACAATGTTGTTTCCTTCCCATCCTGGTATAAAAACGTGCCAAGTTGTCTGAAGTAACAATGATTATACTCACTACTCAAAATGTATAGTACTATAGTGAAGAAAGTTGCTGATATTTCTTGTACTCATGTGTTATAAACAAGAAATTTTGCCAAGATGATCACATATAAGATTGTGCTTTCGCATAGGACTTGTGTGATCATTATTCTCTGTTCCATGTGTGCTATCCTAAATAAACTTGCTTTGAGAGCAAACTGGGATATTTCTTCCTCCATTTGTGATTGATTTCCTGAAAAGGAGGCCATATTGCGTGATACAATAGAATAAGTTATTTGGTGTGTATCGCTCAATGAGGCGTGAGAAGGAAAAAGAGAAATGAATGATCGAGTTCGCGAAATTTTAAGCTGGTATGCTAGCGAAAACCCTGGAGTGCGAGCAAATTTAGCGCGTATGCTCAATCATGGCAGGTTAGCTGGCACAGGAAAAATGGTAATTTTGCCCGTAGACCAGGGCTTTGAACATGGTCCTGCGCGCAGTTTTGCGCCAAATCCGGCAGGGTATGATCCACGGTACTTCTTTCAGTTGGCGATTGAGGCAGGCTGTAATGCCTATGCTGCCCCTTTGGGTTCGCTTGAGGCGGGCATCAACGATTACATCGGCGAAGTGCCGCTGATCTTAAAAGTGAACAACCACGACACTCTGAACGACGAAAAAGACCCAATTTCAGCCATTACCGCCAGTGTGAGCGATGCCTTGCGGCTCGGTTGTGGAGCGATTGGTTTCACAATCTATCCTGCTTCAGAACATCGCAACACCATGTATGAGCAACTACGTGAGATGGCGGCTGAGGCGAAGGACGCAGGTCTGGCTGTCGTCGTGTGGTCTTACCCCCGTGGTAGCAGCATCAGTAAAGAGGGCGAAACAGCGATTGATGTCGTGACCTACGCCGCACAGATCGCGGCACAACTGGGCGCGGACATCATCAAGGTCAAGCTGCCTAGTGCAAAGGTAGAACTGGCTGAGGCGCAGAAGGTCTATCAGAAGTATGATATTCCCGTTTCAACGCTGGCTGATCGCGTCAAGCATGTTGTCCAGAGTGCCTTTGATGGTCGCCGTATTGTCATCTTCTCTGGTGGTGCCACTGCTGCTGACGAGCAGGTCTTTAATGAGGCACGCGCTATTCGCGAT
>JBBPYR010000288.1:0-6703 GCA_038199755.1 Ktedonobacterales bacterium | reverse complement strand
GGACGCGCTGATGCATTTTGACAATTTAATCTGGTAATCGCGTGAGCAGCAGCGAAGCGCACTACAGGCTCCGTAGGCTACCTTTCCGATGGACTGAGTGCGATAGCACTAGCCGCGGTAGCGGCGTTGTCCATCGGAATAAGGAGCAGCCAGATTGATCGCGCCCTCCGCTCAATTCATTGAGCGAGATTCGCGGAATCACAGGCGATAAATCGCCACGGGGCGCGATCAATCTGGCCCCTACGGATGGGTTTCTCTGATGACCAGGTTCATTAGTAAATGTGCATAAGCTGGTCCCTACGGACTTTGCAACAGCCCTGTGCGGCCTAGGGTGGGGTATTGCATGACCGTCATCCACCATAGTATACTGATAAAGCGGAGCACTGCTCCGATATTATTATGCGGAACATTGTTCCGTTTGTCAAGCTAGTGTTTGAGAGAGGGAATGCGCGCGATGACCACCAGCGAAGAGGGAGCGGGGCAACCCGCCCGGCAGAAGCGGGCCGACGCACAGCGCAACGAGCAGGCGTTGCTCGCCGCCGCCGCCGCCGTGTTCGTCACGTCCGGTGTCGAGGCGCCAGTGCGTGACATCGCGGCTGCGGCTGGCGTCGGGATGGGGACGATTTACCGCCACTTCCCGACGCGAGCGGATCTCGTTGTTGCCGTGTACCGCCATCAGGTCGAGGCCTGCGCCGAGGCTGGTCCGGTCCTGCTGGCGAATGGTGGCTCGCCGCACGCGGCACTCGGTCAGTGGGTCAACCTCTTCGTTGATTTCCTGGTCACGAAGCATGGACTCGCCGCAGTCCTGCAACCCAACAGCATCGGCTTCGAGGCACTGCATGCCTACTTCCTTGACCGCCTCGTGCCCGTTTGCGCTCAGTTGCTCGCCGCCGCCGCAGAAGCTGGCGAGATCAGTGCCGATATTGATGCCCTCGAACTGATGTATGGCATCGGCAACCTCTGCATTGGCGCCGACAACGATCCGCGCTACGATGCCCGCCGCATGGTTGAGCTACTCATCGCGGGACTCCTTCAATCGCGCTCGACCTGATGCTGCTAATCCAAAGCAAGGTACAGTGCCTTGATGCGTGCTATCCAGGGGGTTGGCGAGATTGGCAACAGCCCTGGGTAGGAGAGCGAGAAAAAACCTAGAGGGACAAAGAAGTTGGCTCAAAGGCGGATCAAACGGAATGCCTGTCTGAGAGAAATGGAAAGTGAACTTGGGTGAGTTGTTCGGAAACCTCCCATAAGGCTCGGGCAATGTTTGCGTCTAAAGCGCGTTCAGGAAGGCGCACAATGCCAGGTGCTCCGCGATGCTCAAAACTGCCTGTTGGTCCAAAGAATGTGCCCCCACGCACATCCGAGGCTGTTGCTGCATATAAAGAGGGAAGTACACTTTGCATGGCTATTGATGCTAAGTTAGCGAGATCAAGCACCCCTCCCTCGACGTTTGCATTGGGAGAGGCTTCCCTCGAATGATATACGAAAAGGGAGGTGATTGTCAAGTCCAGGCGACGCTCTTATGAGGGGATACGCTCACCCACTTTAGACTCGTCGATGAGATGGTCGAGTATCGCTTCGATGCTCTCTTGCAGTTGCTGCCCGGCATCACTCTGTCCGGCGAGATGTCTGAGCAGGGCTTGCTGAAAGAGCCCATCGCAGATCGCGTATGCCGTGCTAGAAGACACAGTGAGTGGTGCTGCAGTGAGTTCGGCATATTGGGTGACGATGCGCCATATCATGCGCTGTAAGCTTTGATCAATCTCGATCACATCGGCCCGGAATGACTCTTCGAACAGGCTTTGGTTCCGCAGGTCGTACCACAAGCGGTGCAGAGGAGCGTCGTCACGCATGGTCGTGGCGAGAATGGTGCTGAAGCCATGCTTGAGTTCTGTGGCGGTCCGTGCGGTCGCGACAATTTCGTCGTAACGCTTGACACACTCTGCCTTGTACTGCTTGACGCAATGCATGATGAGGTCAACTTTATCGTTAAAATAGTAGTGGAGTACGCCGTGCGAGAACTCGGAGTTTTGCGCGATGTCGCGCAGGCTAGTACGGGCGTACCCTTGCTCGGAGAGCGTCTGTAGAGCGGAGGCGGCCAACTGCGCACGACGCTCGGCGAACTTGTCTACCTGCCGACGTGCGATCCTCTCCTGGTTCTTACCAGCAATTTTCGTCACCTTGCGACCTCCATTGTTTCCTCGCGTCGTTCTGCTAGACATGCAAGGTACGTGGCTCTCCCGTATAGTTGCAGAGAAATCTTGTCATTATACACATGGTTTTGTATATTGATAATACCACAGTTTAGCAGAAAGTTGTAGCTGTGCTTCTTAATGCATATGCATGCCACCATTGATATCCAGCGTCACACCCGTTAGATAGGAGCTTTCATCTGAGGCCAGGAAAAGGATGCACTTGACTACATCATCGACGGTGCCCAGTCGCCCCATTAAGGTTCCTTTGCCAAGTTCAAGTTTACGCTCTGGCGTCAGGGCATCGCCTGCGATATCCGTATCAACCATCGACGGTGCCACGCAGTTGACGCGAATGCCGCGTGGGGTGAGTTCACGCGCAAGTGCCTTGGTCAGGCCCATGATGCCAGCTTTCGCCGCGCTATAGGCGGATGTGCCAAAGACGCCGCCACCGCGCTGGCCAGATACTGAGGAAAGCGAAACTATCGACCCACCGCCGCGCTCTAACAGGGCCGGGACCGCAGCTTGTGTCGTCAAAAACGTCCCTTTAAGGTTGACATCCAGCACCAGATCATACTCTTCTTCTGTGATGTCCAGAAACAAGGTTGGCCGCGTCAAGCCTGCAACATTTACCAGGATATCCAGCCCGCCAAAGGTTGCTACCGTTTTGGTGACGATCTGCACCATCTGCCCCTTATCGCGTACATCGGCCACTTCACCTATAGCTTGGCTGATCTCGTTCAGCTCGGCGACTACCTGTTGCACCCCCTCTGGCACGATATCCGTAATCGCGACCTTCGCCCCCTCGCGTGCCAAGGCTAACGCTGTTCCTCGTCCAATGCCGCGCCGCGAACCTGCACCCGTCACCAGGGCGACTTTTCCTGCAAACCTATTCATAGTAAACTCCTTTTCGTGTTGCACATTCATAGTGTCAGTATACGCTAATGGGTGCTTGACGTTATTGAATAGGTTGTTCAGCAAACGTTCAGCAAGATTCCGCCATCATCTTCTGCGGTTGTGTTGCAAAAATACGAAGGAAAGAAATTGAGCGGGACTCTCCCGCTCAATCGTTCTTAAGCTGCCATTCCGCACCTATCACTGGGCATCATCTTGCGCGATAGCTCTTCCACAATCCTGCGGCAGCAGGCCTGGGTGGTGATCAGCAAGCGCATCATGCAGAAATTGCCAGCCGTGCCTTATCCGCTCTTTGAGAACAATGCGTTTCAGGCCCGCTACGGCCTGGTGATCGATGCTTCTTCTCCTGCAGAAAAAAGTGATGGACTGGCTCCCACATAGACACCTTCAGAAATTCCGAGCCACAATCTTGACAAACATACAGCCCCGTCCAACTCTCATTGAGAGTCTCTTGCTCAAGAACTGGATGATAACAGGGTATGCCAAACCAGGTCTTCCGGCGCATTTGCGCTTCTTGCGCGTCCATACGGTTCTCCTGCTCCTAAAAAATAGCTACCAGAATACGCAAGCACTACAGTTTGACTAGAGAACCATGATCCTGTATCAGATACTCCCCAGCATAAAGGAAGGACTCATCATCACGTTATGAACACTCGCCTCTCTCATCAGGAACTACGCTGCATGGCTATCTCATGAGAGATATCTTCTCTCTTTCTGCTGGCTAGCTTGCTCTCATCTCGTTGCACATCCCGTGGGCTCATGACCACTTCGGGGCTTTCTGCTCGCTTGTTTGAAATACACCGGTAAAAGGTGATATAGTCTCATCGAAATGTGTGTTTTCTTCACAAAAGGGAGTCCATGATGGAAGTGGCATCTCTGTTTTCTCTACCAGAGGGGATGCATGTCGAGCATATTCAGATCACTGAGGCGGAGAGTGGACTCCCTGAACTCCAGTCATTTGCAACAGGGGTGGAAAGGGATAAAGACGCTGTACAAGCCGGGTTAACCTGGCCGATCAACAATGGAATGGTTGAAGGGCATGTGACCAAACTGAAACTCATCAAGCGAACAATGTATGGCAGAGCTGGCTTTGCCCTGCTCCGCCAACGGGTGCTTCATGCCGTGTAGAAGAGCAGGAAAAGCTGTTTCCCCACTTTTAATCCAAGCGAAGAAGGAACTCTTCAACCTCTTCACCACGTGCGTTGGCAAATCCCTTGTCCTCACCGATCCTCGTGAACCCGCATTTTTCCAAGACGCGCAGAGAGCCAATGTTGTCTTTAGCAGCACGAGCGTACAGAGGACGTATCTTGCTGTGCTCTAGAAAGGCTGAGAGTGCTTTGGTAGCAATGCCTTTGCCCCAGTAGGGCTTTCCAATCCAGTAGCTGACTTCTAGGTGCTCGTCTTCATCAACATACGAGAAGACCGAGCCAGCCACACCTCCATTGAAGAGAATGGTCTGGATGGTGGTAGCCTCATCCTTCAAAATCTTCGTCCAGTGCGCCATAAAAGCATCCCTATCCGCCGGGTCTTTCCTTGTGAAGGCTGCCATCCAATTTGCCTCTGGGTCCAATTGCTGGACGAAGAAAATAGGGAGATCACTCATCAGTACCTCCCGCAGGACGATGCTAGCAGTATTTTCCATATGACTCCCTTCTCGCTTGCTTTCACTCTTGTGCAGCGGCATCTGTTGCCGGTTCGGCAGCATTCCATCTCTGCTTGAGTATACCACCTCATGGCAAGTAGGCAGAAAGCCCCAAGAGTGGACAAGAGCCAAGTTGTATGTCAGAAGTATCTGAGAGCAATGCCGTCATTCGGCCTACCTTGCACCACATCAATCTGAAGATCATGCGCTTGCAGGAAATGATTGACTGGTACGCCATAATGCCGCTGAATCCAACAGCAACCTCATCGCCAGCTTCCGTCCCGATGCGCCTCAAGGTATGCTTGATCTGATGGCTCAGTATACCCACCAAGCAGGGTAAGCACAAAACCGTTAACTATTCAGGTGGCTCAGGCTCTTCTGCTCCAGACCCGTCAACTCAGCACTGATCTGCCAGATCATTTCAGCCGTGTCCTCATCATAAGAAGCTGGCGACGAACGCACGATCTTCTTGCGGTAGTTCACGTACTTGCCAGTGAGTTGTTCGACCTCCGGTGAGGCTGCCAGATAGATCGAGGTGGTCTAGGGTTTTCCCTGTACTGTTGCCTGTGTGTCTTTTTCCTCTTTCTCTGCGTGATAGTTAGAGATAGAGAAACCCGCTGGTAGCACACGTAAAGAAAGGGAAGGATTCTTAATCATGCAAAAGCGCATTGGGAATGTTCGTTGGGGAATTGCATTACTACTTGGTCTTGGCGTTATTATCAATTACTTTGATAGGACAAACATTTCTGTTGCAGGTGTTGCACTGTCGAAAGAGTATCATCTTTCGGGAGTACAATTTGCCTTTATTGCATCGGCCTATCTCTACACGTATACACTTATTCAAGTCCCTATAGGTGCGTTGCTAGACCGCATCGGTGTCAAATGGATGACGCGTGTTGGCACGATTATTTGGACTGTCGCAACATTTATGACTGCAATTGTAAGTGGCTATGGTCTCATTATTGTCTCGCGTCTCCTGCTTGGTGTAGCAGAGGCACCTGTGTTCCCGGCAGCATCGAAGGCCACAGGCTACTGGTTTCCTCTGAAAGAGCGCGGGCTAGCGACTTCTGCATTCGATGCGTCCGCGAAATTTTCAAACGTCATAGGTGTGCCTTTTGTCGCATTTGTGGTATCACTTTATGGATGGCGCGGCGGTTTCTATGCTACTGGTATTCTCAGCCTGCTTTATGGCATACTCTTCTGGATTTTCTATCGCGATCCCAGCCAGTCAAAGCGTATCTCGCCGCAAGAACGCACATACATTGAAGAAGGTGGGGCACAAGCTGATAATGTGGCACCCGCAAACACATTAGCAAGTTTGGGCTATCTGCTACGGCAGCCGAAAATCTGGGGCATGGCTCTCGGTTTCGCGGCCTATGGCTACTCGTTTTACCTGTTTCTGACGTGGCTACCCACGTATATTCAGGGTCAGTTGCATGTCTCAATTCTGAATAGCGCAGGTCTAGTGGCCATCATCTGGGGGGTGGCAACAACAACAGATATCGTTATTGGTGGCTGGCTTGTGGACTACTTGATTAAACGTGGCAATGACCCAACAAGGGTACGTAAGACAATTTTCATTATCGGTATGCTTATGGGTATTGCAATTATTGGAGCAGCCTTTACAAAGAGCATCCCGTTGATCGTCATGTGGCTCTCTATTGCTCTTGGTGGCCTAGCATTTGCTGCTCCGGTAGGATGGAGTATTCCGTCACTGATCGCGCCTAAAGGAACGGTGGGTGTCGTGGGTAGCATCATGAACTTTTTCAACAATCTTGCGGGCATCATTGCGCCGCTTGTTGCAGGGTATATCCTCGATACCACGAAGTCGTTTGTGTTGAACTTTATCATTGCCGCCGTTGTGCTCATACTTGGTATTCTCGCCTATCTCTTATTGCTTGGCAAGATTGAGCAAATACCAGCGCAATTTGAGGAAACGCGTGTGAATGCAGAT
>JBBPYR010000287.1:0-15814 GCA_038199755.1 Ktedonobacterales bacterium | reverse complement strand
TCGGCCTGACGAGCCCTCTCTTGAAAGCGTTTGACCGGCTCCGGTGGATCATTTTCCAGATCCTGATTAAAGGGAGGTATGTCGTCCAGTTCAAACGTTTCTAGCTCAACCCCTTGCGGTAGATACTTACGTGCTTCGCGCAGGAGAGACCTGTTGTAGGATTGTTTGCGTAAAGAGCCAGCGAAGCCGAGAATGTGGATGGTAGCCATAGGGTGGTATACCTCGTTATCAATGATTTGTATTTTCGATCAGCGCGACAGCATAACAAGCGATACCCTCGCATCGGCCAGTGAAGCCGAGTCCGTCAGTGGTGGTGGCCTTGACGCTGACCTGCTCAATTGCTAGATGCAGGTGTTGCGCTAAGTGGGTACGCATCGCCAGAATGTGTGGCGACATCTTGGGACGTTCAGCCACAATCGTAACGTCTACATTATTGATCTGCCACTGCTGTTGAACGAGGAGATCAAGCGTATAGGCAAGGAAAACGGCACTGGGCTGATCTTTCCAACGTACATCGCTAGACGGAAAATGTGAGCCGATGTCGCCGAGGGCAGCTGCCCCCAACAGTGCATCAACGATCGCGTGTATGACCGCATCGGCATCTGAATGACCCGACAAACCCAGTTCGTAAGGGATGGTAACACCGCCCAGCACCAGTGGTCGATTAGATGTGAAGGCATGAACATCATAGCCGGAGCCAATCCTCATTGTCATATAGCCATTCCCTGTAACAAGGCTTCAGCGAGCAGTAAGTCTTCGTGGGTGGTGATCTTAATATTGGCATAGGAGCCTTGAAAGATAGTGACAGGTTGGCCGAGTCGGGCGACGAGCATTGCGTCATCGGTAACATCGCTGGTCGCATCACTATGATGATGGGCTTGGTAAATGAGGGGAAATGAAAATATTTGTGGTGTTTGCACCGTCCAGAGCTGCGAGCGTTCAAGCGTAGAATGGATCTGCCCATGTTGGACTAGTTTCACCGTGTCTTTGACGGGAACAGCGGCGGTGACGGCCTGGTGTTGCTGCACGGCATGTAGGCCTGCTTCAAGTATAGCAGGCGTAACGAAAGGGCGCGCTCCATCGTGAATCATCACCCAATGGCACTCAGGGACAAGCGTTGAAAGCGTCTCCAGGCCAGCGCGCACAGAATCCTGTCTGCGTGCTCCACCGATGACGACCGCGGCAACCTTATGCCATCCTTCATGTTTACAGAGCGTAGTCGCCTCATGAAGGCGGTCGGCAGAGATGACCAGAATGATTGTATTAATAAGTGGCGATGCTTCAAAAACATCAACGGTACGTGCGAGCGTGATACGTCCTGAAATCGCGGCCCAAATCTTATCACGTCCGCGCATACGACGACTGCTACCGGCGGCAACTATAACTACGGCTGACCTATCTTGCATGAGTTACATGGGGCGTTCGGATCGTCCGCCCTCCTTCTTGAGATGAAAACGAATACCGACTTGCGATAAAGGCGGTATTCCTGGAACTTTAAACTGGCCTCTGCTTACTGATGGACTGCGATGATGGAAGGATGGTATTGCTGCCCTGCTTCGGATGAGCAAAGATCATGCGACCCGCCACCGTTTGCAAGACACGAGTTACCGTTACTTCTATCGTCATGCTCATGAATTGGCGTCCATTCTCTACGACGATCATCGTACCGTCATCCAGGTACCCTACACCCTGCCCTAATTCTTTTCCATCTTGCATAATCTTGATGTGAATGTCTTCGCCCGGGAGTAAGACTGGTTTTATCGCATTTGCCAGTTCATTGATATTAAGCACCTTCACACCTTGCAATTCCGCCACGCGATTCAAATTGAAATCGTTGGTAATGATCGGGCAATGGAGATTGCGGGCCATCTTGACCAGTTTTCCATCCACCTCAGCGATATCCTCGATGTCATTGTCGGTGATCTCGACAGGGACGGAAGCCTCTTTTTGGAGCGTGTTAAGGATTTCGAGGCCGCGCCTGCCTCTATTGCGACGCATAGCATCGGCTGAATCGGCAATCCGTTGAAGTTCATTCAGCACGAAGCGTGGTACCAGCAGTGTTCCATAGATGAAACCCGTCTGGCTAATATCCTTGATGCGACCATCAATAATTGCGCTCGTGTCGAGTAAAATGGGGGGCGGATTGTTGGATGCTGCATCTTTCTCACGTTCTTTGATACGATCACGCTCTTTCTCACGCTCATCTTCGCGCTCTCTAGAACGTCGTATGAAGGAACTTTGCACCAGATGGGCAATATCATTTTTGCGTAATACCGCGATAGTGACACCGAGATACCCGAATAAGAGTGCGCCAACAAAGGGTAAAATGCGACCCCAGTTAGCGGGCAGGTTGACGAGTGGAACGGCTAGTAACGCGGATATAATCAAGCCGATGGTCAGGCCAATAGCGGCGGCAACAAGATCACTCGCGGCGGCACCACGAATCTTGTCGCGTACCCAGCTATAGGGTACAACGGTAATGTAAGGTGTGATAATAAAAGCGATGATAGCACTGACAATGGCAATACCGATGATCCATTGAATATCCTGTGGCAATCTCGTTCGATCCAAAAAGAACATGCCGACAATGATACCAATCGCAGCTAGGCTGCCGATGATACGGGCAATCGTGTTGATATACATCCCTGCGTCCTCCAAAAGTAGCGCACAATGCAATTATAAGTGTGCTCAGAAAGACGGCGCAGATCAGGTATGCCAGAGGTAAGTTCGGTGATAAAAAACAAAAAAGATGATTGCGGGAAAAATGTTACCTCACCTACCATACAAAACCAGAAAACGGGCTTGCTGAGCGGAAAAATGAAATGTATTACGCCAATTACGCAGTATACACCTTTCCTATACAGGAAGCAATAGTTGTGCTTACCTAGCTCCTTTCTTCCAATATCACATCGTACCAGCATAAGGCATCATGTACGATGCTGTTGCAACGTGTTGTTTATTCTCTACTTATTAGTGTAAAGCAATTTCCAGGGCAACTGCAAGGGTGCCAGCCGTGAGCACCTTAAAATCAGCAGGTAATCCCGCTTCTTCCAATTCCGAGCGTATCTGTGCTCCTTTTCCAGAGCTAGGAACGAGGCAGCGTTTGAAGCCGAGCTTAGCCGCTTCACGCACCCGTAACGATAGACGGCTGACAGCGCGGAGCTCGCCGGAAAGTCCCACTTCCCCGATCAGTGCCATGTCAGCTGGTATCGGTCGTTCGCGATAGCTCGAAGCAATAGCGGCAGCAATGCCCAGATCAATCGCAGGCTCTTCCAAGGTAAAGCCGCCAACGACATTGGCATAGGTATCGTGGTTACTGACAGCCAAACCTACGCGTTTCGTCAGTACGGCCAGTAGCATGAGCAGGCGATTATGCTCGATACCATTAGTGGTGCAGCGAGCGTTGCCAAAGTTGCTCGGTGTGACCAGAGCTTGCACCTCTACTAGTAGGGGGCGGGTGCCCTCCATGCTGACCACCACAGCTGAGCCAGAAGCACCAACGGCCCTATCTGCGAGAAAGACAGCAGAGGGGTTTGTGACCTCTAGCATGCCCTCACCGTGCATCTCAAAAACGCCCACTTCGTGCGTTGGGCCGAAACGATTTTTCACCCCACGCAGCAGGCGATAGGAATGATAGCGTTCACCCTCAAGATAGAGGACTGCGTCGGCGATATGCTCTAGAGCTTTTGGCCCTGCGACCGTGCCTTCTTTTGTGACGTGTCCAATCACAAAGATGGGTACGTGTGAGCTTTTCGCAAGTTGCATTAATTGCAAGGTGCATTCGCGCACCTGACTAATACTGCCCGGGGCCGAGGTTAGGTGTTGAGAAAGCACCGTCTGAATAGAATCTACAATCACGAGCGATGGTTTGAGGCGATGAACGGCCTCGGCAATGATATCTAACTCTATGGCAGCCAATAAATAGAGTCGTTCTCCGGTGATATCCAGGCGTTCGGCACGCATCTTGACCTGTTCAATAGACTCTTCGCCAGAGATGTAGAGCACTGGCCCCGTTGATTTGGCAACGGCACCAGAGACCTGTAGTAGGAGCGTTGATTTACCGATACCTGGCTCACCCCCAATCAGGATGAGCGAGCCTGCGACAAGACCGCCGCCCAGCACACGATCCATCTCAGCATACCCTACGGAGATGCGTTCCTGCGCGAGTGGTTTGATATTTGGCAAGACGACGGGAAATTGGGTGCCCTGTGCGAGCGAGGTTTGGCCAATGATTGATTGGCGTCGTTGTTGCACCGGACTTTGTGGTGTATCGACCACCTCTTCCATCACGTTCCATGCGCCACAATCTGGGCATTTGCCTACCCACTTGCTTTGTTCGCCGCCGCATTGTTGACAAATATATTTTGTACGTGGTTTTGCCATGTGTTCTGTTCGTTCTGTAAAAGGACAAAAAAGAGGGGCGTGTAATTACTTGCACGCCCCTCTCTCTTTATGAGTTAAGCCTCGCTACTACTCTCTCCGCCAGCCGAGAGGGCTGCTTCGGGGGTAGCCGGTGCTGGTAACTGCTCAATGCGGTTCCGTACCTGCAAGACGAGATCGTCATCTTCGACGACGGCCTCGACAAGATCGCCGGGATGGAACTTACCCTGCAAGAGTCCCTCAGCCAGTGGGTCCTCAACCATACGCTGAATAGTGCGGCGTAATGGACGGGCACCATACTGCGGGTCGAAGCCCTTCTCGATCAGGAAGTCTTTTGCCGTTTGCGGTGTAACCAGTTCAATCTGCTGCTCGGTCAACTGCACACGTACGCGGTTGAGAAGCAGATCAACGATGGAGTACATCTCTTCCATCCGGAGGGAGTGGAAGACGATCACCTCGTCAATACGGTTCAAGAACTCAGGCTTGAAGGTATTCTTGAGTTCGCCGAGCACCTTGCCCTTCATGGAGTCGTATTCGGCCTGATTCGCCTTTGCCTTGTCTTTCGACTGTTTGAAGCCAATAGAGGCTTCCTTGTTGAGCAAGGACGCGCCGACATTCGAGGTCATGATGATCACGGTGTTACGGAAGTCTACTGTGCGGCCCTTCGCGTCGGTCAACTTGCCATCCTCCAGAATCTGGAGCAGCATGTTGAAGACATCGGGATGAGCCTTTTCGATTTCGTCGAGCAGGATCACGCTATACGACTTGCGGCGTACAGCCTCGGTGAGCTGACCACCTTCTTCATAACCGACATATCCGGGAGGGGCACCGACGAGGCGGGCAGCCGCGTGGCGCTCCATGAACTCTGACATGTCAATTTTGATCAAGGCTTCTTCGCTACCGAACATAAATTCCGCGAGCGCACGTGCCAGCTCGGTCTTACCAACACCCGTTGGTCCCATGAAGATGAATGATCCAATGGGGCGTTTCGGGTCTTTCAGACCTGCACGAGCACGGCGAACGGCACGCGCAATCTTTTCGATGGCTTCATTCTGACCAATAACACGGGCGTGGAGCGCACCCTCCATTTGCAAGAGCCGTTGTGACTCTTCCTGGGCGATACGCATCACTGGAATACCCGTCCACATCGAAACGATCTGGGCGATTTCCTCTTCACCAACGGTTGGTTTGTCGGTGCCACGCTCTTTATGCCAGCCAGACTCTAGCTTAGAGATACGATCACGTAATTTTACTTCGCGATCACGTAGCTCGGCGGCCAGTTCGTATTCTTGCTGCTGGATGGCGGCTTCCTTCTCACGCAGGACCGACTCTAAGCCCTTCATGGCCTCTTTGAGGTTGAGGGGTGCGAGTGAGTTCTGCATGCGCACACGGCTGGCAGCCTCGTCGATCAGGTCAATGGCCTTGTCAGGCATGAAGCGATCGGTGATGTAGCGGCTGGCCATGTCGGTTGCGGCGCGGAGTGCCTCATCCGTGATAATCAGGCGATGGTGCTGCTCGTAGCGTTCACGAATGCCTTTAAGGATTTCTACGGTCTCCTCAACGGTTGGTTCGCGAACGATTACTTCCTGGAAGCGGCGTTGCAGTGCGGCGTCACGCTCGATGTACTTGCGGTACTCATCGAGGGTAGTGGCACCGATGCACTGAAGTTCGCCACGGGCCAGGGCGGGTTTCAGAATATTGGCGGCATCAACCGCGCCTTCGGCGGCACCCGCACCAACGAGGGTATGTACCTCGTCAATGAAGATGATGCAGTCGCGGCTGTTGCGAATCTCTTCGATGATCTTCTTGAGACGCTCTTCAAACTCACCGCGATATTTTGTGCCTGCGACAAGTGACCCGACATCGAGGGTAAGCAGACGCTTGCCCGCGAGTGTTTCTGGTACCTCGCCGGAGACCAGCCTTTGTGCCAGTCCTTCAACAATTGCTGTTTTACCGACACCTGGCTCACCGATAAGAGCTGGGTTGTTCTTGTTACGTCGCGAGAGAATCTGGATGACGCGCTCAATCTCCTGATGGCGACCGATGACTGGATCAAGGGTGCCCGCACGGGCAGCTTGGGTCAGGTCGATGCCCATCTGATCAATGGTGGGGGTCTTCGAGTGTTTCGCATCGCGCTCATGCGGAGTTCCTGATTGACTGAGGACCTGAATGGTTTGCGTGCGAACCTTTTCCAGGTTGACTCCCAGGCTTTCAAGTACGCCAGCAGCGATACCCTCGCCCTCACGAACCAGACCGAGCAGGAGATGTTCCGTCCCAATATAGTGATGATTTAAGCGGCGTGCCTCATCAACGGCTAGCTCGATGACCTTTTTTGCGCGTGGAGTCAAGCCAATTTCGCCGAGGACAATGCGGTCACCGCGACCAATAATAAATTCAACGGCACTGCGAACTTTGTTAAGTTCGACACCGAGATTTGCTAATACTTTTGCAGCAACACCCTCGCCTTCTCGGACAAGTCCGAGCAGGAGATGTTCTGTACCAATGTAGTTGTGCTGGAAGCGTTGGGCTTCTTCTTGCGCGAGGCTCAAAACCTTGCGAGCACGTTCAGTAAATTTATCAAACCTATCTCTGTCGTTCACCTGTTTGTCACCCCCCTTTCAGTGGCAGAGGTTGGAACCAGACCCTCTATGTCGCTCAGGTAAACAGTATGCTTCATCATACAACACTGACCAAACAGCGTCAAGGTTAACAACTGTCGCCTCCCATCTAGCAGGAAATACTCACTTAGTCCAATAATATGTTCATACTGAGAAACAATCGACCTCAACACTGCTATGCGATAGCATAGGCAGTGTTGAGGTCGTAAACTCATCTGTTCAGGTACATCGGGTTTGCACATTGTGCAAAGGATATTTGCTGTGTAAGATGCCTCCAATATGTTACTCAGGTAGGTTGTGTCACGCAATGCTAACAAGCGAGACTATGCTTTCTACGTATGTCTTCTATTAAGAAGAGTATATCACTTTAGTTGTGGTAGATACAAGGTATTTTCTGTGAAAATAAAATGTCCACAAACTTTTGTTGTGCAGAGCAAGCATATGAGAGAAGGGACCACGAGGCACTGCTACTACTCTATCTCTTGTCGCGCTTTGACGGTGATAGTAGCGATGCCTTGCGGTCCCTTACTTGATGTGTACCATCTAGCGGGCAGCGTTATTCAGAAGCTGCGTCGGTCTCTTCTTTTGTACGCTGTCGCGCTGCGGCTCGGAATGCTTCTGCCATAGCGGTTGTCTCGCCCTCATCAGATAGCCCGCTCAGCAACGGGTTATCGTTGTTGCGCTCTGGGCGATCTCGTCGGTCGCTACGCCGACCTGCTCCCGCTGGTCCGTTGGACTGCTCTTGCAGTGATGGTGTCGCAGCCAGAGAAGGTACCACGGGTGCCTCTGTCTTCGGAGCAGGCGTGCCTGCTGCTTCAGACGTTTCCTCTGTAAACTCTGCCGGAACTTCACCAGCAGCCGAGGGCTGATCGATCTCGTCGGCTTGCCGTAGGCTCAGACCAAGACGGCGTCGTTCCGCATCGATGCGCAAGATACGCAATTGCAGTTGTGCGCCTTCATGCAGAACCGTCTTGGGGTCTACGCCGGGTGTCAACTCTGAAAGATGAATGAGTCCTTCGATGCCATCCTCTATCCGAGCAAAGGCTCCGAAGGGGGCAATCTTCGTGACGGTGCCGGTGACGACCTGCCCAGGAGTATACCGTTGTTCAACGGTCGTCCAGGGATCAACTTCCGCGCGTTTGATGGAAAGAGCAATTTTCTTTTTCTCTTTATCAACGCTCAGAACTTGCACTTCTACCTCTTGGCCGACGTGCAAAACCTCGCTGGGATGATTGACGCGGCTCCAGGCGAGCTGGCTGATATGTACCAGTCCGTCGGCACCGCCCAAGTCCACAAAGGCACCAAAGTTTGCCAGATTGCTGACAACACCTTTACGGACTTCGCCGGGCTTCAGTTCGTCGAGCAACTCTTCACGACGACGTTGGCGCCATTCCTGGACGGCCAGACGCTCGGAGAGGATCAGGCGATTGCGCGCCCGATTAATCTCGATAATCTTGAGCTGAAGCTCTTTATCTTTCATGCCTTGAAGTTTCGCTGCCGTCTCTTGGCTCTCGCCACCAGAGGCAACCTCTTCGCGTTTGAGATTGAGGATTTGTGAGATAGGCACGAAGCCACGAATACCAGCAACATCGACAATTAAGCCGCCCTTGTTGTAGTCAATGACCTTGGCTTTGAGAAGCTCACTATCTTTGTATTGCTGTTCGGCAATGCGCCACTGGCGTTCGGTATTTGCACGTTTCAGGGAGAGGACGGCATGGCCTTCTGACGTCTCTGGTTGAATAACATAGACGAGGACCTTGTCGTTCATATGTAGTTCGCTGAAACTGCCATATCCGTTCGCTGGCAATTCTTTTGTTGAGAGGACACCCTCAGATTTGAGGCCAATATCAACCAGAATCTCGTCCTGGTCAATACGCACGATCACGCCCTCGACCACATCGCCGCGTTTGATGGTAATGGGGGTTGCCGTTCCTCGTAACAACGCCTCCATCTCATTCTGATTGAGTTCTTCTTCAGATGTATTGTTGCTCTGCCCCTCAGGGTCGTTTCCTTCGATCATCGTCTGTACCCGCTCGCTGTTAGTATTTGCCGCTGGCATTGTCGAAAGGTCGCTGTGCTGTTGTGCTTGCATGGGTAATGAACCCCCTTCGATCCACGGTTTTTTGCCTTGCCCCTTGACACATTCATCGTTCTTCATTATGCTCGCATACCCTTAACTGCTGGTAACTGCCTGTTTGCATGTCTCTGAGTAAAACAGCGCAAGATAACCACGAGGGGCGTATGCCTTGTATAGAAGCACGGGGAGCGCACCATAAAGCTTAGGCTTATCGGAGAGGTTGCTTAGGCGGTGATCGTTTCGGCTGAATGAATCTCTTGTAATTACCAAGAGGTGAGCAAACCACAATATTGTCCTACAGGATGATTGTACGAAACGACGCTCGCAAACAGGTACATACACTCTAAAAATCGCGAAAAGCACCTGTATGTTAAGCATTTCCCCACTCGATGCTCTAATTATACCAAATGCCGCCCATGAATGCAAGCGAAAATAACGCTTTCTCGCAAAACTCTCCACTGTTTTTCTTGTTGTCATATTGTATCATAATGGTGCAAGTGCTCGCGATATGTTAAAATATTTTCATGGTAAACACAACTCATGATATTCTACAGGTGCTGCGGCAACAACTCCTTCCAGTACAAGACATCACGTTTTTGTCGGATCGCCTAGAGGGACAGCAGCCCGATGCACGGAAATCCGCGGTGCTCCTTGTCCTTTTTGAGCGGGATGATACGCTCTTTTTGACATTTATTCGTCGGGCCAGTACCCTGCGCGCTCATAGTGGCGAGATCGCCTTCCCTGGTGGGGGCGTGGAGAGTGTCGATTTCTCGCCAGTCGCCACGGCTTTACGGGAGGCTGAGGAGGAAATCGGCCTGAATGCGGCGAATATTGAGATTCTCGGTGCCTTATACCCGGTTTTTACGGTCGTAAGTAACTATCTGATTATGCCCATCGTCGCATTTTTACCCGACGGTTTAGGCGAGTTGCAATTGCAGAAGAGTGAGGTGGACGAGGTTATTCTTGTGCCTTTGCAGGGATTGCTCGATCCGGCGATTGCTCATACCGAGGAGTGGACACGCAATGGCATGACGCGCACCATCTATTTTTATGATTATGCTTCGTACCGCATCTGGGGTGCAACGGCGCGTATTCTGTCGATGCTGCTAGAAATCCTTGTGGCTGCCTGACCCATTAGTCACGCACCCCTTGCGAAATTTGCGCGTTCGACTACAATACTATAATAGAGCAGTAAGAAACGTTTGTAGTGCGTCTAGTACAGTGCAGGCTTCCTCTTGGGAAGTTTCTGAGTTACGTCAATCTGGATGTTGCGTAATTCCGTGGAGAATAGCTGTGACATTTCCAATGCAAGATGCTCAAAATTCAGGACCCATACCACGTCGACAACAATTTCTACCGTCCGCATACCCAACCCCGGCATACCCAACCCCAGCTCACTCGATACCCGATGCGGACGCACCATCAGTTCTCCCTTCTATTTCTCTCCCGATGACGCCATCAACCGTCATGCCGCCCTCTTCGGCTTTTCCTTCATTGCCTACCTCCGCTGCCTATCCCCGCAGTAGCTATCCTGGCAGCACCCATCACGAAAATGCTATTGACTTTGCCACTCACTCCTTAGACCTTGCGACGGGTGGATTAAAAACCCTGACGGCGAAGCGTGAAATGCCAACACGTATAGAGCGACGTATAGCAGAGAATATGTCAGACTCGTTTTCTGAATCACGGAGTTACACTTTTCTGCTGGCAATCTTAGTGTGTCTTATTCTTATGCTGATTGGCGGTGGCATTGTCCTGTTTGTATTGATACAGCCCTAATATTTTATATACAACTGAATACAACGTGCATACACCACAGAGTATGAACCTGCTGTTGTACTATGGCTGGCTGGCTGCTCGTATGCCATGAAGGGTGGTTGCCAGGCGAATGGCTTTGACGATGGCGCGTGCCAACGTGTCAGCGGCGGCTGCCCCAATAAAGCTTACGCGGGCGGCTGCCATCGCCACGTTGTGTTGCGACCGCTGAGGCTGCTGTGTGTTTTGCTCACCCAGTGCTAGGGCAAAGACGGTATCCCCATCGAAGAGGGTGTGCGCTGGTCGGATAGCCAGGGCTAGTCCGTTGTGGGCCATTTGCGCCATTTTGTTGACCTCTTCTTTGCTGAGGGCGGCATCGGTTGCGACCACTGCGATTGTTGTGTTGCTGAATGGGCTGCTTGGTAGCGTTGGCGGCTCGCTGGGTTTTTGCTTTCCCGCCAGCACTTGTTGCGTTTGGGGGTCAATGACATCGCCGAAGGCATTCACTGCAACGATTGCGCCAACACGAGTGCCATCCGCGAGTTGTGTGCTGGCTGAACCTATACCACCTTTGGTGATGAAGAGCGGACCCGCGGTCTTGCCGACGGTTGCGCCTGTGCCTGCGCCGATGGTGCCCTGCCCAACTGCCTCTGCTGTTGCTTGTTGGCAGGCGCGATAGCCCGCCGCGGCATCGGGGCGTATGGTTGCTGAGCCGATGGCAAGGTCGAAAAGGGCCGCAGCTGGCACGATGGGTACTCGTGCGACTCCGACATCAAGACCAATCTGCTGTTCTTCCAGGTAGCGCATCACTCCGCTCGCCGCATCAAGCCCGAATGCGCTCCCACCGGTCAGCAACACGGCGTGTACGCGCTCGACCATGTGCATAGGGCGTAGCAGGTCGGTTTCCCGTGTGGCGGGTGCGCCGCCACGCACATCAACGCCCGCTACCGCTGCTCTGTCACAGAGAATGACGGTGCAGCCTGTGCCTGCCTCAAGCTGTGTATCGTGCCCCACACGAATGCCGGGGATGTCGGTAATATCGTCATGCATGATGTATGACCACCTTTTCTGTAGGAATTGTTCATGGTGTGATGATTTTATAATACAATTAAACCAATCATAACCTAAACAACAATGGAAAGGCGACAAATATAGGCAACGCTTCCTCATTATTATAGAACAAGGTAGTCGAAATTATAGTGCATATGTTCCCGACCTACCAGGATGCATCGCTACGGGCAAAACACTGGAAGAAATTAAGGCTAATATGAGTGCAGCCATCGAAGTGCATCTGCAAGGTATGATAGATGATTCTGAGCCGTATCTCTGCTGTAGGGGCCAGCTTCAGCGCGCCCCTCGTGCCCGTTGAGCGCTTCGCCAACGGGTACGAGGGCGCGATAAATCTCGCCCCTACGGGGCGTGCAGCGCGCTTCGCTGCTGCTTCGAGTTTATTGATGTTATGTGATGGCGCGTCGGAGCCGATTCATGGCTTGCTCAACGGTTTCTTTGTTGTTGTAGACGGCAGAGCCAGCGACAAGCAGATTCGCCCCTGCCTGCACCACCTGCGGAACAGTTCCCTCGTGAACACCACCATCAACTTCGATATCGCACTGCAATCCCAACTCGGTGATCTTATGGCGTAAACGGGCGATCTTGGGCAATGTCTCTGGAATGAGTTCTTGTCCACCGAAGCCTGGGTTGATGGTCATGACGAGCACCATATCGAGCAGCGAGAGCACATCATCAAGCATAAAAACAGGGGTAGAGGGGTTGATGGCTACGGCAGCCTGCTTCCCTGCTCGTTTGATGCGTTGAATAATACCATGGAGGTGTGGGCATACTTCTTGATGCACAATGATGACATCCGCCCCTGCTTGCGCAAAGGTTTCGATATAGTCTTGTGGGTTGCTAATCATCAGATGGGTCTCCAGAGGTAGGTTGGTGCAGCGGCGCACCGCCTCTACGACCATTGGTCCCATGGTGATGTTTGGTACGAAATGACCATCCATGACATCAATCTGAATGCGTTGTGCGCCTGCGGCATCCGCTTGTCGTACCTGCTCACCCAGTCTGGTAAAGTCGGCAGAGAGGATAGAAGGAACGAGTCCAATCATGGTAACTCTCTCTTTCTCTGTCATACCTGTGTATATTGCTTTTGCAACTTTGCAGCAGCCCCTGTGTCGAGCATCCAGATAACTTCACCTTTGGGTGGCCGCACGAGCTGTGCAGGATATTCATCAGGTTGATAGTCGCCTTCAAGTACAGCCTGCACTGCATCAGCCTTCTCCGCACCGGTGACGAGGAAGAGGATATAGTGGGCCTCGTTGAGCAGACGCGGCGTAAAGGTGAGGCGTGGTGGTGGCGGCTTGGGAACAGTAACGGGCATAATCAGGCGTTGCTGCTCATGAAGCGAGGCTTGATGAGGGAAGAGCGAGGCGGTATGGCCTTCTGGTCCCATGCCTAACTGGATAAGATCAAAGGCTGGAATGCTGTCTTCACCCACGCCGAAGACGTTTTTCATCTCAATGGTATAGGCGAGTGAGGCGGCATTCCGATCCTCTTGCTCGGCAGGCATGCGATGAATTTGCTGAGCGGGAATCGGTATTTTGCTCAGCATAGCCTGTAGTGCTAGATTATAGTTGCTTTCCGCATCATCGGGTGGAACACAACGTTCATCGGACCAGAAGATATCAACGTGTGCCCAGTCAATCTGGCTGCGATATGGTTCTTGGGCCAGCAAGCCGTAGAGTTTTTTGGGTGTTGAGCCACCAGAAAGAGCGAAGGTGAAGCGGCCATTTTTGGTAATCGACTCTTCCGCTAAACGGACGACCAAGCGTGCCGCCTCGTGACTCAGTGTATCTAGGTTAGAATAGATGGTAATTGGCATACAATCTCCTCGTAAGACGATACAATTAACAGTTCTCTACCTATTGTAGCAACTGGACCATAGCACGTAGCGTTTCTTCATATAAGTGATCGCGCCCCATGATTTCTAGCTCATCATGAAGTAACGCACTTACTGCACTTTCTGCGGCCAAACTCACAGTACGCTGTGGAAGGTTTGTTTTATCCAGTTCAACAACGGTGGTGACGTGCTCTTCGTCTGCGCGGTTAATGGTAAAGGTGGCATGCTTGCTATCGACCTTGCTGATCATATGAAACAGACAGATGGCACCGGGGGGCATGCTGTCATCGTAACGCGGGCGAATGTGCATAGTCCCAAAAGCGTTTGCCAAAGAAAGCTTGCCCGACTTGCTGGAACCGCTGGCGCGTGCCGGTGCAGAACTGGCACGTATCATCTGCCAATCATAGGTGCCGCTGCTCTCATTATGGTGAGCATCGGACGCATTCGCGGAGAGCTGCCAGCCCAGGCGTGTTTTGAGCCAGGCGGCGAGAAAGAGTGCGCGTGTCGGGCTGGGGGAGATATCTCCCAAGGCTGTACGGGTCGTTTGGACAGTATTGGTAACTGCGTGTTCAATGTTGATGGTATCAATGCCACCGAGGTAGGATTTGAATTCTGCCATATCGAAAAACTGTGCTACTAATGAACGCCAGGGAGTGATACGACCCCAGTTGAGATCACTAAGAGCACAATCGGGTGCTTCATCGAGAAATGAGACAAGGGTGTGCAGGCTTTGTTCTGGCTGAAAGAAACTGCTTGAGTCAACGATAATGCGGTTGCTGAGTTGAGTAAGATTGCGTAAGAGAGTGTTATCGCTAGGTGGGTCTCCCAACCACCAGATATAGGTTGGCAGGTGCGGTTTAAGGAGTGGTTGCAGAATATTGCTGGTCGCACGAATTGCGCTCCCTGCAACGAGAACAGTGACCTGTTCAAAATTGTGACGCATGGTATCAGAAATAATGGGAAACGAGCGAAGGGTGGCCCAGGTGGTCACTGCACCGGGGGACCCTTCGGTAGTATCGAGAACGAGCAGTATAACACGTGCTACATGTGTGCTGGATAGGTCGCGAATAGTCACACTGGCACGTTGCGCCGTCTCGACATCTGGCGCGCAGATAACGAGATTAAGTACGCTTGTGCGTACATTGATATTCTGGCTAGTACGCACATTATCGGCGGTCATGCGCCAGAAGAGTGATAATTGCTCCTCTACATCCTCAATGCGTACTATTCTACCGGCCCAGGGCAAGCGCGGCCCTGTCGTATTCGTCATATCCCGAACCCCTTCTGAAATGATGGTGAACAGCATCGTTCATCAGCACTACACCGTACTGCTCTAAGTTGTGAGACGCGAACATCGCAAGATGTCACTGCCATTAGACGCAACGCGTGAGAAACTCGTAGCCAGGTTAGGGGCGACGCCAGCGGAAGCCGTCGCGCCAGATGAATTCATCGGCGACTTGTGGCCCCCACGAACCGGACTCGTAGCTATAGATGATCGCGCGCGATTCGCTTTTCCACTCGTCAAGAATACCTTGAATGAAGCTCCAGGCTGCTTCAACTTCGTCGCGACGGGTGAAGAGTGTTGAGTCACCGAGCATACAATCGAGAATGAGACGTTCATATGCTTCTGGCTGTTCACGTACGAATGATGAGCCATAGAAAAAGTCCATATTGACGGCGCGTACTTGCATATCAGTGCCGGGCACTTTTGCGCCAAATTTCAGTGAAATACCCTCGTCTGGTTGGATACGCAACGTAAGGACGTTCGGCTCTACCTGACCCTGGGCATCACTGCGCTTGAAAAGCATCAGTGGCGGCGTCTTGAACTGAATGGCGATCTCGGTAACGCGCTTGGGAAGGTGCTTACCAGTGCGTAAGTAAAATGGTACACCAGCCCAACGCCAGTTGTCTATATATACTTTCATCGCCAGATAGGTTTCTGTGGTGGAGGTGGGCGAGACGCCATTTTCTTCCAGGTAGGCAGGGACTTGTTTTCCACCAACCCAACCAGAGCCATATTGTGCGCGAATCGTATTGGTCAGTACCTCTTTGCCGATCAATGGTTGCATTGCGTGCAGC
>JBBPYR010000286.1:0-7789 GCA_038199755.1 Ktedonobacterales bacterium | reverse complement strand
TAAGAGAGAGCGTAAAGAGGGCACAATGGGTCATACTCGTCGTCGGCGAGTATGACCCATTGTGCCCTCTTTACGCTCTCTCTTAAACCGTCATGCGTCTTTAATCGCCACCAGTTGGAGCCAGATGCGCGGAACTTCGCTCATCCCCAGTTCCTGGCCCGTCTCATAGACCGCGTGCTCCAAGGCAACTGCACCCAGTGCTAGCGGTATCCCAGGCAAAGCACCTTCAATAAATAACCAGTACTGCCCCAGATCACGCCAAGCATCAAGTGTCAGCGAAGCCGTACTTTGCGATATTTCTACCTGTCCAAAGCCGCTTTGCCGCAGTGCTTCAACATACTGCTCCGACGTGAGCCACTGCATCGCCATCGCTTTACTCTCACGCGATAGCCGCACTTCTGGATGCTCCTTGCGTAACCAGCCAACGGCGCGCCGTGTCCACAAGCGATAAAAACGATCAGTTCCCTCTGCATAGGTACCATGATAAAATGCACTATTACAGACAAAAATACCGCCAGGGGCGAGAATATCCGCCACATGGCGAAATGCATCGAGTTTATCCGGCACCAGATGAATAGCATTACAAAAAAAGGCGGCGTCCGCCCCCTGTACAATCGTCGGGAGGTCGCTCACATCTCCCTGAAAAAAATCGGCCTGTATCTCTGGAAACGCTTTACGCATCGCCACATCCGCAAGGCGCACAGCTTCTGCCGATGGATCTACACCGATGATGTGGATTTTCTCTGGCAGATCATACTGTGCCAACTCTTCAGCAATCACACGCGAGATGGCACCTGTACCACAAGCCATATCAACGATCGTCACCTTCGCACCCGGCTCACGCAGCGAATTTTTACGCAAGTCCATCAGGTGTACAATAGCCTGTCGCACCAGAGCACGATTGATCTCTGTGTAAAAGCCATGTGCCGCAAACGCTTCGAAGGTGAATTTATTGGTCTCTTCTGTTTCATACAGACTCATGCATCAACTCTCCTTAAGGAAAGACGGAATATATGTTATCCTTTAGAGAGAAGGCAGTCACAAAATGTTTCGTCTTTCCTATCTTTTTCTTACAGGTGCATTGACGAGCCACCATCGACTCCAATGACCTGTCCAGTGATATAGCCAGCCTCTGGCATACAAAGGAAAGTGATGGTTGCGGCTACTTCGTCTACAGTACCTGGGCGCCCAAGTGGAGTCGCCTCTAGCAAGTATTTACGCTGTTGCTCAGTCAGCACAGAGGTCAATTCTGTGGGGATATAGCCGGGAGCAACAGCGTTCGCGGTAATATTACGGCTTGCCATCTCGCGTGCAGTGGTGAGCGTCAACGCGACAACCGCCGCCTTTGACGCTGCATAGTTCGCTTGGCCCGCCGTACCCAGCAAACCCGCGATTGAGCTTACATTGATGATACGCCCCCAACGTACCTTCATCATACTCCGCAGAACCGCCTTTGTACAAAGAAATGCTGAACGCAGGTTTGTATCCAGCACATACTCAAAATCCGCCAGCGACATCTGCAAGATGAGTTTATCCCGCGTCGTGCCCGCGTTATTTACAAGAATCGTAATTGGGCCGAGAGCCTGCTGTGCCTCCGCGAAAAGCTGTGCGACATCCTCTTCCTGGCTCACATCCGCTTTCACCATGGCACAGCGTCTCCCCAATGCTTCGATGCTTGCCTTCGTCTCGTTTGCGGTCTCAGCGTTACTGCGATAGTTAATAACGATGTCTGCTCCGGCTCGCGCCAGATGTTGCGCGGCAGCACGTCCAATACCCTGACCACTCCCCGTGACGAGCGCCACCTTGCCTGCTAAGGGCAATTGCTGTTCATCTACCATACAGTCCTGTCCTTTTACAGAAATATTTTTGTCACACTTCAATAGTATATCATCCCCTACCGTCTAGTCGCACGCCACAAAATATGTTACACTGGCGCAAACACAACAGGGAGCGAAGCAATCTATGGGTCAGCCGGGGCACGACACACAGGAAAATGAAGCACAACTCATCACCCGTAGCCAACGGGGAGATGTCGCTGCCTTTAACCAACTCGTGCTCCACTATCAGCAGGCCATGTACGCTGTTGTCTATCGCATGCTTGGTAACGCCGACACTGCCGCAGATGTAACACAAGATGCCTTTCTTGCCGCCTTTCGCGGCATCAACACCTATCGTGGTGGCTCCTCCTTCCGCGCCTGGCTGCTCCGTATCGGCTCCAACATGGCCTGTGACCACTGGCGGCGCGTCCAACGCCGTCCTGCTGAGTCACTAGAGGCGTTGACCGAAGACGAAGAGACGCACGCCCCTAGCCTGCTACAGGCATTGGCCGATACACGACCAGAAGGCAACCCCGAAGAACTCCTGCTCACCCAGGAGCTACAGCAACTTATACAACGTGGCTTGCAGCAGCTTCCACTCGAACAGCGCGTTGCCATCGTGCTCTGCGATGTACAGGGCTTTTCCTATGAAGAGGTTGCAACCTCAACACAGACAAACGTAGGAACCGTGCGTTCCCGCATCGCACGGGGTCGCGCCCGTTTACGTGCGTACCTGCAGGACCACCAGGAACTTTTACCACGCAGTTATCGTCTTACTAAAGAATGAGACTTATACATACCAATGGAGCAGGCATAGAGTGGCAACACACAACCAACATCTGACAACCGAACAGCTTTCCGCCTTCCTTGATGACGTACTTTCAGCGCAAGAGCACGTCTCATTTGAAGCACATCTCAACACCTGTCAGCAGTGTCAGCAGACGCTCACGGAACTGCGCCAGACTGTTGCCCTTCTGCACGCCTTGCCACAACCAGCCCTGCCACGCTCCTTCGTCCTTTCGCCAGACATGCTCGCCGCAAAACCTGCTACGCTGCCCGTGCTGCCATTTCCTGCGGCTCGTCGCACCAGCAAACCCGGCTTTGTCTATACCACCTTGCGCTTCGCCAGTGGCCTTGCCGCGGTCATCGGCATTGTCTTGCTCACCGCCAGCCTCTTCTCCGCGCTGCCACATCCGATGATGGGTGCTTCATCCACCACCAGCAGTGCTAGTGGTAGCACCTCGGCGGGCAGCGTAGCACCTGAAGCTTCTACACCGCCAAACGGCACAAAAAATGCCTCAAATGGAGACAATAGTACGACTCCCGTGCCCCTGACTCCGGCAATACAAGGGCGTACCACACCAGCAGCGCACGTTGTTGGACCACCCGCAACAGGCCCAACCACCACCGCACCACCACTATTCACACTACCAGATCTGACCGCCCCCGGTGCTCAGGCACTGCTCGGCGTCATCTTGCTCGTCCTCGGCATACTCGGCCTGCTACTTTTACGCTGGCAACGCAACAGGCATGTACGCGCCCCAACCTACCTATAGCAAAGCCAAGGCATCCCCTTGCGGGTGCCCTGGCCACCTACTTGCAATACCTTTATGATTTCTGTATATTCTAAACATACAGCTCTATCTTTTTGTAGTTTTTCAGCCTTTATAACAGCACAAGGATATTGTTATGAATACGCCATTACCACTAATCATGCCGCTTATAAACGTGGTAGTAACAGGCATCTTCGCCGCGATGGTGCTACGCCAATATATGACGCGCCATCGCTCCTACCAACTCTATTGGGCGATGGGGCTACTGATGGCCTTCTTCGCGACGCTGGCCTATACGGGAATGCTGGTACTTCAGCCCGCGAGTATGGCTGGCATGCTGTGTTTCCGCATCTACTACATCCTCGGCATCCTCTCCCCAGCTTGGTTAGGTCTGGGCAGCTTTGCCTTGATTAGCAGTACCCGCGTCACTTTTATCAGCCTCACCATCCTGTACCTGTTAAGCTTTTTGGCAATCGCCCTGATACTTTTCGCTAGCATCAACGTGCAAAAGCTCAGCATCATTAGCGGAACAGGGACAGGCATTCTCTACCCTGGCCCCTGGCTGATCCTGGTGATTATTCTCAATTCATTGGGCGTGATAGCGGTCGTGGGGGTGGCGGCCTATTCAGGCTGGAAACTATGGCGTCGCCAGTTAAGTATGGGCGAACTACAAACCAGCAATATTTTATGGGCAAATGTGCTCATTCTCGCAGGCGATTTGATTAACGCTCTCGCTGGCACTATGGCCCGCACGCTGGGCGTCGATAGCACCTTCTGGCCCATCATGGCTCTCGGTTGGATAGTCTTCTTTATCGGTGTGCTCTTCGCCAGCAGACGCCCAACCATACCGACGACACCAAAGAAAGAGTTCGCCGATGTCGAACAGCAGGTCACATCCTCATAAAGCCATACATGAGTCATCCCAGATTCTTAGGAACGGTTGAGGTTATCGACGATAACCTCAACCGTTCCTAAGAATCTAGGAGAGACCAAGAGAAGCCACCTCGAAAAAGAAAGCACCACGAGAGGAAACGAAGCCACAAAGTCGTTGAAGGCGATGAACGAAAAGCACGATCTTCTGGTTCTGCAGCAAAAGCATTTCCTGCCTGTTGAAAACGAGGCACGAGGCTCTGCTCCTGACTTCTGCTCACCGAAGGACAGGAGAGCTCTTTTGCTCCCATCAAGCATTGAGTGGGTAGCCAAGAAATGGCTGAGTTAGATCTTCATGGCCCCTCGTCGCGAAAAGGCGGGTGGATGAGCCAACCACAGTTTGCTCAGCGCGCTTCGCAGGCGCGCTAACGGCACCCGCACCTGCCGCAAATGGGCTCCGGTTCGCGGGCAGGCGTAGCGGATCAGCCAGCGCCGCAGCAAGGCATACTGCTCAGAAAGCAAGTGCAGCAAGAAGGCATAGGCTAACGTGGCCAACCCTAAGAGCTTGAGACGCCCGTCCCAATCCCACACACGAGGGCTTTGAAAGCCGAGTTCACTTTTACAGTGTTTAAAGACCAGTTCGATCAGCCAGCGCCGGATGTAAGCAAAGACGATACTCCACGCCTGCTCCGCAGTTTCGACCGGCTCACTGGTGAGCAGATACCAGGGTTTGCCATTCGAGCGACGGGCCACCACCATCCACAGCGGCCACTCGTCGTGGTCGGGGTGAAAGACGGGAAAGGCCAGCACACTGGCAGTGAAGCGAGTGCCTCGCACCGCATCGCGCATGCTACGGCTGTCCCAGGCACGTTTGCCCAGAGCGATGCGCCACGCCGCTTTTTGCTCACCGTGGGCATCCTGCAAGTGATACTGGTGTTTCCAGCGCAGCGTAAAGCGGGTGGAGAAGCAGCGTAAGGCTCCCAACCAGCGTGAGCTGGCGTAGCCGCGATCAAAGACATGCATGACGGTGCGCCCCCAGCGCTGCATGACTTGCCGCAGCAACTTGAGTTCTTCGTCGCGCAACCAACTCGCCAACGCCCCGCGCGAGGTCCACCAGCGCATACACGCCACCATCGCCGGTCCTTGTGCGGTCAAGTGTCCCACCAACACCAAGCCAATCCAGTGCAAGCCGGGGACACAAATTGGCTTGCCAGGCGGGTTGAAGTAACCCGGTTTGACGTGGGTCAAGCGTTTCGCTTTGCTGGATTGCACCGCGCACAATCCTTCGCTGTGCAAGCTCTCTGGCTTTTCCCACACACTGCCATCCCAGAGCACCAGCCCCTCTTGCTCTTGTTGGTGCCAGCTCTCGATCTGCTCGTCGCAGCGCTTCAAGAGAAAGTGCTCGATGATCACTGCGGTCCATTTGGCACTATGCAACAGCCTGCTGAGCCGTTTGGTTCCCCCTGTCCCTCCCCCAAGTGGGTCCATGTACCCTCCTAGTTCGGTGAGCAAGAGTCCATGAATTTGGTCGCGAAAGGTCAAGATGGCTTCCACGGCTTGCACCAAGGTGCGGATCAAGCGCTTGTCGATGCTGCGATCCAATTCGAGCAGCAACGGTCCCAGAAAGCTCAGCAGCATAGTTCCCAGCCCTTGAGTCATGAACTGAGGATCAGCGCGAGGCTCTTGTACTCCCGCTGGTTTTATGAGATACTGATCTGACATCGAAAACCCTCCTTTGGTTCCTGACGCGTTTTCAGTTCGCTTGTTCAGGATACCTCAAGGAGGGTTCTCTTTGCCATGGCTCAAATCTGATAGCGTTGGCGAATTCATTCCGGTTACTCAATTTCACTCCGCTAACCACATCAGTCTGAGGAGACTATTTGAATTCGCCAACGCTATCAAAATCTGGGATGACTCATGTTTTATCGAGCAGCTTGTAACTCACCAAGCTTCACATTGACACTGATTTGTTGCGTGCCACGCACCACTTTGACGGTAACACTCTCGCCAGGATTTTTCGTGGCAAGCGCATCACCCAATGACGAGGTATCATTCACTGGATTGTTATCAATCTGTACGATGACATCGCCCACCTTCAATCCGGCTTGTTGCGCGGCACTAGTAGCAGAAAAGCCCGCGATCAAGGCACCATGATCGACCGAGAGATTATCCTGTGCCTGCACATTCGCATCAACCGAGACAACCTCTACACCCAGGGCCGCACGTCCGGTATGCTGGACGTTCCCATTCGTGATAATCTGCGGCACAATCAGCTTCACACGATTCGCTGGAATGGCAAAACCTACACCGCTGGCAGGAGTGTTAAACTCTGGGTCAATCGCGGTCAATGTAGGAATACCAATCAACTCGCCTTGCAGATTGACCAGCGCGCCACCACTGTTACCAGGGTTAATCGCTGCATCTGTCTGAATAGCACCAGGAATGGTCGCCCCCCCTTGCCCCTCTGAGACGGTACGATTCAACGCACTCACAATACCACTTGTCACGGTCTGCGTAATGCCCAATGGGTTGCCAATCGCTAGCACCTCTTGCCCCACGCGCAAAGCCGAAGAGTCACCAATGGTCGCCACGGTCATATTGTTAGAAGGATTAATTTTGATGACCGCTAGATCATCGGTGGCATCCGTTCCCGTCAATTGGGCATTCAGTTTCCTGCCATCACTCAACACCACCTGAATTGACTGTGCGCCCGACACAACGTGATTATTCGTCACAATGTAGCCGCGTTTATCAACGATCACACCAGAGCCAATACCGCCACCGCGGGCTGTTGTCACATTAACCTGCACCACCGCAGGCTGCACTTTTGCTATTACCGCCTCACGCACCGCCTCGATATTACTCCCGTTACTCGTAATCGCAGGCACGGTTGGCTGCGGACTCGTCCCTGGTTGCAGCGTGCCGACAGTGCTGCCGGTGCCGCGTCCAAATTCCCAGCCAGCACCGAACAGCAAGCCGCCAAACAACACGGCCAATAACAATGTCAACAAGACCGTACGGCCAGTACGTGCGGGCCGTAGTGGTGCCGCTGCCGCGCCCATTGACTGGGCGGGTGGCGGGGACAGTGAAGGTTGCGGGGACTGCACAGGCGGCTGCGAGCCTGTGGGATAGGGAACATGATTATACGTATTCTGCTGCCACGATGAGGGCTGCTGTGGTAATGTCTGCTGATTATGCATGTCGCGTTCATCGCGCTCGGTATTATTATCATTTTGATAAAGCATGATTAGAAACCTCTCGTCTTATAGACTCTCTTCGACATCTTTACTTTATACACGTTCATAAAGCCTCTATGTGTACTATATGACATAGGAGTAAGAAAACTCTGAGGATTTTGTAAAGAAATTGTATGAAACTGGGGCTTGCCCTTGCAAGCTGGTTATCTGAACTGGCATTATGATATAAGGCAAGTTCATCAATGAGGGGAGTCAGGCTCATGGGATGGAAAGGAGGGAAAGCAGATGATACACTGAGGAAAACCGAACAGAGAAGGGCGGGAAGGCATGGAGAGCGAAAAGCCAACCGAAC
>JBBPYR010000285.1:0-86817 GCA_038199755.1 Ktedonobacterales bacterium | reverse complement strand
GCATGATAGCAACATTCGCTGCATCGTGCAGTGGCTCATGCTGGGGAGTTAAGGCCGCACAGGTGGCTCTACAATACGCGTTGGCTTCAGCAGATTGCGCCACTCGCGCCAGCCACGGCGCGCAATGATATACAGCAGAAAAAAGAAAACAAGCACGCCGATGAATACAGGAATGCGTGATGGACTCAAGCCGCCGCTGGTTCCGGGGAAGACATAGACAGCGTTACTGCCCACATACAGCTGATCGTAGTTAGCGGCGCCGAGCAGGATAGCATTGACCGCCACTTTGCGCGGCAAACCCGCTGCAATGCCACGCCAGTTTTGCCCCTCATCATCGCTGCGAAAAGCCCCAACATCGGTGCCAACATAGACGGTTGTGGGGTTGGAACTGCGGAAATCTACAAGAATGAAGCGAATACTCGTGCCAATTAACGCCTCTGTGCCAGTACCCCAATGTGCGCCAGAGTCCTTTGAGAGATAAAAGCCCTTGCTCGTACCCGCGTAAATCAAGCCTTTTGTGCCGCCACTCACTGACGCTGGTATCACAGTGTTGATGGTGACACCCGTGGGAAAACCCGTCGTAAAAGCACGCCAGGAGGAGCCGCCATCATCAGAGCGATAAACACCCATAGCTACCGCCGCCCAGAGTTGATGCTGGTCGGGATCAACAGCGATACTGCCAATGGCACGTCCCTGGGGTAATCCTGTGCTGATAGCCGACCAATGCACACCACCATCTGCACTGCTGAACACCCCATGTTGCGCTGTTCCGGTGTAAAGCACATTCGCGTTATTGACATCAAAGGCCAATGCAGTGAAGCTATCCTGCGGTAGGGCAGACGCAGTCGCACTCACCAGCGTCCATTGCTTTGCCCCATCCGTGCTCACAAATAATCCCTGCGTGGTCGCGGCATACAACTTCTTGCCACTCGTATCAAAGGCCAACTTGTTCACCGCTAAGGCAGCGGTTCCCGCCTGAGCAGGAATAGGGTAGCCTGTCCAATGCGAGGCACCATCCACACTCACAAACACCGTGCCCTGTTCACTGCCCGCGAAGAGATGCTGCAAATTATTGGGGTCCACTTCAAGCGTTACAATACGTTGGTGCAATCCCGTTGCCTGCCAATTGCCACCACCAAAGATACCCGCATCGGCAGAACAAGCCGAAAGCCCACACAGCAAAAAAAGCATCAAAATAGCGTAGTGGCGACCCCGGCTAGCACCATGACTGCCCTGCAAACGTTTCAGCATATACAGAGGGAGAGACAACAATACGCGGAATGGAACCAGCATAGTATCCTCACAAAAATTACGGAAGTAAATTTAGTTCTTCACCAATGCCTTGCCTGTCTGCAAGTCTATAGACATGGGCAGCGATTGCAACATCTTCCAGAGCAATACCCAGCCCTTTATAGAGGGTGATATCGTGAGGAGATGCACGCAATAAAGCATCATTCCCGATGATATCGGCGATTTCATACACGTGCGCCCAATCGAGGAGCCCTTCATCAGCCGGTATAATAAAATCGCCTGCCTCCATCTGTGCCTGCTCAAGCGAGTCGGTGACAATCAGCGCAGAGCGCAACAGGGTGGCCGCATCAATCTCGCGCCGTTGTGCCCAGTTCGAGCCGATAGCATTGATATGGCACCCTGGTTTGAGCCATTCACCAAACAGCACAGGCTCACGTGCAGTAGTGGCGGTAATCACGATGTCAGCCATCTCAATTGCCTGTCGCGCCGTCGCTACTGGATACACAGGTCTATTGAGCAAGCGCGTCATTTCAGTGCAGAAAATTTCACATTCGGGCGCACGACGACTATATACATAGACAGTGGCAATAGGGCGAACGGCACACATCCCCATTAGCTGTGTCACCGCCTGATTGCCTGCGCCGATCATACCGACAATCGTGGCATCTTCGCGTGCCATATATTTCGTGGCGAGCGCACTCGTTCCACCAGTCCGCATAGAGCCAAGCCAGTCCGCTTCAATAAGTGCCAGCAAATGACCATCATAGGCATCATACAGCATGACCACAAAACGCACACCGTCACGAAAGGCGGTATACGTCTTGAGGCCGATCACACCAAAAGTGGGTACGGCAGCCGCGAGGATATTCAACACACCGCTCGTTAGTGCCAGTCTACTACGGGGCTGATTCAGGACGGCACCTTGCGATAGGGCGTTGAATGCCTCCTCTAACACATCCACCGTGTCACGTATGGTCAGCAAGGAACGCACATGCTTCTCGCGCAATATCAACGCCATATTCTTTTACCCAACTTTGCTGAACAACATTTAGTTCTGACGCCGCACTACACGCCGCATATACACCACGGTCTCTTCTATTTCAAAGCCCTTGGGCATGCGCTTGAGTGGTTTCTCGTTTTTGGGCAATAAGATGTCCTTTAAGCTACTCAGGGCGGGTAGCGAGCTTTCGACTGCCCTAGATGGCTGTGCTAGGCGCGTCAACAGGCTACGGCGCACCAGTTCGATGCCGACGCCCAATGCTAGTGCTCCCACGCTCGCGGCAACACTGCGGGGCAGTTGGGCATTCTGGAGAATCATGGGGAGATTCTTCTGTAGTGGAACCAGACTGGTTGAGCGTCGCGTGAGGTCTGCTCCACAATGGCGACAGAAGGTATCGCTTGCCATATAGGTAGCATTGCAGTTAGGACAAAGCATAATGTTCTCCTTTACGAGATTTGAGTCACGATATTAGTGTTTGCTAGCTTTCAATATCTCTGCAAGTGCATCAATAATGATAGCGTTTTCTTCAATAGTATTATAGAAGTACGGTGAGATACGCAATAGACCGGGACGATAATCGGTAATAATATTACGCGCAACCAGTTGCTTCACTACATCCTGCGGCTGATCGACCTCAATCATGACAATCGAACTCCGATATTCTGGCTCCTGTGGTGCTTGCACACGCCAACCATGTTCACGCGCACGGGCGATAAGATCATTGGTGAGGTAGCGCGTTCGCTCACAAATACTCTCTACACTGATTTCCGTGACAATATCCAAGCCCCCATTCGCAGTGTAGATGGTGGGAACAGCAGGTGTGCCCGTCTCGAAACGTGCGGCATCCTGGCGATAGGCAAATTCCTGCGTTTTGAATTGAAACTGTTCACGGTGCCCAAACCACCCGGTGATCGTTGGCTGCAACGTAGGGATAAGTCCCTCGCGGATATACACAAACGCTAACCCTGGCCCTCCCATGAGCCACTTGAGCGTGCCCGTCACCAGAAAATCAATATCCAGGGCATTGACGTTGATGGGAATCTGGCCCGTTCCCTGATAGTCATCGACCAGGATATACGCCCCGTTCCGATGCGCTATATCCGCAATGGCACGAATATCCTGAATATAGCCACTGGTATAGAACACACGCGAGGTAGCCACCAGTGCTGTTTTGTCATCTACAACGCCCTCGAAAGACTCAGCCGGTATGGTGATGCGGTCTGGACTTTCAACGAAGCTGCATTCTACACCTAACCTATCCTTGACCAACCATTGATACGGCAAGGTGGGAAAATCCAACGAGGCCAGCACCACCTTGTTTCTTGTACTATAGTCTAGGGCGGTGGCAATCGAACTGAGTGCCACCGAAACACTCGGTGCAATCGCCACCTCGTGTAACTGAGCACCGATCAGATGCGCGAACTTTTGACGCGCCTTCGCGATTTCTCCCAGCCAGATTTCGTACCAGGCATGTGCTCCCCATTCGTTCCACAATTCCATAAATTGTTCTAGCCCTTGCATAGACCGTGTCGAGAGTGCTCCTAGTGAGCAACTGTTCAGATACGTCTTCCGTTGCAAGATGGGGAACTCGGCGCGATACGCAAGGAGTTCAGGGTGTTCGATAGCTGGTGGAGCAGGGTACTGCATCCGTGGTTCACTCATCGTCATGAAAAGCAAGCTCCTTTAAGGGAAAAGCGCTGGCTACTAGTCGCCCTCTAGATGTTTATCCAGATCAGTCACCGACAAACGGTTCCTTCTCCCTATTTTACCAGAGGTCGCGCCAAAATTATACACTGTTTCACTCTCATTTGCGATTTGCCTCTATCTCTTGCTCTCGCTGCCTCAGCACCTCTTGTACAATCAACCTGCTCGCTTGCTCTATTTCATCCTCTGTGGACCAGCGACCCAAGGTCAGACGCAAGGCACCCAACGCATGTTCACGTGACATACCCATTGCCATCAGCACATCCGATGGCTCGGTGTTTCCTTCGTGGCAGGCCGAACCTGTCGAACTCGCGATCTCGCTCATTCTCGCCAGCACATTTTCCCCCACGATGCCCTCAATGCTCACATTCAACGTGTTCGGTAGCCGCTCGGTCGGATGGCCATTGAGATGTACGCTTCCCGGCAGTGCCTCTACTAGCCTTTGCTGGAGCAGGTCACGCAATCGCTGTATGCGCTGCTTACTAGCAGGCAATTGCTCCTCTGCCAGCACAGCAGCGGCCCCAAGCGCGACCATAAAGGCAATGTTCTCGGTACCAGCACGCCGACCCGCTTCCTGCCCACCGCCATAAATAGCGGGTTCCAATTGTATGCCACGACGCGCATAGAGTGCGCCAATGCCTTTTGGGGCATAGAGCTTATGCCCCGCCACCGTCAGTAGGTCTACGCCTAACTCAGCGACATCCACGGCTATTTTCCCCACTGATTGGGAAGCATCGCTATGCATGAACGCCCCATAGCGATGCGCGATTTCGGCGATCTCGGCAATTGGTTGCAGTGTGCCCGTCTCGTTATTGGCATGCATGATCGTCACAAGCGTCGTCTGCTCACTAATCGCGTTTTCTACGTCTCGCGGATTGACACGCCCAAAGTGATCAACTGACAAATAGCTAACACGAAAACCGTGCAGGCGTTCCAGCGAGCGACAGACGTTGAGTACCGCTGGATGCTCTGTCACCTGCGTAATGATATGCTTGCCGTGTCCCCGTTGTGCCAGAGCCACACCGCGAATTGCCAGCGTGTCGCTCTCAGAGCCACAGCCTGTAAAAATGATTTCATCGGCCATGCTACTACCCAGCAGGTGGGCTAGCTGCTCACGAGCACTCTGCTGAGCGCGTTTGGTGGCCTGCCCATAGGCATGTGTGCTTGATGGATTCCCGAAATAGGTCGTCAGATAGGGCACCATCGCCTCCACCACGGCAGGGTCAACTGGCGTGGTGGCGTTGTAGTCCAGATAGATAGGGCCGTTCTGTAGCCCCGGATGCTTGATTACCATAGATACATCGCCTTTTCTATTGAGAGGAAACAACGCTTGCGGCGGGTTTGCCCCAATTGACCGTAACGGAAACCTGTAAGGTAATCTTGCCCTCAATTTGATAGGGAGCTAGAATGTGTTGCAGTTCTGCGTCAAAAGCTGCTGCTTGTTTCACGCCCATGCGCTCCCGTGAGAAGCCATTACGTGAATGAAACGATTCGATATAGTCCTCCACTGATTGCACAAATTGATATGGCGCAGTCACCTTTGTACCACGTAAAGCGAACAGATTACGTTTCTGTAGCTCCTCCAACGTGCTATACGGCTGAAAATCTTTGTTGGTGGCGAAACGACGAATGCTCTCCATCACCGCCGCATTCCAAGGATTTGGCGCGGCTTCACGTCCAAAGAGGGCGAGATAGCCATGTGGTGTTAGCAAGTTGTGCAAACGTGGTATCACCACATCCCACGCGAACCAGTGAAAACTTTCTCCAGCAGTGATCAGCGCATAGGGAGGATGCAATGCTACATCTTCTACACGTCCAAATATCCAGTGTAGTTGTGGATGATCTCCATGAGGGAGTTGTTTACCTCTTGCGAGCATGAAATGCGAAAAATCGACTGCATCAACCCGTTCTACGTGCGCTACGAGTTCACGCGCCACATCACCTCTTCCACAACCAAGGTCTAGCACGGCACGCGGCTCATCGGTAATCAGAGCTAACAGTATTTCGAAGAGCTCATCGGGATAAGGCGGGCGATATTGATACGCATCAACGATACTCTGATCTTGAAATTGAACTGCATACTCAACACCCAGATGCTTCGGTTTTGGCAACATGCAAATCTCTCCTCTATATTCTCACCAGCACATTGTACTATGTCATCCCCCAAAAATATAGACATGACAGAAGAAGAGCGCAGGTGTCGTCAAACACCTGCGCTCTTCTTCTGTCATGTCTATCTATTAAAATGCTTTTATATCGCTAGCTTTGCAGCAAGCTGTCTTGGGCTTGGCTCTACGAGCACAGAACCGTCAGGGAATACGATGGTAGGAACACTTCTCATGCCACCATTCAGCCGCGTTACGGTCTCAGCCGCCTCTTCATTCTCTTCGATATTAATATAGTCATAGGCAACACCATGCGAGTCAAACCAACGTTTTGCCATACGGCAGTCGCCACACCAGGTGGTAGCATACATCGTAATTTTCTCGTTTGTTTGTGGTGTTTGTGTCGTGGTCTCCAAAGTAGCCAGCTCCTTACATTGCGTTCATAAATAGGCCCTGTCACTCTGACAGCACCCGTAGCACTCCTTGTGGGAAGATATCTATTTCTATAGCTGTAAACAAGCAACCATAGCAAAATATTCCTTCACAAAAGGAAGTACAGAGCACAACGCGCTTGAATGTTCCTTAGCGCACGTTATGCCCTGTACTTCTCTGTTATTTAACCCTCAGCCGGGATCATTGCAGGCTTATTGATACGTTCGAGCATAAGATCAAGGAAGCGTTTGCCGCCGGTGGCGACAAGGCCGGGATTGCGTGCTAGAATGCTCATCAGCAGCCCGGCACTAAAATCACCACGGAGCGTCTGTGCCATTTGCGCGGGTGTGAGACGCTTCATCAAGTCTAATGCGTTATCCCACTGCGTATCGCTATAATTGGCAATGTGCTTGTTAATCATATACGAAAGATCCATATCGCGGCCAAAACGCGCACGCCAGCTTTTATCGAAACGGCTGAGAAACGCCTTCGAGGGGTTGCCAGCCTTCACAGCCTCGGCAGCCACTTTACCAGCCATTTGCCCTGAGTAGATGGCAAAACGGATACCCTCGCCGACGAGGGTTGATCCGTGTCCACCCGCGTCACCAGCCAGTAGCAGGCCATCCCGTGAGAATTGTTCTACCGGCCCCTCCGAGGGAAATAATCCGGTGTGGTATTCAAGCGGGCTGGCATCTTTGAATTTAGCAGTCAACTGTGGCAGGTCGCGTATGATACTATCAAGATAGGTGCGCGCATCATCATCACAATCAGGATGCAATACGCCCACGCCTAGCCGCACGCGACCATTGCCACGCGGAAAGGCCCAGGCATAACCTCGCGGCGCAAATGAGCTGCCCATAATCAAAAATAGCTCGTCCTGCGGATAGTTGGGGGCATAGAGATCATATTCAGCACCATAGCCGTAGCGATGGAAGGCCTTGCCCATATTGGTGCGCACACCGATATGCCGTGAGAAGCCGCTGGCGTCAATCGTCACCGTTGCCCGTACCTCAATGCGCTCACTGATATGATTCTTCGCTGTTACACCCACAACCCGTCCTTCTTCTCCACCATCCTGCAATGTCTGCTCTACCGTATGGCGCATCCGTAGAGCCGCACCCGCTTGCACAGCGCGACCAGCCAAGTGTTGATAGACACCACGAACATCAATCACGCAAGCAACGGCTGGGTTATAAACCAGCGGCACCTCTCGCTGTGGAGAAACAAAAATCACCTTTGGAATCGGATGATAGAGGTGCTCTGGTATCGCAAGTGCCTTCATATCACTAACCCAGCTGCCGCCACTCGTATGCACGGGATAACCGATCTCGTTTTGACGCTCTAAAACAAGCACACGTACACCCTGCTGTGCTGCCGCCTCTGCCGCCGCCAGACCAGCGGGCCCGCCGCCCACAATCAGTACATCATAGAATTCTGCCATGCCATCCTTCTTATAAAAGAGGGATGCCCATGTTGGACATCCCCAGAAAGGGAGAAACAATTACGCTATTTTGGCATAGTATAACGGAGAGCGTTACCATTGTCCACTACGCGGATGCGGCACATCGTGCTTTTGCCTGCTGCGATTTCCCCACGGCAGCATAAAGAGCAGGAGCATGAAACCCGCTACCCCAAGCACGATCCCTATGGTCAAGATGATGAACATGAGCGAGTTGCTGTCCAATTGCAGCAGAGCCTTTACATTAATGGCGGGCGCATTGGTCCTTGACTGTGTATTGACAGCAGTTGGCACTGCTGTGGGTGCAAGCGTTGACGTGACAGTGGGCAAGACAGAAAGCAAGCTTAACTGCACCTGCGCGTGCAGCACATTATTGCTGTCGACAGCACGGAAGTTTGCCATTGTTTGCGCAGCATTGAGGCTGCTAGGAACGTGGAACGCCCCCATAATGGTACCATCTTTCGCCGAAACAACTGGCGTGTCGAGCAATGGCAGGGTGGCTGTGTCGGTAATAACGAAGAGGTTGACATGCGTTCCCTGTGGCAACCAATTCTCGCCGCTAAAGGCAATGACATCGCCAATTTTACCATTGCTGGGATTCAGGGAAAGCGTAGGGACTCCCGCACTCGCTGCCCCCGGTGCTGACAGCACGCGATAGGCCGTGCTCACACTCTGCTGTGTGCTATCCAGCACGATAATCTTCCACGTACCGACGGGTCCAGTGGTGGGCAAAATAATATTTGTCGAGCTAAACGTGCCGTCGCGCTGCACCTGCACAGCGTTGTCACTGGGCGCGGCAAAAATTCCGGGTGTATTGTTCGCATCAATATAGGATATGGTGGCGGGGCCAACACGAAAATTCTTTCCCTTGAGTGTGAGCGTCACCCCCAGTGGCCCTTGTGACACATTCAGGGAAAGCGTAGGCGATTTTGGTTTCTTGGCAGCATAAGCAATCGTATGAGAAGCAAATAACAGGGTAAAACTACTTATGAGACAGAAAAGACAGAGAAAAAAGCATAATTTTAGAAAAAAACCCAAACGCATAGAAATAGAGCTCCTGTAAAACGCCAATACATGTGCAATCAATTCCGCCCGACCACAAAAGACACCACCCATTCATCCTTCACTTTCAATGAACGGCCAATACAAAGCTTTGTCGCGGAAAGCTAGAGCATTCCATCCAGAGGATTGACACTATCCCAGGTGCCACTCGCGGCAAGCGGGCGAAAACGCGCAAAAAGCTCTTCCTTGTACCAGCGTTCGCGGTGTGTGCGTCGCACAACCTCACTATGCGGAGCTGAACCATAGGCAAAAGAGGTAATGGCGGGCAGCGAACGCCAGATGCTGACCGTCGCCTGATAGAACAGAGGAAACTCTCCGACACCCACAGAATTAATCAACTCTGGCTGCTGTAGCAGGTGGGCAGAAACTGGCGGGACAGCATTGAGAAAGGTGCGTATCTTGCTGGGATACAGTGTGGCGCGTGTCAAAATCACCCAGGGGCCCGGGTCCAGCGGAGCGATTGGCTGCATGGCCGCGAAGGGATCACGGCCTCCCCATTTTCCATGCCAGCGTACAGGGCGCATGAAGACCGTCCAGGCTTCTTCCGCGCTGCCCCGCATGCGCCGCATCACTTCAGATCTGGTCTCAAATGTTTTCCATGCGCTGAACGAATCCCAAACGGTAAACATTGCGTAGCGTTGCAGGTCCGCCTGTGGGTTAAACGAGCGACCCTGCCCTACGCCAAGCAAGCGCCAGAAATGCAGGCCAGCCGTTCGTGACAGCGGCCAACGATCTAGCCCAAGATGGGCAAGCGCACGAAAATTCACACTGGCACGTCGTGGATAACGCGCCAGTGTAAAGGCTATGATAGGTTCTTGTTCTCCAATTTGCATGCAATTTCTCTACTAGGCTCCGGGTTGCTCCGGTTTGATCAATTTTAACACGTCCAACTCGTCCTGGTTTTGCGTTGTATAGCCATCGGGAGCCGTGTCAATCTTCCAGGCAGCCCCTTGACGTATGATATATCGCCATTCCAGGCTGGTGCAATTGTTAAAATCGGCGGGTGTACTTGTTTTGAGGAAGTTGGCAACGCGCTCTGGCATGGGATCGCTGATCTTGCTTTTACCAGACTGAATATCATGAATAAACTCGGGTATGATGCCGCTGGGGTCCTCGCGAAAAATGATGTGTTGCATGTTACTCAGGTTGCTCATAGCAGCATCCCGATACTCAGGCACAGTCATTGCATTCATAATGCGGCGTTGCAAGGCAGCAAAAAAACTATATTGTACCAATCCACTACAGATGAAGCGCAGCAGTGGCTCATTAGGGTTGCTATTATTATCACGCAATTCAAACCAGTGAGCAATATCACCTGCTAACTGGGCAAGCGGCGACACCTGATATCTCCTAGCGATCCGTTCCACATAGAGCGCGGTCAACTCATTGATGACATCTTGCGAATACAGATTGTTAATTTGATCTATCGCCATACCGCGTACATGGCGTAGATACGCAATACCGTGAATATCTTCTGGATCTTCCTGATTGTGATGTGCAACCTCGTGTGGTGTTTCAACATACCAATCCAGCGGTACACGACGAATGCCCACAGTGAACTTCTCGAAAGGAGTCACTTCGTTACGCCAGCTTGCCACTCGTATACCGGTGGTCATCGCCTCCACAAGGAAGGTATTATCAAAGCCTTGTGGTGGATCGCTCAAAAGATAGAGCAGAGCACTATGGCTCCAACTACTATTCGTTGCCGTGCGAATCAACGTGCTAAAAACTTCTCGTGGGTCATGATTCGAGCGCAGGACAATATCTGACACGCGTAAAAATGGACCTTCGTCATTCTCTTGCAAAAAGTAATTCAGTGGTTCCGGGGAGACCTGTGTAGCGCGAAATGCCATGTTACAGCCCCTTCCATTAACGATGATAGTAATACATTGACATTCTACAGTATAGACTATCACAACAATACGTTAATAGAGGTAGAACGCTGAATATGGCAATAATTTGTGCTAAAATAGTACTAGCACTACAATTCCAGAGGGAGTTTGTGAAGAAGTTGAGAGCCCTTGCTAGTGAAAACAAAAAAGCACTTCACGGACCGTCATTATCTCAGCGAGAAAACACATTTCCTGCTCGCTATTATCCTCATGTGCAACGCAAGAGATGTAGTAACGTACAGATTACATAGAAGGCTATTTTGTTACAGATAGGGGTATCTATGACACAATCTATTATCCAGGGAAGCTCTCAAGAGACGACACGAGAATATAGCTTCACTCCTTCCTGGCTTAGTGAACGCTGGCTCCGCCAAGGAACCTCCATTCTCATTTTATATCTGCTGCTGCAAGCAGAGTTGGGCCTTGCCTGGGACAGAAATTGGCATGACCTCGTAGGGCGTGACCGCTTCTGGATTCCTCCTCATATTCTCTTGTATACAGGTGTGGGCGGCGCGGGCCTTGTCGCCTTGATTGTCATATTTATCGAGACCCTACGCTATGCGCGCAAGCATGATGGCGTTGACGATACGTCGACCATCCCCGTCCTGGGTTACTTTCACGCTCCGTTAGGCTTCGTTCTACTCGGTTTCGGAGCTCTCACAGATCTGCTGGCAGCCCCGCTTGATAACTATTGGCACGAACTTTATGGTTTAGATGTTACCCTCTGGTCACCATTCCATATTATGGGCACACTTGGTGGCGTCATATTGGGCCTCGGCGCGATCTATATGATTTCATCTGAGGCGGCCTACGAACGACAAAAGGGAGCTGCTTCCTGGCGCATTCTGGGGCTCAGCGGGCCTGAATGGTGCGCCATCATCTTACTCGCGGCCCTTATCGAGATTGCATTACCATCATTGACCGCCTTTACACCTGCCAACATCGGCACATTCACCCTGCTCACCTACCCTATTCCTTTGACCATGGCTGGTGTGAGCATGCTGATAGCTATTGTGCAGTTAACGCGCAAGCCGGGTGCCGCGACCCTCATGGTGTGCGTGCTGTTTCTCGAATCGCTGGGCACACAAAGCTTTGTTCCCTGGGCTATCTGGACAACCATTGATCGCCTCGGTTTCACCTTCCGTTATCCCGGCGTGACCCCTGTGTTTAACGTGTCCATCGTTTGCATGCCGCTCGTCTTCCTGCTTGGAGCCATCGCTATCGATGTCACAGCCTATCGACAATGGGCCGACAAGCCAATAGATAAACGGACTTCACTCAAACGCATCTCCCTGCTTGGACTCATCGCTGCTATCCCTACGGTGTTTTTACCACCGTTGATTGTCGATTTTTTCCGCCTGTTTCCCAGCATAGGCTTTCCGCGTGATGTCCTCTTGATGCTACAACCGTCATGGAGCGATATCTTTCCCGTATTGCTCCTCATTCTGATTGTAGGTCCGGTCTTCGCACACGTGGGATCAGCCTTCGGCGATATCTGGCATTTAAGCAAACAATAGTCAGGAGCAGATCATGCGTTTATCCATCTGGCTCGGCATAGGTATAGCACTGCTACTGGTTGTTTTTACGCTCGTCTATGTCAATGTGAGCAGCGATAGCAGCGTCGCCAAAATTGGCAATCAGACGCTACAAGCGGGCTCCTATACAGTCAACATGGGGTTTACCCCCGATCCTCCACAGGTCAGTAACACACTCACCGTTACCTTGACGCCACACAACGGGCAGCAACTCTCTGGCCGCGTGAAGGCGGTCCCTGGTCTTGGCACCGATGCCTCGACAATAACAGCACCACTTGTCAGCGAGAAGGGCAGTTCGGGCGTGCTGACTGGAACACTGACGCTACCAGTACGCGGTGCCTGGCAAATTGTTGCCGAACTCAATGGCCCCCAGGGTCAAGGGTCGGCGCAGATTAATTTGATTGTAGCGGCCCCACATGCCATTCCGCTCTGGTTTGGCTGGCTCCTTGGGCTTTCTCCCCTGGTTGGTGTGATCTGGTTTTTCTGGCAACAAGGCCGCTATCGCCGCCTATTACTCTTGATGAAATATCAGCATATGTAGGGAGTGTATTATCTGCGTTCGAGGCCGTGATGTCCCGTAGGTGCCAGCAACTGGGCAGTGAATGACTCGGCCATCTCGTCTGCGTATTGCTGCATGCCTTGCTGCTGCATCAATACAGCAACCAGGCCGGTCCAGCCCGTCTGGTGGCTCGCGCCCAGCCCAAAACCACTATCGCCATGAAAAAACTCGTGAAAGAGCACATAATCACGCCAGTGCGGGTCGTGTTGTAACAACTCTTGCGTGCCGTTATATGGTCTGCGCCCCTGCTCATCGCGCGTGAACAAGCGTATCAAGCGTTGCGAGAGTTCGTCGGCAATCTGCATCAGATTGAGGTAGCGACCCGATCCTGTCGGGCATTCTATTGTAAAGTCATCGCCATAATAGTAGTAGAACTTATGTAGCGACTCTATCAGCAAGTAGTTGATCGGAAACCAGACAGGACCACGCCAATTGGAGTTTCCCCCGAAGAGGCCCGTTTGCGAGGCAGCAGGCTCATAGTTCACCGTGTAGGCACTGCCATTCATATGCAGCATATAGGGATGCTCAGCGTGGTACTTACTCATAGAACGGATACCGTACTCGCTGAGAAATTCAGACGAGTCGAGCATACGCTTGAGCAGGCATTTCAAGCGATGCCCACGCACAAGGGCCAGCAGGCGACGTGAGCCACTATCAGGAACTTGCCAGTGCGAGACCAGGCGTGTTAAATCTGGTCGATACTTCAAAAACCACTCCAGATGTCCTTTGAAGCGCGGCACCGCATCTAACAACTCTGGTTCGAGCGTTTCCACCGCGCACAGCGGAATGAGTCCTACCAGAGAACGCAATCTCAGCGGCAGGTGTGAATCGTCAGGCAGGCGCAGCACATCATAAAAAAATTCATCGTCTTTATTCCACAAATGAATTCCTTCGTCGGCGATATTATTCATCGCCGCCGCGATTGCCAGAAAGTGCTCAAAAAATTTGAGCGCGATATCTTCATAGGCAGAATTGGTCAGCGCGAGTTCGAGCGCAATCGTCATCATGTTCAGGCAAAACATGCCCATCCAACTGGTGCCGTCGCATTGTTCAAGGAAGCCACCTGTTGGCAGTGGTGCGCTACGATCAAAGACACCAATATTATCCAGACCCAGGAAGCCCCCTTGAAAGACATTGTTGCCTTCCGAGTCCTTGCGGTTCACCCACCATGTGAAGTTGAGTAGCAGTTTGTGAAAGCTGCTTTCCAGAAATATACGATCAGCCACCCCCGTCTGCTGCTGATCGATCTTATAGACGCGCCACGCAGCCCAGGCGAACACAGGAGGGTTGACATCATCGAAGGCCCACTCGTAAGCCGGGAGTTGCCCATTGGGATGCATATACCACTCGCGCATCAGCAGGTCGAGCTGGCTTTTGGCGAACTCGCAGTCCAGCAATGCTAGTGGCAAACAATGAAAGGCCAGGTCCCACGTGGCGTACCACGGATATTCCCACTTATCAGGCATCGACATCACGCGCTCGTTATACAAATGACGCCACTCGCGGTTACGTCCATGCTTCCGCTGCGACGGCGGTTGCGGCTGCGCCGGATCGCCCTCTAGCCACTGCGAGACGATATAATGATAAAACTGCTTGCTCCACAACATGCCCGCGAAGGCTTGACGTTGGATCATACGTTGATCTTCGTCGAGTATTGCTGGTTGCAGTGCGCTATAAAATTCGTCGGCTTCCCGCTTGCGTTGTGCGAAAAGACTATCAAAGTCTGCGAAAGGAGCACTCGTTCCCTGCTCACTGAGCGTAATTGCTTGCGATGCCACCTGTGTAAAACGCAATCTCAGTGTGATCCCCTGCTGGCTTGCTACCGTGCGTGTATACCGCGCGGCGGCCTTTGTGCCTACGTGCGCAGGATTTACCGCCTCTCCGCAGCCATCAATGAGATAGCGGTGGAAGGCATCCTTTACATAGGGGTTGGTATTCGGCACTTGATAGAGCCGCTCATAATTGGTGTCGTTGTCGGTGAATAGTAGTTGATCGGCCCCTTCACAATACAAGCGATAGTCACCTAATAACGGATGCTGTGCCTCCACCACCGAACAATCCGCGTGTAGCATTTCATGCGAGGGAGCTTGCTGTAATATAGGGAGGCTCTCATCTAATCCCCATGACCAGGTGTTGCGAAACCAGAGCGTAGGCAACAGGTGCAGGGACGCAGTCTCGGGGCCACGATTCACAATCTGAATACGAATCAGGATATCCTCTGGCGTGGCCTTTGCATACTCCACAAAGACATCCCAGTAACGGTCCTCAGCGAAAACCCCAGTATCGAGTAGTTCAAATTCCGCATCTTGCCTGCCACGACGCGCATTCTCTTCCACCAATACCTGATAGGGAAACGCGTTCTGCGGATATTTATACAGCATTTTCATGTAGCTATGGGTTGGCGTGCTGTCCAGATAGAAGTAGGCTTCTTTTACATCCTCACCATGATTGCCCTGAAGTCCGGTCAAGCCAAACAGCCGCTCCTTAAGAATCGCGTCACGCCCATTCCACAAGGCCAGCGCAAAGCATAAGCGGCCCTTGTCATCACTAATACCTGCCAGCCCATCCTCATTCCAACGATAGGCCTTGGAACGTGCGGCATCATGTGGGAAATACTCCCAGGCACGACCATCAGGGCTATAATCCTCGCGTACCGTTCCCCACGCCCGCTCGCTCAGGTACGGTCCCCAGCGTCGCCAGGCATTGCCGTCGGTTGCTAGGCGTTCATTCTCTTTAGTTTTATGTGGTGTTTGCGCGTTCATAAACGCTCCCTATCTGCGAGAAGATGTTTAGTGGAATCGTGGATTTTCCGTTGTGCTGGAAGTAGCAATTATCTGTCCTACAGCACTATAGCACATCCTCTAACGTAGGGAAAAGCGCGTTTTGGCAGCACAAAAATTCCTTGCTCATCGCTTCACGATTCAAGTGTGCTTTGCTTTGCAGCTGGACGCAATCGAGAGTATATTTGTAGCACCAGACCGAACAGCAATGCAAGCACAATCACGCCGGGGTAGTCGATCAGGGGAATGGCAGCAACCTGCCACAGATGACTAAACCCGTGGAAGCCATAGAACACAATGACGGAGACGACATAAACCGTAATGATGCCCCAACGCATCCACGCTTTTAAACCTAGCCCATACATTTGTGTGATTACAAAGATGGCCGCAAAGCCAAAGAAGAACATCGGCCACAGGCTGTTCGCGTTCTGTATTGCGACCAAGGTGCCATGGAACAAAACCAGAATTTCCTGCGTGAACATCCAGTACTTGTTAATATGTACCCGTGTGAAAAAGAGACTCCCTTGCAACAAGATCATGAACATATAAAAGAAGCCGATCAGGTGGCCGGGTGTATTCTCCATTGGATGATACCAAAACGTATAGACCGCGGCCCATGAAAAGAAATAAGGGTGATATTTTCGTGCCGCGGTAATAATGCGTTGTGAGATGGGCAGACGTTGGCCAAAGAAGAGGCCACGACGGTTATTTTCCATCAGCATCACCCAGATCAGCAACACGATGACAGAACCTTGTGAGCTAAAAACCGAAACGTTTTGGGCTAGCGCATCATACCAGATATGCGTCTGCACAAAGTGCAAAAGGATAAAGCCAGCATTCACAGCAAGTGCCACCACATTCACGCGATGCAGACCAGTGGTGTATTTTTGGACGTGCGTTTGTGCATACCAGATAATACCCCAGAGTGCGACTTGATGCAGTGCATAGAAGCCCCAAGCGGTAATCTCCGCGCCTAGACTGGGTGCGGGCAATTTCCAGAAATACCACGCTGGCCCCTGCTGTGGCAAGTGCGGAAAGGCTTTCAGCGACTCACCCGTGAGCCAAATCACGCCGGTAAATAGCACACTGAAAGCAATGCCCAGCCAGAGTGTTAGCAGGTCTTTACGTGGCTGCGATGAGGTTGGTTTGGCTGTCGATGATGCTTGAAGCGTTGTGTCCATTCGCTACTCCAATAAACTAGCTCCATCATAGAGTAGTATTCTGGCTTCGTGCCACTTTTCACTCAGGGCCTCTACAACTAAAGTCCTAGCAGAAATAAATCGTTTGCGAGATGTAGATAGCGTCGCCAGAAACTATACTTGCTTCAGTGGAGCTAAACGCTCTGCTTACTATTGTAGCATACCCATTCGGCCTCTGGCATAGACGCACAATCTGTTGCCTCATCAGAATAATATTGGCGTTCCGTATGCGACAGCGAAAAGAGCTATCTCCGCTTGCGCCATTCCCGACCCAAGTTCTCGGACGCACATAAGAGATAACAGAAGTGTAGCAAAATAAGCAACGCGCCAACGTCTTTCGTAGAGAAGTAACGCTCGATTTTTTATTCTGAACAATCGGCGGCAAATGCGGCACGTTTTCGCTCATGCAACATGGAGTCGGCATAGAAGAAGGCGCGAATGTCAACGCTGGCAGTTCGCTTTCCGGCTTGCCTGCCCATGTTGATTAGCATATCACGAGCAAACATGATATAGTAACTCAAGAGAAGAGCCACCCACTACCAGAATATGAGCACAAGGGCGGCTCTTTCCCAATCGTAACATCTGCTCTGGCAACACAACGTCGTCTATTACCAACGAGCACCTCTATAGTATGAAACTCTTGAGAGGCAGTGTAAAATGGAAATCACCTTCCCAGCCACATTTCTTTGGGGTACTGCTACCGCTGCCCATCAGGTAGAGGGCGGCAACGTTTACAATGACAACTGGATATTGGAGCACACCCCTGGCAGTTCCTACGCCGATGTATCAGGGGACGCCTGTGACCATTATCATCATTACCGCGAGGATATCGCCTTGCTCGCCGATCTGGGCTTTAACATGTATCGCTTCTCGTTAGAATGGTCGCGCATCGAACCGGAGGAAGGCGAATTTTCACTGGCCCAACTTGATCATTATCGGCGCATGCTGGCAACGTGCCACGAGCACCACATCACGCCAATGGTCACATTTCATCACTTCACCTCACCACGCTGGCTTGCCGCCAATGGTGGCTGGGAGGCACAGGACACACCGGAAAAGTTCGCCCGTTTTTGCGAACGCGCAACAGCCCACCTGGGCGATCTGATACCCTTTGCCTGCACCTTGAATGAAGTCAATCTCGGCCCGTTACTCATCCATTCTGTGGGTGCCCCTTTACACTTAGCTCGCACAGCTCCGTGGTTTGAGGTCGCGGCACGTAGTGCTGGTAGCGATGCCAGCCATTTCACCCCCTTCCTCTACGCTGACCCGATTCGTGGCCGCGAGATCATTATGAACGCCCATCGCCGTGCAGTCGAGGTCATCAAAGCGAAGGCCAGCACCTGCTCAGTCGGCGTCACGCTGGCAATGCAAGATATTCAGGCAGGTCCCGGCGGTGAAGAGATGGCCGCTCACATGCGCCACGAGTTACTGGATGTGTACCTGGAGAAAACGCAAGGTGATGATTTCATCGGCGTGCAAACCTACTCACGTCAGCGTTTTGGCCCAAATGGTCCACTGGAGGCAGAAGAGGGCGTAGAACTCACCCAGATGAGATACGAATTCTGGCCTGAGGCCCTTGAGGCTACCATTCGTTATGCAAACAAGGCCACAGGCTTGCCCGTGATCGTCACAGAAAATGGTGTCTCCACCACCGACGACACGCGGCGCATCGCCTACGTCCAGCGAGCATTACGCGGCGTTGCCGCCTGCATGCGCGATGGCATTGATGTACGCGGCTACACCTACTGGTCAGCCATGGACAACTTTGAATGGTCATTGGGCTATCGTCCGCTCTTCGGCCTCATCGCAGTCAATCGGCAGACACAGGAACGCACCGTCAAACCGAGTGCGCGTTGGCTAGGGCAGGTCGCACGTACAAATGGATTCTAAGCGGGATACGTTAAGCCCACCCAAGCAATTCCCAATCCACGAGCCCTTTCACTGGCTAACAAGGGTTTGACTATACGAAATTATTTTATGAAGGCATGGATAAATGACAATGCAAGAACAACAGGTAACAGGTGGAAACACACAACAAGGCATAGCGACACAGCAGACGGGCAATGGGATAGCAACTACAGCGGCTATCTCAGCTTCCACCCCTTCCAGTAAGCGCGACTATGCCTACTACAAAGCTATTTTCGCGCATCGCCCCATGCCCTTTGCCTATCTCGATCTTGATCTGCTCGCTCAAAATATCCAGCAAGTAATCACACGTGCCGCTGGGAAGCGTGTTCGCCTCGCCTCCAAATCAATTAGAAGCGTGGCGGTGCTGCGCCACATCCTTGCCGCAGATAGCTGCTTTCAAGGGATTATGTGCTATTCGCCACATGAAGCAGTGTATCTTGCCTCACAGGGGTTTTCTGATCTCCTGCTTGGCTATCCCATCTGGAATAAAGAGGATATCATCGCCATTGCCAGAGCGACGATTGATGGTGCCTCCATCACGCTTATGGTCGATAGTGTCGAACATGTAGAACAGATTGAGAAGGTGGCCCAGCAACAGGGTGCGCGCCTGCCGCTCTGCCTCGAAATTGATCTCGCACTGAGTCTGCCAGGGTTGCACTTCGGTGTGTGGCGTTCTCCGCTCCGCAATCCCAAGCAAGCCCGCCCCATCATTCAGCGCATCATGGCCTCTAAGCATCTGTCACTTGATGGCGTTATGGGCTATGAGGCACAGATAGCAGGTGTAGGCGATAATTTTCCCGCGCAAAAAGCCAAAAATGCTCTGGTCTATCGATTGAAGCAACGCTCTATCCACACAGTTGCCGCACGTCGAGCCGCATTTCTCAAGCAGATTGCGTCTTACGGTCTTTCACTACGCTTCGTGAATGGGGGCGGCACAGGAAGTATTATCTCAACACGTGCCGAGGCGGGGGTCACGGAGATTACGGTCGGCTCGGCATTCTACGCCCCCACGCTCTTTGATAACTATCGTGACTTTCGCTATCAGCCAGCCGCTGGCTTTGCGCTTGAGATTGTACGCCATCCAACTCCTTCTATCTATACCTGTCTCGGTGGCGGCTACATCGCCTCTGGTGCCGTGGGCACGGAGAAGCAACCAACTCCATATCTTCCAGCGGGCACACGCTTAGATAGCCTTGAGGGAGCCGGTGAGGTGCAAACCCCTATCCATTACAAAGGCAGTGTTCCCTTGCACCTCGGCGACCCTATTTTTATGCGTCATAGCAAAGCTGGCGAACTGTGCGAACGCTTCACACAGCTTGCCCTGGTAAGCAATGGCAGTATACAAGCAGAGGTAACAACCTATCGCGGCGATGGCCAATGTTTCATATAATAGCTTATAACATGGTTCATGTAAGGAAGGAGTGAAATTATGGCTGTGAAAGAGCAGTGGAGCAACTGGTCCGGCTCAGTGAAAAGCACACCACAGGAGATCATCAGACCAAGTAGCATCGACGAACTGGCAACGCTGGTGAAAGGCTATGCACGAGATGGACGGCAGTTACGAGTTGTCGGTGCGGGTCACTCCTTTACAGCAATCGCCCAGACGGATGACGTGCTTATTTCGCTCGACAACTTGCAAGGTATTGAAACCATAGACACACAAAAAGGTACCACGACCGTATTGGGCGGCACAAAACTGAAAATGCTAGGCGATGCCCTTTTTGAGCATGGCATGGCACAAGAAAATCTTGGCGATATTGATGTACAGAGCATTGCGGGCGCGGTCAGCACGGGGACCCATGGCACAGGCATCAACTTTGGCACACTTGCCACGCATGTAGAGGGCTTTACCTTAATTACAGCATCCGGTGAGCTTTTGGAGTGCTCAGCAGAACACAACCCCGATATCTTCAAGGCAGCCCAGGTTTCGCTCGGAACGTTAGGTATTATCGCCAAAGTAAAGCTGCGCATAGTACCCGCCAAGCGCATGCACTATCAGGGGTTACGAAAAAAGTTGACTGAATGCCTGTCATCGTTGCAACAGTATAAACGGGATAACAGCCATTTTGAGTTCTTCTGGTTTCCTTACACCGACGGTGTACAGGCGAAGTTCCTCAACGAAACGACACAGGCTGTCAGCAAAAACAGCTTTTGGGGTGATTTCAACAAGATTGTGCTGGAAAATGGGGTCTACTGGGTACTCTCGGAGTTATGCCGCCTCTTTCCTACGCTGTGCAAAGCGGTCTGTGCTATCTCAGCCCAATCCATAGCCAATATTGACGAGGTGAACTATAGCCATCGTCTCTTTACAACACCCCGCTTGGTACGTTTTCAAGAGATGGAGTATAACATTCCCGCCGAGCATATCAATGCTGTCATCAAAGAGATTCAGCAATGCATTGAGCAATACCAGTTTCAGGTGCACTTTCCGATAGAATGTCGTTTTGTGCATTCCGATGATATCTGGCTTAGTCCGGCCTATCAGCGTGAGTCGGCCTACATCGCAGTACACATGTATCGCGGCATGCCCTATCACGCCTACTTTCGCGAGATCGAAGCGATATTTAAACGCTATCAAGGTCGTCCTCACTGGGGCAAGATGCACACACGCACAGCCGACGAGTTAGCGGTACTCTATCCGCACTGGCATGACTTCAGGCGCATACGAGCCACACTTGACCCACAGGGCATGTTCCTCAATAGCTACCTGCGTGAGCTATTCGCCGCCGATGCCCCTATACCCTCTATCAATCCGCAAGTTCCAGAGAGTACACCCATGCTACGAGCGCACGAAACGCTTGATACACCTTAAATAGGGGTATATAGATGCATAGGCACATGCCCGCTTGACATATATTCTATACTTCTTAGCAAGAAACGAGCGGCGTAGAGCACCAATCTTTTCAGTTAGAACAGGAGGTGCTCTATAGTCGCATCTCGCTTATAATGGGGTAATTAACTCATGGATAAAAAACGCACTCAATCACTTCGCTCACTCTTCCGCCCGAAACGCGTGCTTTATTCGGCTCCCGAACTATTACCACATACTCGCTCGTTCTGGGTTGCCTCTGCACTTGTCGCGCTTGCCGCGCTGATCTTCTCTACCTTTTTTATTCTGTATCTCACAACTCGCCAAGATGCCTTCCTCACACACGCGGAAGACCTGGGTATTATGGATCAAGCCATCTGGAACACAGCACATGGGAACTTGATGCATCAGACCATTTGCAATACGATAGGTGATACTAATTGTGCAGGATTGGGTGGTATTTCACGTTTTTCTATTCATGTGGAACCAATCTTATTTGTACTATCTTTTTTGTATTTGCTCGTTGCCACACCTAAGTTGCTGCTTATTTTACAAACACTGGTCATTGCGTGTGGAGCTTTTCCCGCCTTCTGGTTAGCCCGCTTGCGCCTTCGCAATGAATGGGCGGCACTAGGCATCGCGGTGCTCTACCTCTTGGCACCTGCACAAATACAGGCAAACCTTTTTGATTTTCACGCTGTTACATTTACGATTGCATTTTTGATGTTCCTTTTCTATTTTCTCTATCTCCGTAAAACCGTCTGGGTCTTTGTCTTTGCGATACTTGCCATGGCATGTAAGGAACAAATTCCCCTCATCATTGCGCTGTGTGGTTTGTGGTCAGTCATCTTTCAAGGACGCTGGCGCAGTGGACTGGGGTTGGTCGCACTGGCTGCAGCCTGGACGCTACTCGATTTACAGGTATTGCATCTTGCTAGCCCTACCGGACACTCTTTACTCGCTTCTCGCTATGCCTACCTTGGCAGTGGGCCGATACAGATTGCGAAATCAATTCTCCTACATCCGGTTGCAATCATCAAGCAGCATGTACTAGAACCTTCACACTTCTTTTTTATCCGCACGCTCTTCTCACCACTTGCTTATTTACCGTTGCTCGCGCCGTGGGTTATGATATTGGGCCTACCCACTTTTGCTTTCGATCTGCTCAGTAGCGATCCGCAGATGTATCAGGGGCAGTACCACTATAGCGCGGAACTGGTTCCTATCTTAATTTTCTCGACGATTGAAGCACTTGTTGTTATTCGCTGGATACTGAAACGCGTTCAAACAGGCTTCCTGGCATTTCGCCAGAGACAACCGCAACAAGCCACAACAGTCAGTACAACCAACCCAACCAGCACACAAAGATTACAAAGAGCAACACCCAGATTCCTACAAGGAGGCATTCTGCTGGTTATGGTTATCGGGCTTCTAGGCACAACCATACGCACTGACAACCTGCGTGGCTATCTTCCTTACACCTCTGGATTCCAATGGCCGCAAACATCGGCACATACAAAGCTTGCACAAGCCTTTATTGATGAGATACCAGATAATGCTACCGTCTCGGCACAATCTTCCCTTGTTCCTCATATCAGCCATCGCAAAACCATCTATCTGTTCCCATATGGAGACACCATTGCTGATTATGTTTTCCTGGATGTTACCAGTGACATGTACCCGTTTTATGGCTCTGCGGATTATATTCGCGAGGCCAAAAAACTGCTCTTGAATGGCCAGTACGGCATTGTTGCAGCCAAAGATGGTTACCTCTTACTCGAACGGGGTATGCCTGCCGCCGGAATGTCGCCGCTCTCTGCCGAGCAGCCTGATAACGATGCTGACCCAGAATTGGCTCTTCCCAATCTCCCTCCTGCCTTCTGTTCCTATATCATACCAAAAGCAAAAACCATCCCACATCCGGTACAAGTGGTCTTCAACCGACTCGCGGACAACACACCATCGGTGGAACTGGTTGGCTATCAGGTTGACGCGCCAACTACGTTTAGTATTCAAGCTGGCTATATGTCTGTCACAACCTATTGGCATGTTCTGGCACCGACACTTATGCCCGCGCAGTTGCTACTGCTAGTGACAAATAAAAACGGCGATGAGTTCATTGCCAGCAACGACGTTCCCTCAGTGCGCTGGTGCCAGACGAACACGTGGAAACCTGGCATGATTGTACGCCTCACGAGCCAAGTGTTCAGCCTACGCGATACGCATATTCAACCAGGGGTAGCCGCTGTTTCTCTCGCGGTCATCCCCCTCTTGCAAGCAAGCGATAAGCTAGCAGATACGCAGGTCAGGTATCCCTTGAATGTTGTTCACGCAAACTCAGCAGTTCATTCTAATAAGCAGGCGCGGACAGTACAACTGATGCCCATTAAGCTGGTAGCGTAGCATGAGCATTGGAAACACACCCATAAACTACACATGACCTATCATTTGCTCAAAGGAGAGAACATCAATGCAAAAATGGCAATATACCAAAGGACTGCACGACCTCGGCAACTCCACCTATGCCTATCTTCAACCAGATGGCACCTGGGGATGGAGCAATGCAGGACTGATCGTTGATGGCGAGGCCTCACTTCTCGTCGATACCCTCTTTGACCTAAAGCTGACGCAAGCGATGCTCGACACCATGCGCAAAGCAGTCCCAGCAACGGCACACATTGACATGGTGGTGAACACACACGCCAACGGCGACCACTGCTATGGCAATGAACTCGTCGCGGATGCGCGCATCATCGCCTCAAAACGCACAGCAGAAGAGATCAGCACGGGTCCAACTCCTCAACTCATGGCGATGATGCAAACACAAGCTGCCCAGATGGGGCCAGTGGGTACGTTTTTTGAACACGCCTTTCATGCATTCGACTTTGCGAACATCGCCCTCACACCACCGAAAGAGACCTTTGATGGCGAATACACGCTCCAGGTGGGCGACAAGTTCGTGCAATTGATTGAGGTTGGCCCAGCCCATACCTTGGGGGATACCTTTGTTTACCTGCCCGAAGACAAAACGATTTTCACAGGTGACATTCTCTTTATCGGTGGACATCCTATCATGTGGGCTGGGCCCACCAGCAACTGGATACGCGCCTGTGATCGTCTTCTCGCCATGAACGTCGAGACCATCGTTCCGGGTCATGGTCCCATCACCGATAAGCGCGGTGTGGCAGCCCTCAAAGAATATTTTGAGTATGTCTATGCCGAAGCCCGTAAACGCTATGACGCTGGCATGTCCGCGCTCGATGCCGCCAAAGACATTCCCTTGGACAAATATGCCACCTGGACTGATGGCGAACGTATCGCCGTCAATGTACACTCCATGTATCGCGAATTTAGTGGCGACCCCCATCATCCCGAAACGGTGAACCTGCTCGGGCTAATGGGAGCAATGCTATCATCGCCAAAGGCGTAGCAGAGCAGAGACATCAGGAACATTCGCGCGTGTTCAATTCGCCACAAGAGCACATCACAGCGTATACTTGCTGAAAAATTGCCAGAGCACCACATTTGCATCAATGACATGCGTCGTGTTGGGCGAGCCCGGCCACGTATGACCGCCATCGCTGATACGATAATGCACAACCGCCACATTAGGGGCACAGTGCGTCCACTCGATAGCGGTCACGTCGCCTTGCTGAAAGAAGGTGTCATGGGTGTCGCTACACTTATCGCGAGCCAGCCAGCCATTCAAGTAGTTCGTCACGCCCGCCATATCCCTGGCTGGGTACCCGGCATAGGGCGCAAGCTGGTCCGCGAGTCCGTGTATCTCTAAGATTGGCAGAGGCCGCGAGGCGGGACAGCCACCAGGTATGGGATAATAGGCACCGGAGACGGTAGCCACGGCAGCGAACTTGTCGGTAAGCGTACAAGCTATGCGATAGACCATGCCGCCACCGAGTGAGAAACCAGCCGCGTAAACATGGTGACTGTCAACGCAGTAGTTCTGCTCAACATTCCTCAAGAGGTCACGCGTGAACTGAATATCATCGGCATCACCCGTCGGTCCAAACGCACCCACGCCTGCATTCCACGATGGCGGGCTATCGACGCCCTGCGGAAAGACCACTACGAAACCAGCTTTATCGGCCTCTGTGTCAATATTCGTGTTATGCTCCATAATCTGCGAGGTCCAGCTATAGCCATGATACACCACGATCAGCGACTGTGGTTGCACACCATAGCTGGGTGGCAGATGTATCAAGAAGGTGCGCTTCAAGCCAGCTGATGTCAGAGAGACAGTGCTATCACCCACAGTATGTGCTGGCGTCTTACACGTGACAGCCGGTTGCTTTGGTAAACCAGGAAGCGCAGGCAAGTTGAGATGCGCCCCCCCTTTAGGAAGAATGGCTTGACGAGCATTAAAGGCATAAATGGTAATAGTCAAAAGCAGTAAAGTCGCGAAAATGATACCACTTATTCCCACTACCTGGCGTATATCTTTTGAACGCTTATTCATCATTTGGTTTGGTCGCATATATTCTGGACGCTTATTCATCCTAGTGTCTGGTCGCATATATTCTTAAACTTCTTTTATGGCTCTTTCATGACTACGATATATAGGGCAGAGTGTAGCATATTACCTTAGCACGTTGCAACTTCTACGCCTAATATGTCCATTCATGATATACTCATGCCAATCGCGCGAATACGAATTGAATACAGAAAGCCTTTTTAATCTTTATGCAACAAACAGACATACAACCGATCAGTCCCATACAGCCAGAGGCGGCATCTATCGCACACGCAGCTAGCATATTACGCCAGGGAAAGTTGGTGGCCTTTCCCACAGAAACCGTCTATGGTCTGGGGGCAGACGCGCTGAACATAGAAGCGGTACAACAAATATTTGTAGCAAAAGGGCGTCCCTTGAGCGACCCCTTAATCGTGCATATCGCGGACACAAGCAGCTTAGAGCACCTTGTCATCCATTTTCCCCCAGCAGCCAGACAGTTGGCACGAGCCTTCTGGCCCGGCCCTCTGACGCTCATTTTACCAGCGGCCCCACAGGTACCGAGCATTGTCACAGCTGGACTCGCCAACGTAGCGATACGTATGCCACGCCACCCTGTCGCCCTCGCACTCATTCGCGCCAGCGGCTCACCCATCGCTGCACCGAGCGCGAACCGCTTCATGCATGTCAGCCCTACCACCGCACAACACGTGTATGCCGACCTCAACGGGCTCATCCCCTTGATCCTTGATGGCGGCCCTTGCAGCGTTGGCGTAGAGTCTACGGTGCTCGATCTTTGCTCACAACCACCAACCATTCTGCGCCCCGGCGGTGTAAGTCTCGAAGCACTACGGACTATCTTGCCAGAGATACAACTTTCAATGCCACCCACCCAGCACACCCCCCATGATAGCCATGAAGCTATGCAATCACCGGGGCAAATGCTCATTCATTACGCCCCTGTAGTGCCTGCCTTCCTCTTCGAAGGTACCACTGACGCCATGCATACAGCCATGCTCCATGAGATACAGCAACACCAAGCACAACAACAACAGGTTGGCCTCTTGCTCGCAGACGAAGACCTAGCAACCTTTCAGGAAAGCGGGGTGCATATCTACACACTCGGCTCACTACAAGCACCAGAGCAGATTGCGGCTCGCCTCTATGCAGGCTTGCGCACATTGGAAGAGGCAGGCGTTCAGGTCATTCTCTGCCGTAACTTTGAGGAGCACGGTCTGGGCTTAGCCATCCGTGATCGTCTCCTCAAAGCCACTGGTGGCAAGATTATTCAGCTCTCCTAATATTAATAGAGACTAGGAACGCATACTATTTGCTCTGCGTTTCCGTAGTACAACAAAAGCCACACCAATCACGATGCCTAAAATAAACAGCGTCCCGAAGAAGAGCGGATAGACAGCCACACCCAGAGAGCCAAGCCAGAGATCGAAGGTATCACAGCTTGTCGGTGCCGTATGATCGGAAAGATCATACGTATTAGAAACGTCGGGCAGACCACTTTGTGGCACGAGCACCGGATCCAACGTCATCTGCTGTGGCGAGAGCCGCGTGTAGAAGCGCGTGACATAGCCATAGTTATTCACTAAATCGTTCATCTCCGTTGTCGCGCCATACAACCCTTGCGTTGGTCGCGCCAACTCCGTGATAAAAGCATGCCCACCCGCCTTATTGACGGCGGCATCGATCAGCGACTGATAATTTGCCCCAGGATAGGGATCAACAGTGAGTTGCTTGCCTTGCAACGAGAATGATTGGTAATTCTGCGACACAAAACGCTGTGCCGCAAATATCCACACCAGCACGCCCGTGTGCTCCACAGAAGAAGCGGCAGCCATGCGAAGAGGAATCATGATCCGCGTCATCGCTACAGGAAACGTCAATTTGACGGGCGTAATATCCTGCACACCAGCCTCGGGTTGCAAACGCATCGCCAGAAAGAACATATGGGCCTGCACATAGGTGCTTATCAAGTCCTGCATGGTATCCGGTACATGATAGTGGTGGCCTTGCAGCCACTTCGTCAGCGCAGTTGCATCCTGTGAGCCGATGACATCATAGGCAAACGGGCCAACCGTGCCACCGCTATACACGTGGACGCCGCCACCAGTGCCGGGAGCAGGTGCGCCAGCCGATGTACCACCATTACCGAGGGGAGCGATACCACAGCGCGGTGCCTCCGGCCCAATGAAGCGCGGTGCGGTTTGGCCATCCAAAGAGCTAAAGAGACTGACGGAAGCGGTATCAAGTTTAGGCACCACAGCCACAGGCAATACCCAGGCAAAATCGCTGGCATTGCCCTGGTAGTTGATCTGCTCGTACATCGTGGTGCTATTTTGCCCAACAGCCAATATAATACGTTCTACATTCTGATTGACCGGAACCTGGGCAGAAAAAAAGCCACCACAAGCAAAAGCCGGAAGTGGCAGCACGAGCAGGCAACAAAGCGCGATCAGCAACGCGGATACCCTGCGCTTTACAAGCAACAATACGCCTAAGCTAGTAAAATAACGCAATACACACCTCGTATCTACACTGTTACTATGGCTTGCCTTTGTTGCTACACAGAGTCCAGCAACGGATTTGCATGCCTACCAAAAGCAGCTTTGGTCTTATCCGACTTCTGAATTAGGTGTAGGAGTGCCACGTCCTGGGCGTCGCCGCGTCGCGGGAGTACGTTTTGCCTCCGCCGCTTTGCGCAAGCGCGGTACCACCAGGAAGACATAAAGGGCAGAAAGCGCAAACACCACGATCGTCACCGCCAGCGGGACACCGGGCACAATGCCAGCTGAACCAATGCCGAGAGCGGCCAAAAGTCCCAATACGCCAAAGATCACCACACAGGCAATGGGAATAATCGCTCCACCAGGAGCACGGAACACACGCTCCGCAGTCGGCATCTTCACGCGCAAGCGCAACACACAGAGACCCGCCACAGCATAGATTAACGCTTCCAGCACAGCACCGACCAGAATTAAAATCTGAAACTGGCCCGTCAAGAAGATGATTACCGCGATTGCCGCGGATGCAACCGCTAGAGCAATCACGCTGGCATACGGCACGGCAGTACTGATACTGATACGTGCGAATAGAGGCGGTAGGGTATACTCACGGGCGGCAGCATACATAAAGCGTGACGCCGTGGCGAAGCCGCCGTTAAAGGTCATCACCGCCGTAATCAGCGTCGTAATCAGCATCACCCACAAACCAAGCTGCCCTAGCACAGCTTTGCCTAGCAACAATTGGGGAATAGGCGAGCTCACCAAGGCTTGATGATGCACATCAACGGTCAACACACTACTCACCGCGAGGGTGAAGAGCACGTAAGAGATACCGAGCAACAGCAAAGCGACGAACATGCCACGCGGAATGAGGCGAATGTTCGTCACCTCCTCGGAAAGGGGCGTCACCCACTCAAAGGCCGAAAAGACAAACACGCCCACCGCTATGGCATTGAGCAGATCAAAGGGATGTGTGAGTGAGTCGAAGGGAGTACGTAATTGAAAACCATGCTGCACTAAGGCAATCAGAGAAATAATAATAGCAATCACCAGCAACGTATAGGTGGTGATATCCTGTACAAGCCCGGCCAATCTGATGCCGCGCAAATTCGCACCCATCGCCAATCCGAGCAGGGCCAGAATCCAGATCAGCGAAGCCCAACTAGGCAGGTTAAAAGTGTAGGTAATCGCATTACCCACAATATAGCTATCAGCGGCCATCACCGCCACAACGGTAAGCATGTAGCCAAAGGTAATCACCAATGAAAAATTGTCGCTAAACGCCTCTTTCATATACAAGCGAATAGCAGCAGCCGTAGGATACAAAGCGTTCAATTCGGCAAAACAAAACGCGGCCAGCAAAGCGAGCAAACCCGCTAGCACGACCGCGATCCAACCTGAGTCGCCGCCGACGAGAGACGCTATCTGGACACAACCGAGGAAGCTGATGGCGGCATAGGCCAGACCAGTGCTGGTCGAAACCACCGTGTGAAACTTGAGAAGGCGCCGCAATGAGACTGGTGTGCTCATGAAGAGTTTTGCTCCTTTAGCGTTTTTGCAGATGGCGAATTTTCAATGCGATTTGTAGTGAGAGGCGTAATTCCGCATCATCGAGCGAACGCCCTAGAATCTCAGCGATGCGATCAAGGCGATACAGGAGCGAGTTACGATGCAAATGCATCGTGCGGGCCGTCTCACTCAAATTGCCATTACAGCGGAAAAAGCCTTCAAGTGTCTCGATGAGCATGCCGTTCGTTCGTAGGTCATGCTCAATAAGTGGACCAAGCGTCTCGTGATAAAATTCATCCAATTCGTGATGCCCATCCAAATAAAAGAGTAAGCGATAGATGCCAAGGCGCACAAACGAATGCATCTTTCCCTCTCCAAAGAGGCGACGCCCAATTTCTAATGCCTGTTGCGCTTCACGCAGCGACAGCGGAATGTCGTGTAACCCCTTCGCCACGCGCCCGATCCCCACCGAGTACAGCAGCGTCTCCTGAGTACGACCAGACTGCATGCGTGTATGCACGCGCTCAAGCCGTGCAAAGATCCCATGTTCACCATCATGCCCATTCTCGTTACCATCGACAGCAAACACAGGCAAAAGGGCAATCACGCGCCGCGCTTCTAACAACAACCAGCAAGCGGGCCAGATGCGTAGGAGCTCTTCACGGATACGCCTGCTCCACGCAGTTCTCTCACGCTCATGATTTTCACTGGCATCGGAGAGTGCTGTTTCAAACACGACCACGACTTGTGGCACGGTCAAGTCATAGCCAAGGATACGAGCACGAGCGACCATCTCGTCAGGATGTTGATAATGACCTTGCAAGACATCGGTAAAAGCCTCAACCTGATAGCGGCCTTCTACCTCAGAACGCTCCCGTTCACGCGCGAACTCCACAGCCAGCACAGGAGCAACCTGGCTCAGAATAATACGCTCTAAATAATCAAAATCACCCTCGTTGCCAATCAACGAGAGGTAGCCGACAACTTCATGACGTATCAGAATCGGCTCTAGCACACGTGTTAAACCGCGATTACGTAAAAAATCGTCAGTGAGTGGCGTCGGCAATAATAAAGCATCTCCGTTGGGCGGAGCGGATTGAAAGCGCACCTGTTGCTCAGCATCCTGTACGACAACCCATTTTTCTCGGTTGTTGGCCAAGTACTCACAAACGCCCTTGATACCAACACCCTGAGCACTTAATAGCACAAGTTGGTGCGAGATTTCCGTCGCCTTACGTTCAATTTCACCACGAAAATTGATGACAAAAGTAATAATCTCCCGCTCTATCTCTTCTAGAAAAGCATTGGGCGGGAGCAAAATCAGTGGTATATTGAGTTGATCGGCAATAGAAATAGCTTCTCCGCCCAGAGCTTCGCTTGAAAGAGCAGCGACAGCGACAGCTGCCACTCCTGCTTTATGCAAACTTCTCAGTAGGCGGGGAAGCGTTTCATCGAGGCGGCGCAATTGAGCCAGCGTTAGCATCGCTAGCTCACCGCCAAGAATACTCTCAAACGCCGGAAGACGCGCACGCATACGACACGCCCACGTCACCCTACGCTCTAGGCCATTGGCCCCTGCCACCAATTGTGCATCTCGTGAAGCGAGCAGTGTGAGAATGCTACGCACCGTAGCCGATGAGGATGGAAGAGGTAAACTGCTCATAGCTCACATACATTGAGATTGAGAAGCGCGGCTTGTTATCGCCGCGCAGTAGACGCTACAATAGTGCCGGTACCAGCAGATTTCTGCTCCTGGACTTTTTTCTCTTTCAGCTTGCGTGCCTTCTTGAGATGTTTATGCCAGGCTACCTTTTTCGTCTTGTTCATAGAGTTTGTACTACCTTTCAACTTTTTAGTTCGATATTACTGTTCTTCGCTTTCGACGTTTCCCTCGAAATCGATTTCGGTCATGTCGTCAGACTCATCGCCACCATCATAATACTCATCATCATTGCCTGTATCGTCCTCTTCATCACGATCGTAACGCAACATCGAATCCTTGATGTAGGCACGAATCATATCGCCACCACCCTGTGAGGGGAAACTTACTTTCCCAAACATGGTCGGATGCTGATACTCCTCGCGAATAATCAAGCGCACCAGACCCGCTTCCTTGGCTAGGAGGGCGGCGGCATAGCGATTTCCCCCCTCCATGAAATTGATCAGGCGGTTGGAAAGACGTGCCTCAATCTGACCGATATCCTCTCCTACGGCATTGCGCACCAGCAAAGTATGACCATTCACATGGAGTTGCACGGTATCGCCAACACCAACTTTTGCCAATACAGCAGGTCCACCGATATTGATGAGGTCTGTCACACCAGTCTTGCCTGGCTCCTCAATGAAACGGCGCGGATCAATACGCTCTAAGCCTGCTTGTATCGGCACAGGCGCGTCCTCCAGCATAGCCAAGCGATCCAGGTTTTTCTTTGCTATCGTGTTGCTGGAACTATGAAGAGCACTGTATTTGAGCGTTTGTGCATACGATTGCCTCGCCTCTGTATATTGCCCAAGTTCACTCAATGCCTTGCCCAGGCGGTTGAAGGCATCAGGTTCGTGAGGGAAAAGGCTGAGGATGCTCCTATTTGTTGTAACCGCCTCTTCCCACTGACCCTCCTGGGCCTGTTTGACTGCCAACTCTGTCCATTGTTTCTTCAATCGAGCCTTTTCATCAGCCGACTGTATTTGTGCCATGAATGACCCCTCCATTTTTATGGGACTGGTTTACTATTGAATGTGACTTATTATATCTCAGTAGCGCAACCCTGCAAGGACCACGCTGTAACATGTTCGATATGTACCGTTACCATGTCCCCTATTTGTCTCGTTGTTCCCTCTTCTTGCGGGAAAAACACCCATTTATTGGCGCGATTACGCCCCTTCCACTGCGTTCTGCCATGAGAAGTATTCGTATCCTCAATCATCACCTCCTCATCACACCCAAGATAACACTGATTGATCTCAAGCGCAATCTTTGACTGCAAGTCTTCGACTGCATGCAAACGCCGTTTCTTTTCCGCAAGTGGCACATCATCCTCCCAACGCGCTGCCACCGTCCCTGGTCGCACAGAATAGGCCGCGACATGCACCACATCAAAGCGTATCTTTTCCAGTAGGTCGAGTGTATGCTGAAACTCTTCCTCAGTTTCACCGCAGAAGCCAACAATCACATCGGTAGATAAGGTGACGCTGGGCCAGAGTTCGCGCACACGTTCGATGCGCTCGCAATATTCCGCAAGGGTATAGCCACGTTTCATACGTTTGAGCATAGCATCGTCGCCAGCCTGCACGGGAATATTCAAATGCTCACAGACTTTGGGCAGTTTTGCCATACGCTCAATCATACTGTCGGTCATGTGGCGCGGATAGGATGTCATAAAACGAATTCGCTCTAAACCGTGAATGTCACTCAAGCGCGTCATCAAGTCGGCAAGATCGGGCCTGGCAGGAAGATCTAAACCATAGGCTTCTACGGTCTGCCCCAGCAAGGTCAATTCCTTTGCCCCTTTGAGCACTAGGGAACGGGCCTCAATCAATAATTCTTCGATGGGACGACTGCGCTCACGACCTCGGCGATATGGCACGATGCAATAGGTACACACCTTGTTGCAGCCAAGCACAATCGGCAACCACGCGGTCGGGCTTACCTCGCTTGGCTCGATCTTGGTAGGGTAATGGGCAACACGCTCTCCGGGCTTCGGCGTAATCGCCATTGGCAGGACAGAGCGTTGTCCTGTGCGCGTAAACGAAGTCGCAAAGATCGGTTGCGTGGGTGTCGCCGTCGTCGCTGTAAGCTGCTCCGCTGGCTCGAATGCCTCATCTGGCGCGAACTCGATATCTAGGCAACCCGCACCGGAGATTGGCGTCCAACGCTCTTCCAGGAAACGCGGCAAAATGTCGGCCTGCTCAACCTTCATAAACAGATCGACGTGAGGATAGCGTTTGCCCAGTTCGTCAATCGTCTTTTGATTACCAATCATGCACCCCATCAGCGTTACCAGCAGGTCACTTCTCTCCGCTTTTGCATGTTTGAGCCGCGCAAGCAGGTTATGAGCCTTCTCTTCGGGAGCCTGTCGCACGCTGCACGTATTCAACACCACGAGGTTTGCCTGCTCCATGCTCGCCTCTTCCCAGCCCAAATCCTCCAGCAGAGTTTGAATACGCTGCGAGTCGGCCTGATTCATCTGGCAGCCAACCGTCCAAATATGATATTTCCCGCGTGCAATGGTGGTCGTGGTCATCTCGGTGCCTCTCTTAAAGCAACATTGGGTTCTCTGATCTTAGGAATTGCGTGTTCAGGCCATTAAAAAGATAGCCTCTTTATATAAAAATCAGCAAAATGGTGAAACATGCCCCTCTAAGGACGCTATTATAGCACGATCAAGCAGCGCTGTCACGCATACATTTCCTCAGTTCTGCACCTTCCTTTACGTTTGGATACAAATTAGTTTGCTATCAATAGCTCATGGTCCAACCGAATACAAAAGTATACACACAAGGCGTTCATTCTCTACAGAACAAAGAAATATTTATATGTATAGGCTATATGAAAGAGTGAAGTCTTATGGCATCTATATTCCGTATGTCACCTCTAGCGCGATCCTTAAAAGTAACTTTTTTGGGCGTTGTCCTACCTATGCTATTGATTATAGGCAGTTTCTTGTTTGTTCACTTGCCCTCTGCTCGTGCGAGTGCTGCAATTCCGCCAAAAGTAACTACTATTTCTGCCACTTCTGGCTCCCCCACCGCGTCTGCAACCTCCTCCCCTACTCCCAATGCCATTCCGCGCGACCCAGTAGCGATGGGGCCATATACCGTCAAAGGCAATACCATTGTGGGGAAAGATGGCAAACGCTACTTCTTTCACGGCATCGGACGCGACGGCTTGGAATATACATGCTGGGGTGATGGACATTTCTATCCCAACGAACTAGCCTACATGGGGTCTGGCACTAATACAGCTCATGCAACCTACTGGAACGCAAACACGGTCCGCATTCCTCTTTCTGAAGGCATCTGGCTCAATGGCCAATCCATGCAGCAATGTCCTGCCGATCAATATCACCAACTCGTCAAGCGCACCGTTGACGCCCTCACCGCTATGAAGCTGAATGTCATCATTGATCTACAATGGTCTGATGCGGGTCAACAATCAAAACTCGGTGGTGGCCAGTGGGCCATGCCCGATGCTGACAGTATTGCCTTCTGGCAGCAAGTAGCAGGCATCTATAAAAGCTACTCTAATGTCCTATTTGAGTTGTTCAATGAACCACATCCGGCTCAGTGGTCGTGTTGGACGGCGGGCTGCAAGGTTATAAATGACCAAACGTCCTCGAATGATTGCCAATGCATCAAAACGCTGAGCTATCAAAGCGTCGGTATGCAAGCCTTGGTTGATACTGTGCGCAAAACGGGTGCGCAGAACCTAGCACTCGTTGGTGGCATGAACTGGGGCTTCGATCTCAGCCAGCTTAACAAGTATGCTCTTAAAGGAAGCAATATTGTCTATGACACCCACCCATATCCCTATACAGATAAGTTGCCGCAAACCTGGGACGCTGCTTTCGGCAATGTCAGCCAGCACTATCCAGTCATCTCGGCGGAAAGCGGCGAGTATGATTGCGGTACCAACTACATGAACCAGTTACTCACCTACTTCGATGCTCACCAGATCAGTTGGGTTGCCTGGTCATGGGTACTGCAAGGCAATACCTGCGGCTATCCACAATTGATACAGGACTATACGGGCACACCCGCCATAGCGATGGGGCAATTGATCTATCAACGCCTCCACAGCTACAAGTAGGGGCGGGAGTGAATGTGGACGAGGGGTGGGGACCCTTGGGTCGCCCGTGCAAGCGATACCATTTCCCTTTGGGCATATTTGCCCTACCCCAAGGGTCAACGCCACCTCACATCATCCACTCCCGCTCCTACTGAAACGAGCGGCCCCTCACACTTACCCCTTCCGCAAGGATGTGCAGCCCGCTCCAAGCGCGCTTAGAGCGAGGCCCACCGTAATCAACACCAGCACCATCGTCGCACCCAGTGGAGCAAGCAATAAGCCGCCAATAGCCGCGCCCAACGGTTCACTACCGTAGGAGACAACGCGAAATGCACTATTGACACGACCTTGCAGCCGGTCAGGTGTTTCCTCAAGGCGATAGGACACGAGCACCACAGCATAAATTGGCCACATAAAGTCGTTCACAGCCATAGCAACCATCAATACCCACACCGACTGACCAACGGCTAATAAGAGCGCGCCCAGCGTCCAGACAAGTACCGAGCCAATCACAATATGCCCAAAACGCAAGCGCGCTCTCACCCACGGCGCAACCAGCCCACCGACTAACCCTCCGAGGCCCCCAGCGGTGAAAATCAGGCTTAAGAGAAACACACTCACATGCAATCGCTCTTGTGCCAGAAGAATCACGGCCAGCGGAATTGAACTTTGTAAGAAATTGATGGCAGCAGTCAACAACACCATCGTCCGCAAGCGTGTATGGATCCACAGGAATCGCAGCCCTTCGCGAATATCGCCCCAAAGTGAATGGTGCCCTGGTGCGATAGCACGCGTTTCCTGAAACGGCACACGCATAAAACAGAGGGAGCACACTGATAGCAGGTAAGAAACACTATCGACGAGATAGGCCAGTACCGCCCCCACAACCGTTGTCCGTGCCAAGCCAATAATAAACGCGCACAGGCCAGGACCAAACAAACGTCCCAGAAATTCAGTTACCTCGTTCAACGAATATGCTCGTGACAAATGGGCAGGATGCACCACTCGCGGCAGCGATGATATCTGCGCAAGGCCAAAAAGGACGTTTGCCGTTCCCTCGATAAACGCGACGACATACAGCAATATCACATTGAGGTGTCCAACTGCGAAAACGAGTGGGACCGCTCCCATCGCCAGAAAGCGCACGCTATCGCTGCCAATCATTACCCACTTACGATTCCAGCGATCAATCAACGCCCCTACTGGCAAGCTAAACAGCAGATAGGGCAACAATTCCGTCGCGATCATCAAACCAGCAATGGTAGGCGAATGCGTCAACGCAAGAATGAGCAGCGGGAAAGCGAGCTGCAATATCTTCGAGCCAAGCGTGGAGATCGTTTGGCCGCTCCAAAGCAACAAAAAATCGCTGTTGCGCCAGAGAGGACGTATAGAAGTGGTCTCTTGTGTGTACCCACCCTCAAAGTCAGTAGATTTCTTCATACAGAAGTTTCAGAAGAAAACGTGCATTGCTATGCATCTCCATACCTTTTTTGGCAGAGATACAATTACTTTCTCACGATAGTATATCTCATTTACATTTTTCAAGCAGCCTATTTTATACAGCTTTGCCATCGCTATCAGCCTCAGCGAGCAGCATAATAAACCTGTGGTATGATATCAGAAAAGTACGCAGGAGCAACACACAGTATGGCAAACACGATACAGGCAATCGTATGGGACATGGACGGAGTAATCATTGATAGCGGCGAGGAGCACCTCAAAGCCTGGCATCGCCTTGCACGCGAAGAGGGCGTTCCCTTCACCGACGAGCAATTCTGGGCCACCTTTGGTTGGCGCAACGATGCCATTATTCCAGCTATCTTCGGCCCCGTAACACCGGAACGCTTGCAAACGTTGGCTGACCGCAAAGAGGTTTATTATCGTGATTTCACGCGTGCAACGGTCGCGGCCCTGCCAGGAGCCATCGAGTTATTAAGCGGTCTGCACGAGGCAGGATATAAGCAGGGTGTCGGCTCTTCCGCGCCTATCGCAAACATCGAACTTATCAAAGAAGCACTTGGCCTAGAGCGTTTCCTCTCCGCCTTTGTCTCTGGCGAGACCGTCCCACACGGCAAGCCCGCCCCCGATATCTTTCTCAAGGTTGCCTCACAACTGGGCATTGAACCAAAACACTGCCTCGTCATCGAAGACGCCGTAGCGGGTATCGAGGCTGCTAAAGCAGGCGGCATGTACGCCATCGCCGTTGTCGGTGAAAGAGACCTCCCCGGCCTACGCCTTGCAGACCTGATGGTTAGAGACTTGACGGAAGTGACCGTTGAAACCATTCGCCAACTGGCTTGACAAGAGCCACAATGAATGGCACAATAGGCGCACATTCTCGCACATTCCATGGAGGTGTAGGGGCCCCGGTGGGTCTCACCGTCTTCAAAACGGCTGGGGGGTCGCTCTGCGCGGTCCCTGATGAGTTCGACTCTCATACGCCTCTGCCATTACCTGTATTATATTGTTGTGTGCGTTATATTGTTAGATAGTAATGCCCTCTCTTCCTTGTGTGACATGCTACTCCTCGATTTTCTGTACGCGCCCTACCTGTCCATCGACAAGCCGTACCTTGATCCCATGCGGGTGAGAAGCGGAGTTGGTCAAAATATCCTTGACGATCCCTCGGGTCAATTTTCCTGTTCGCTGGTCTTGCTTGAGGACAATTGACACTTCGATTCCTGAACGTATATCTTGACGGAGGCGTCCATCTGGCATTCAGTTTCGCTTTCTACTGCCATCCCTGGTGAAAAGATATCTATTTTACCAGAGCAGATTTCAAGTGTTTCCTAGTTATCACAATCACACCTTGGATGATACGTTCCTTCTGTGGTAATAGTCAAGACCAAAAGAGATGGCTGACGATGAAATCAGCCTGTACGGATACTAGTAGAACTTCTGTGGGACGGCAGCCAGCCTCCAAGACATATAGCATATGGCAACACTTCCCAATCGCAAACCCATCGATTGTGTCAGCCTAGAAGTTTCAGTCCGCATCGGCTACAGAAATGGATATCCCCCCAAGCTGGCAACGGCTCATTGCAGCGAGGGCAGGACCAACCAACCAGAGGAAACGGCGTCACTGGCCCTGAAAGAGCTACTGGTTTTTCTGCTGTTACCACTGGCAAAGAAACCAGGCGGTGCGCTCTCACCTTCTGGGTTAGTCCCTTCGTGGCAGGAAGCCCAACAGGGCGGCGAGGAATAAGCACAGATAGTTGCCCCGGCGATGGTATCTGAATAACATCATCCGCGATTACTTCTTGTAAGTCTGGAGAGGCTACATCCCACGCAGGAGTGATCGGCAAGCTTCTATTCATAGCAGGAGTGATCGGTAAGCTTCTATTCATAGCAGGCATTGCCTCTCCCCTGTTTGCCTTGCTCCAGATTTCTTCGCTCTTGGGAACACTCGACGCGCTTTTACGGGCACTCCAGTGTCTCGACAACGAGGGTAAGATGCCTTCGGGCAGGGCCAGAATGATAGCAAGCAACAACACGCCATAGAGGATAAGGTCCCAATCCTGGGCACCAAATTGCAAGGTCAAATATTGCTGAAGTGCCACGATGATGATGGCTCCAATGATCGGTCCCCACACCGTGCCTGCGCCGCCCAAAAAGATCATCAGCGGAAGAGCGATATTGAGCGTGCGGTCGAAGGCCGAGGTGGGCGCAATAAAGCCAATAAAGTAGACAGTCATCGCTCCAGCCATGCCAACGAAACTGGCGGAGATCATAAAGGCGATCAATTTCAGTGGACCGACTTTTAAGCCCAGTCCTTCGGCGCGAGCCTCATCGTCGCGTATGGCGAGGAGGTTGAGCCCATAGCGCGAGTGACGTATCCACCACGAAGCGATGGAGACACTGAGAAGCAGAAGCAGGGCCATATAGTAGAAAGGGAAATTGTATATATCCTCACTCCATGGAGGTATAGGCAGCGTTAATTCACGCATGCCTGAAACAATCCCCGTCAAAAAGTTGGGCAGTTGCGCTGCTAGGCCAAAGATAGCAATGGTTATCACCAGAAAAGTGGAGCGTTTGGTTTTCAGAGCAATCCACCCAAGCAGCAGGGAGCACACTCCTGTGAGGAAACCAACCACTGGAAGCAGGAGAAAGGGGATCATCCCGCCCGGAATATGCCATAGCTGGCACAGAAACGCCAGTAAATACGCGCCGATGCCAAAAAAGGCGGCGTGCCCCAAGGAGATGTAGCCGGTGTAACCGGACAGAATATTATAACCCATGGCCGCCCCTGCAAAAATCAAGACAAAGACGGCAATGCTAGTGACCGCTGGATTGGGGAAAAGCAGCGGAAACGCAACAAAAAGCCCTGACACCCCCAGAGCCAAGAGTGTGTTGACATTCTTCTTCATAGCTATCGCAAGTTGCTCATTGCTTGCCTTGACACTGCCTCGAGGACTCCCTGAGAGAGATGGAGGGCAAGAGCTTCTCCTTTGAGGTGTAGTAAAAAAAGGGACAGTGCTGAAAACGTGGAATTGCTGCACATCCTACTGTAAAAGATAACAGACCTAGTGGTTAAGTACAAGGGAAAAACACGACAGTAGGACCAATGAGCGGATTTGCCCGTGGGCTCTTCCGCACTTTCCGTACTCAGCCAGTTCAGCGGTTCTATCAAGAGCAGATATAGAGCAATGGCCATGATAGGGCTTTACACCCATGTACCGATTTTCGCGCTTTGGAAAACGGCCTCGATAACTTTCATATTGGCGACAGCGTCCTCAATCGGGGTTGGCACATCGGTGTTGTTGAGGACGGACTGGGAGAAGGCATCGCCCTGGAGGGTGTACTGATTGCAGGCTGCTACTTGGATTTCCTCAGTCTCATCGCCGTGTTGATACCAGATTTTGCAAGGCTGGTTGGCAGGAGCGTTGAAGGGTATCTCGATCTCAACCCGGCCTGTGGTGCCAAAAATGTTGACCCGCTGATAAGGCACCAACAGGGTTGCGCAGGTGAACGTCGATGTGCCACGCCCGAAGTCCAGGATACCGGAGGCCAGACGGTCGATCTTTAGCTGGGGATCGTACTCGACCGTGCCGAAGACGTGGTTGGGTTCGGCCCCAAAGATAAATCGTGACAGCGAGACTGTATAGCATCCAATGTCCAGCATTCCTCCGCCGCCAATATCATCCCTATTGCGAATATTGTTGGGATCGTCCAAGTAGTATGAGAAGAAGGACTGTATCGTTCGCAGTTCTCCGATCTCCCCAGCAAGAACCAGTTGCCGTGCTCGCTGCCACTGTGGATGGAAACGATACATGAAGGCTTCCATTACCTTGAGATGTGGATACTGTCTGGCAGCATCGACCAGTGTCTGTCCTTCGGCAGAGGTCAGGGCAATAGGTTTCTCACAGAGTACATGTTTGCCCGCTTGCAGTGCCTTGATTGACCAGGGAACGTGCAGGTGATTAGGCAATGGATTGTAAATGGCATCAATCTCTGGGTCCGCTAGTAGTTCCTCGTATGAACCATATGCTTTCGGGATGCCCAATTGCGCCGCAGTAGCCTGGGCTTTTTCTGGCGAACGCGAAGCAATGGCCGCAATTTCACAATACGTCCCCTGCTGCATTGCAGGAATGACCTGTCCAGTACCGATATTGGCAGTGCTGAGCACTCCCCAGCGAACTTTTTGCATGATACTACTCCTTGTTACCTATCTGTAACAGTGATTATATCACTCCTCTTGCAATAGTATGACACTATATAGTCTCCAATTTGGTCTATTTTTGGGAACAGCACATTGTACGCGCTCAATGCAGGCAATGGAGCGGTGTACTGGCACAGTTCACAGCTTCCCCAGATTTCGCCCTTGACCGTGGCTTGATCAAATATGATACAAGCATTCATCGTGGTCTCCTCCTATGCTGAAGCTGACACAGCAACAAGGATCGTAGCACCATTGGCCACACGCCACTTGACAAAAGCCATACGGTAAGGCACTATTGTGCTAGATGAGCTCGTATATATGTAAAGAGGAGGATAAGATGCGCCTTGGCATAAATCTCGGCTACTGGGGGGCTGGGCCTTCCAACAGCGTGCAGATGGCACAGAAGGCCGAGGCACTCGGCTTCGACTCTGTTTGGACAGCAGAAGCCTATGGCTCAGATGCGGTGACGCCACTCACCTGGGTTGGTGCGCTCACCTCAAAGATCAAGCTAGGCACCGCTATCTTACAGATGCCAGCACGCACACCTGCCATGACTGCAATGACCGCCGCCACGCTCGATCTGCTGAGTGGTGGTCGCGTACTACTGGGCATAGGCGCGTCAGGTCCCCAGGTCGTCGAGGGCTGGCACGGTCAACCGTATGGCAAACCGCTTGTCCGAACACGAGAGTATGTCCAGATTCTCCAGACCATCTGGGCACGTGAGGCCCCGTTGAATTTCCAAGGCACGGAATATTCGATACCCATCCAGGGTGGCACAGGCTTGGGCAAGCCGCTTAAACTCATCCTGCACCCGTTGCGCCCACGCATCCCCATCTATCTCGCGGCTATCGGCCCCAAAAACATCGAACTCACTGGCGAGATTGCCGACGGCTGGCTGCCCATCTTCTTCTCACCTCAACGCGAGGAGGCCTACGCAACGGCACTTGATGCTGGTCTTATGCGCAGGCAGCATGACCTGCCCTTTGATATAGCACCGAGCGTCTCTGTCGTGCTCGGCGATGATATTCAGGCATGTCGTGACAAGGTGAAGCCAGGACTCGCGCTCTATATCGGTGGCATGGGAGCACGCGGCAAAAACTTTTATAACGACCTCGCCCGCCGCTATGGTTATGAGGAGGCCGCGCAGAACATCCAGGACCTCTATCTCAGCGGGCGTAAACGAGAAGCGGAAGCATTGGTACCGAACGCACTAGTAGACGAGGTAGCACTGTGCGGACCAAAGGCTCGTATCGCCGAACTGCTGGAACCCTGGAAGCATTCACGCGCCACCACGCTGATATGCAGTACCACTCAGCCTGAGGCACTACAGGTGATGGCTGAATTAGTCTTGTAGTTCGACCTCATTATTAGTATGACCTCGGCAGTCGGAGTACGTGCTCGGCAACATAGCTCAAGACGAGATTATTGGTGACGGGAGCAGTTCTGTACAGGCGGGTTTCGCGCCACTTACGCTCAACGTGATACTCACTCGTCAACCCGTAGCCACCTAACGTAGCCATCGCTACATCTGCTGCTTCCCACGAGGCTTCCGAGGCCAGATACTTTGCCATGTTCGCCTCCGCGCCACAGGGCAGACTAGCATCGAAACGTCCTGCGGCATTCAGGCGCACCAGATTCGCAGCCTCAATATTCATATATGCCTTCGCAATCGGAAACTGCACCCCCTGGTTTTTACCAATTGGACGACCGAAGACGGTACGCTCTTTTGCATAGCTTGTCGCCCGTTCCACAAACCAATGCCCGTCTCCAATACACTCGCTGGCGATCAAGATACGCTCGGCGTTCAGCCCGTCAAGTAGATAGAAAAAACCCTTCCCTTCCTCGCCAATCAGGGCATCACGCGGCACCTCAAGATCGGTGATGAAAAGCTGGTTCGTCTCATGATTAATCATGGTATCGATGGGCACCGCATTGATCGCGTCGCCTGCCATACGTGTATCAACCAGAAAGAGACTTACACCATCAGTCTTGTGCTGGACCTGATCGAGGGGCGTTGTCCGCGCCAGCAGCACCATCAAGTCGGAATGCTGATAGCGCGAGATGAACACCTTTTGTCCATTGATGAGATACCCTCGGTCGGTGCGCCGAGCAAAGGTTTTGATAGCCGTGGTATCGGACCCCGCATCTGGCTCAGTGACGCCGAACGCTTGCAGCCGCAACTCGCCAGTCGCAATCGACGGCAGGTAGCGCCGCTTTTGTTCTTCACTGCCATGCCGCAGGACAGACCCCATCGTGTACATCTGTGCATGACAGGCCGCACTTGAGCCGCCTGAGTAATTGATCTCCTCTAGTACGATAGCCGCTTCCAAAATGCCCATGCCCCCACCGCCATACTCTTCGGGAATCAATACCCCTAACCAGCCCGCCTCACTCATCGCACGCACGAAATCTGCTGGGTAGGACCGCTGTTCATCGCAAGTGTGCCAGTAATCAAGGTCGAAGCGCAAGCAAAGCTGCCGCACAGAGGCGCGAATGTCGTTCTGTAGTTCCGAATACGCGAAATTCACCACATTTTCTCCAGGTTCTGAAACCTGCAATCTCCAGTTCGACTGGAAAGTTGCTTTCTGCTCCTTGGGAGGCAAGAGAACACGCTAAGAGTCCTTAGCATACCTCTTTCACGTTCATCACATGCTCACATGGCTTCTTTCGAGCCCACTCGCATGTTATACCTGTTGTATAGGAGTAGGAAGATAAACGCGGATACAAGTTCCCCCTCCAAGTGTACTATGTATCTCTAGCTTGCCTTGTCCCTGGTTTACACGCTCGCGCATTGAATGCAGCCCGAGATGACCATGAAAATTACTTGTTGGGTCAAAGCCTACCCCGTCATCCTGTATCTCAAGCACAACGCCATCACTTTTTTGTTGCAGCAGAAGACATACATGGCGTGCATGCGCATGCTTCACTATATTGTGTAGAGCCTCTTGGGTGATACGGTACAAGATTTCTTTTATTGCTAAAGGGATATTTGGTTCTTCACAGAGAGAAACTTCTACGGGAACCTCGTAACGCTCACAGACTGCAGCCGCATGTTTTGTTATCGCTGCTACTAAACCTTCAGTCTCTAATGACTCCGGTCTTAAGGCGAAGATGAGAGCACGCATCTCTGTATGACATGCCTTCGCCAGTGAGAGCACATAATCGATCGATTTGATCGCATGCTCTTTGTCTGTTTCTATGAACGTGCGAGCTGATTGTACTCCAAGTACAATCCCATAGAGAGCCTGGGAGACTGAGTCGTGCAATTCACGTGCTAGTCTTTGTCGCTCCACTAAAGCGGCTTTGTCTTGTGCTTCTAACAGAAGTTGTGCATTTTTAACAGCAATAGCGGCTTGATCTGCAATTGTTGAAAGAAACACTAGTTCACCTTTAGTAGGCTCCATATCGGGTGGATAATAGGCGGTAAAAACGCCTAGACTCGCACCTCTGTAAATGAGAGGAATACATACCACAGTATCCCACGCCACATGTTGTAGTTGTTCATGTACAGGAGCATAACTAGGATCGGCCAGGTTGCGCTCTCGGATGCCACGAGCGACAATCGTCCTTCGTTCTCTGAAAGCTTGTAGCGTTGGAGGATGAGTTCCCATTTGTACCAGTTGTCCTAATGAGGCAGCATATCCATCAGGCAAGCCATAGCTGCCTACGACACGAAACTGCAGTGGATTACCACTGATGAGTGGAATGAGGCAAGCCATAAGGCCTGTCGTCTTTACGACACTCCGTGATAGAGCATCCAGTGTTCCTTCAAGAGAGGTAGCATAAGTCATAGTTGCCGCAAACTGCGTTAACACCTCAGTCTTTTGGAGGAGCCTTTGTGTCTCGGTAACATCGCGAACCAGGATCATTATGCACGGCTGACCATCAACAATTTCAGTCGTATGCGTACACTCGATCTCACGCTCTTCCTCACCTGGGCACACGACAAGACACGACCAGTGACCAGAAGGCATAACCAAGTAGGATGCAATCTCATGCTCTTTTCCCATCACCAATGTGAGCATGTCTTGCCCTAGTAGTGTTTCCGCACTCGCGTTGAAGATATTACAGGCTGCCTGATTGAGAGAGAGAAAGCGCCTTTTCGTATCAAGCACAATAAGGCCATTTGATGAGGCATCTAGCAGAGTGAGAATCGCTGTAAGCTTCGCATTATTGGAATGAAACAAAGACTGAGGCAGTAATGTATCAGAATTCGCCATAGTCTTGCCCTTTCTCGATAACTTTTCATTCAGAGCGAACGTATTATGGATTGCGTCCCAATCCAACACGTATAGAATAAAGCGCAGCCTGTGTACGACTTTGAACACCTAATTTATGCAAAACTTTGCTTACATGGGTCTTGACAGTTTCCTCACGCACGTGGAGCGCGTGTGCAATTTGTTTATTGGATTGTCCTTGCCCAATTAGAAGCAGTACATCGGTTTCACGCTCAGTTAATGGTTCAGCTAGTTCTGGTGTACGTAGCTCTCGTAGAAGGAGTGCAGAAGCTTCAGGGGCGAGTTGTACCTGCCCATTAGCAGCGGCATGTATTGCACGACACAGTTCGTCGCCATCTAGATCTTTGAGGAGATATCCGATAGCACCTGCGCGCATCAGATCGATCACCGCTGCGTTTTCTAGAATACTAGTCAAACCCAGCACCTCAGTTTCAGGGAGTTCACGACGAATCACGGATGTTGCTCCAATGCCATCGAGGACAGGCATAAGCACATCCATTAGAACTACATCGGGGGTCAGTTCTCTTGCCAGTACAACAGCTTCAGCGCCATCTCTGGCCTCACCTACTATCTCTAGCTCTGGATCCACGTGTAGAAATAAACGCAGACCTTGACGCACCACCTTATGATCGTCGACGATCAGCACGCGGATCGCCATCTAGTACCTCCTTTATTATGCCTCTTGCCTCTAGGAAATAAACGTTAGAGTGATAAGTACCTATTAGCATTTAATACATCAATGTATGAGCAGGATAGATGAAAGGTAGCACTCTCACAGAAAATGAAATGGTATGTAAGGTATCGAGTAAGCACATTTGTATAATGAATGATACTTAGGGAGCCGATGAAAGTCAAGGCTGCATATATATATCACTCCCAAACGGATATATCCCCCAAAAGAGGGAAGGCTTTTCTCCCCCAAAGGCTAGTGCTAGATACATATCGTTTGTGGGATGTATAAACACTTCCTCATATGGTATACATTCTACATCAAGCTGCAGGTCTTCCTTGCCTAGTCGTCTCAGACAGCGGCAGCATACACTGCAAAATCGTTGAGGAGTGAGCAATACGAAAGGAAAGGTATCTTACTAATGAAGCCATCACGTTTCCGTTATTTTGCAGCACGAAATGTTGACGAGGCCGTAACCTTATTGGCTGAACATAGTGCTGAAGGTCGAGTACTAGCAGGGGGTCAGAGCCTAGTAACGTTAATGAATCTACGCCTTGCTCGCCCTAGTGTGCTGGTCGATATCAACGAAATCAGTGAACTCGCTTATGTACGACCGCTAGATGGTGGTCTGGCATTGGGCGCAATGACGCGAGATGCCGCACTGGAACGTAGTCCTCTGGCCGCAGCACGTTTCCCTCTCCTTCTAGAAGCTGCCCACTCTATTGGACATCCCGCCATTCGTAACCGTAGTACTGTTGGTGGTAGTATCGCTCACGCCGACCCAGCAGCTGAATTTCCCACGGTGATGCTTACTCTAGATGCTGAGTTTGTGAGCCGCAACACGACTGGTACGCGCACGATGGCAGCCAGTAATTTCTTCCAGGGCTTTTTCCAAACAGCACTTGAACCAGGCGAACTGCTAACCGAGATTCGCCTTCCAGCACTTCCTGCGCGTTCAGGAAGCGCATTTGTGGAATTTGCTCGCCGTGAGGGCGATTATGCACTGGCAGGTGTTGCCGCCGTTATCACTCTCGACGCAGATGGCACAATTGCGAATGCGCGTTTGGGCTTATGTAGCGTCGGCCCCACTCCCGTGCGTCCTCACGCAGCTGAAGCTCTCCTACGCAGCCAGCATCCAGGACAAGAGGCATGGACCGCCGCCGCCGCTGCTGTTATCGCCGCCCTGGATGATCCCCCCTCTGATATACATGGCTCTGCTGACTATCGCCGTCACCTGGCAGGTGTCTTGACCATACGTGCGCTAGCTCTCGCCGCTGAGAGAGCCGAAAGGATCTAGTCATGCAAAACGACTTCACACAAGACGACTTCTCTATGATACGAGCGAATGTCAACGGCACGATGCATCGCGTAATCGTTGAACCACGCCGCACTCTTCTGGACATGCTACGCGATGATCTGGGCCTAACAGGAACAAATGCAGGGTGTGAGCACGGAAGTTGTGGTGCCTGTACAGTCCTGGTGGATGGTCACAGCGTTCGTTCCTGCCTGATGTTCGCTATCCAAGTGAACAATCATGAAGTGACAACGGTTGAGGGGTTGGCACATGATGGACAGATGCACCCGCTACAACAAGCTTTCTGGGAGAAGCAGGGCTTGCAGTGTGGTTTCTGTACTCCCGGCTTCCTGATGACCGCCTACGAACTCTTGCAACAAAACCAGAATCCAAATGAGGAAGAGATTCGTCATGCATTGTCAGGAAATATTTGTCGTTGTACTGGCTATCAGCATATCGTTGAAGCGGTGCAAAGCGCAGCGAAAACCCTTCATCAGAGCCTTGTCGCCGAGCCATCAAGCGCGAGCGATTAACATGCCTACCGAGACTGTACAAAGGAGAATAATTCAATGACAACGACTACAAACGGACACACATGGGTAGGGAAAGACATAAAGCGGCGTGAAGACCCAGGACTACTCATGGGCACAGTCACGTATGTGAACGATATGAAACTGCCAGGGATGCTGTATGCCGCAGCCTTGCGAAGTCCTTATGCTCACGCACGCATTCTCAGCGTCAACACTGAAGCGGCCAAGAAACTACCGGGAGTGCATGCCGTTCTGAGCGGTCGCGATGCAGCTAAGTTCATGGATCCCATGCCCGCTTTTTGCAGTGAGCCTGTTATCGAGCATGCCATCGCCCTGGAGAAAGTGCGCTATTTTGGTGAAGCTGTTGCGGTGGTTGCAGCCGAGAGTCGCTACATCGCAGAAGACGCTTTAGAACTGATAGAAGTTGAATGGGAGATCTTACCTACTGTATCTGACCCCGTAGCCGCTATGGAGCCGGACTCTCCTCTGGTCCACGAGAACCTTCCTTCCAACGTCGTTTACGAGCATACCTATGTCTTTGGCGATGTCGATGCGGATTTTGCACGTGCTGATTATCGTATCAAACGTCGATTACGATGGCCGCGGGCTACTGCTTCTCCTATGGAGACAAATGGTGCTCTCTGCTCTTACGACTCGGCAAGAGGGAACATGCAGATTTGGTCGAACTCGAACATGCTCAATTCCGCTTCGTGGGTGATGTCTGGTATGTTAAAGGTGCCAGCTCACATGCTTAACTTTTATCCTATGTATGTGGGTGGCAGTTTTGGGAGCAAGCACTTCCTCGCTAAAACCATTGGTATTGCAGGAGTCCTCTCAAAGGTAACGGGGAGGCCCGTCAAGTACATGGAGGATCGGATTGACAATCTGGCCGCAAATGACTCACAAGGACCTGATCGCCTCTACGATGCTGAGTTGGCACTGTCAAAAGAAGGCAAGTTCTTGAGCCTACGCCTGCATACTGTCGATGATTATGGGGCATACTTCATCTTCGCCATTACTGGTAACACTAATATGCTAGCACAGATAACTGGTCCTTACACAATAAATAGCGTCGAGTCGGGTATCAAAGCAGTCTTGACCAATAAGAACCAGCAGACGGTTTTTCGCGGTGCTGGCTCTGATGTAGGGAACTGGGTATTAGAGCGGCTTGTAGACGCGGCCTGTGACGAACTTGGCTTCGACGCGATAGAAATACGCCATCGCAACTTTATTAAACCAGAGCAGTTCCCCTATAAGATACCGACTGGCAATGTCTATGACAGTGGCAACTACGATGCTGTTCTAGATTTAGCAGTGAAACACGCCAACCTGGAATATTGGCGACAGGAGCAAGAACGTGGTCGCAAAGAGGGGCGCTACATCGGCATTGGACTGGCGACTGCACAGCAGCGTAGTACCTACAGCTCGACCGAGTTCTGGTTCCACAATCCCGGCCCTGCAACTGGCCTTAACTCGACTCCTGAAAGTGTACGGATAGGTATCGGACCAACGGGTGGAGTAACGGTGACGATGTTCTCACCCTTTTGGGGCAATAGTCCTGAGACAGTTGCAGCGCAGGTTGTGGCAGAAGAACTAGGTATAGACCCTGAGCAGGTGAATATTACCTATGATAGTACGGCACACGCACTTCCCAGTGCTGGCCCTGGTGGTAGCCGTATGACGGTCATGCTCTCAGGTGCTGTTAAAGGTGCAGTGGCAAAGGTGAAGGACAAAATGTTCAAGATAGCCGCCCATGCCCTTGAAGCACATCCCGATGATATGGAACTGATCGATGGGCGTGTCGTGGTGAAGGGTTCTCCAAACTCCTCGCTCAGCATCGCTGATATCGGCATGAAAGCCTACTGGTTTAAGCTGAGCCTACCCGCCGATATGGAAAGTGGACTTGAGGGCACCTTTACGTATGATCATCCGTTTACCTCTTTACCACAAGATGATCGCAAAGATTTGGGCGTCTTCTATCCCATTATGGGTCACTGTGCCCACATTTGTGTCGTGGAGGTGGATATCCAGACCGGCCATGTCACGTTCCTCAAGTATCTAGCGGTGCATGATGTGGGTACAGTCATGAATCCACGCTCACTCAAGGGACAGATACGCGGGGGTATCGCGCAAGGAATCGGCCTAGCTCTTCTTGAGGAAGTCCGTTATGACGCAGCGGGACAGAACCTAACGACCACATTTGCTGACTATCTGCTACCGAGTGCTAACGATGTACCGAACATCGATGTCTACCATCATGAAACCCCTTCGCCCTTCACCGCTTATGGCGTTAAGGGCGGTGGCGAAGGTGGACGCATGGTTGCCCCACCTACGGTCACACGTGCAGTTGAGGACGCTCTCAGACCATTCGGCATCGATATCACAGAGATGCCGATCACGCCCGAAAAGATTGTCACATGGGTCAAACAGGCACAGAAATCATAATCTGCTCCCTGCCACCGTGCGTTGTTGAAGTTACTAGGCGACACACGGTGGCAGGCGGATACTGAGAAAGATTACTAGATTTTTGCTCACTATATAGTACGTCGAGTAAACAAGGTGCGTGATGCGTACCTTTTCCATCAAAGGAGTCCTGTTCATGTCTAGACTGCTTGACCTTACCCAAGAAATATATCAAGGAATGAATGTCTATCCAGGACATCTTAAGACTGTTATATGGGAACACCATACACACGAGGAGACAAAAAAGAATTTTGAGGGCGGATTCTCCTATCAATCTAGAGGATTGCTCATGAGCGATCATGGCCCGACCCATGTAGACGCCTTGAGCCATCTGGACCCACGTCCCGATGCTCCAACTATTGATACAATGCCTTTGGACCTCTTTTATGGGACAGCAATCTGTATCGATCTCTCTCATAAGGAACCACAGACCTATATCAGTGCAAGCGATATGGATGATGCGGCGAGCAAGTCACCTGTTAAACTACAAAAAGGCGATATTCTACTCTTGTATACTGCGACATACAATCGTCGGCAGGGCACAAAAGAGTATCTCAGTCAGTATCCTGGCCTCGATGAATCCGGCAGTAATTGGCTAGTTGAGCATGGTGTCAAAACATTTGGAGTAGATTCGCCGAGCCCTGATAACCCTATCAGCCGAACCTATCCCTGCCATATGATGTGCCGCAAGTATGGCATTACACATTTTGAAAACCTAGCCAATCTCGATCAAGTAGTCGGCAGGCGCTTTACCTTCATGGGCTTCCCCCTACGTATTCGTGGTGGTACAGGTTCGCCCGTGCGGACCGTGGCCTTGTTGGAAGATGAATAGTCAGAAATGTTACAGCCAAATGTTTCTTAATTATCACAATGGAGGTCTTCGATGAACGAAATCGTCAAGATCGGCACACAAGACTCAGTCATTATCACCTGTGCCTTAACTGGCGGCATTCATGGCAAAGAGGCGAATCCTCACCTTCCTGAGCAACCAGATGAGATTGTCACGCAAGGAATTGCTGCCTGGCGTGCTGGGGCCGCTATCCTTCATGTTCATGCACGCAATCCCGATGGCTCGAATACGATGAGCCCCGCTATCTATGGTGAGCTGCATGAACGTCTCTGTGCAGAAACCGACGCGGTTGTTCAATTAACGACAGGTGGAAGTCCGCTGCTCTCCGTGCAGGAGCGCTTAAATACTGTACTCCTCGCACCAGAGATGTGTTCGCTCAATATGGGACTCCTCAACTTCTTTATCCGTGGAGAGCAGGTCTTCTTCCCAAATCATCGCAACGACATTGAACGCTTCGCACGCGAGATGCGAGCACGTAATATCAAGCCAGAATTCGAGGTCTACAATAGTGCAATGCTCGAAGAAGTGACCCACCTGCTTGCACTACATATTTTTGAACCACCCTACGCGATTAACTTTGTTCTTCAAACTCCAACACAAGGAGGACAGCGTGGCACGCCAAAGAATCTGCTTGATATGACCGAGCGTTTGTCTGATCTGAATGTGCCACTAGATACACTACGCGTCACTATCAGTTCGATGGGCCGCACCCAACTTCCTATTACGACGATAGGAATGGCCATGGGGATCAACATAAGGGTTGGTATGGAGGACAATGTAATCTATCGCAAAGGGGAACTTGTACGCGAGAATGCCCAATTAGTCGAGCGTGCGGTACGCATCGCACGAGAACTGGGACGTGAACCCGCTACCCCTACCGAGGCGCGACAACTGCTGGGTCTCCGTGGACGAGAGCACGGGAAAATACCTCGTTAAAAGGTCCTCGACATGATTAATGTCCAGTGACTTTTTCACGCAGGCGTGGTGATACCTTTTTTTACGCGCCTGCGTGTGCATGAGGAAGATCAGAACCACTACACCTGCACAGAAACTGCCTGCTGAACTACGGCTTCAACCACACCAATCTTCCCAACCAATTCTTGTGGGATAGCATAGCGATCTCTCAGGTAGGTGAGGCTGAAAAGGATATGTAAGCGTCTCATAGCATCCTCTCTTTACTGACGTTTTTATACTTGTCAGCATTACGCAGAAAGTGCCGTGTAAGATCAATGAGAGCAAAGTGGGACGCGTCCCACTTTGCTCTCATTGAAGACGAAGACGAACAGAGAACTTAATACCAGCCCCAAGGCGAACTGCGGTTCACATTTGAATTGCCTGTCCACGAAAACGCAGCATCGTACAGGTGATTATTGCTCAAGTACCAACCAGCCAAGGCACCGATTTCATCAGAATACTGCTGCAACCAACTCTGGTTATTATTGGTAACAAAACCAGTATTATAGCCAATCAGGGCATGTCGGAGGAACTCTATGCCCGTAAAACCAGCTGCCTTTGACTGCCGTGCGTTATGGAGAAGATGCCGAATGCCCATAGTCACGGCAATGCCCACATCGTAGAAATTTTGTTGGTTCAAAGCGTACTGCTGAATTTCGGGTACATCCTTCTCAGGAATCCACCCATTGTTATTGGCATACGCTGTTTGCGCCGTTTGCAATGGGCCATAAGAATCCGAAGGACCATTGCCGGTTTCAAGTGCCCCCTGGAAGGTTGACTCACGCGTCGCCAAACCCAGGAAGAACGCATAGGCTTTTTCCTTCGTAGTAAAACCTAACGTGCTTTGCACAACGCCCCAGTAGGCATCTACATGTTGCTCGATCAATATCTTCACTTGCTGCTTCGAGAGGTTTGCAGCGCCAGACTTCATGGCATTGATCGATGTACCCGTAGGAAAGTAGTTATCCGCAAAAGTGCCCTGGGTAGTTGTCGTAGCAGTAGGCGTTATTGAGGGTGACGGCGATGGAACCACACTAGGACTAGGCGATGGTTGCACTGGAACCACACTAGGGGTTGGCTGTGGTGGCAGTACAATAGGACTGGCAGGTGGGGGTCCACTAGCGGTGGTTAGGCCAGTGGGAACCACTCCCCAATTGAGCGTCCCTGTCACGTAGGCCGTTACCTTATTAGTGGCAACATAATTTCTAGCCCATTGATTAAACGAGTAGTCATTCGATTGGGTATAGTTCGACCAGTTAAACTTTGCAATCCTTGTTTGAACCTCAATACTTGCCCCTGGAGAAAGTGTCCTCGAAACACCAGTAAATCCTATCTCAAGATAGTTATCCACACCCTGTATAGGGGACACACTGAAGAATTGGCCAGTGACATGTGACGCCCCCACTGTTGACCAATCGCACCAGAAGCGCTGCGCTTGGTTCCCTTCCTCGGTGAAATAGTAGCGTATCTTTACGTCTGTCAGGTGAATTGCCGATGGCCCTTTATTCACCACTCTCAGACGTGGCGAAATCGTGTTGGTCACTACTGCTCTGTTGCCGTTATACGTCAAAACATTAATGCTAGACTGGGCAAAGACAGCAGACTTAAACGAGGTAAATGTTAGAATGCTAACCACAATCAGGAGGGCAACGCCTCCTAACAATCCGATGATATTTACTCTTCGCATCGGTACCTCTCTCTCAAAATTTTTGAGCGAAACAGCTGTTGTATAAGCGATGAGGCTAGGAAAGTGGATTATTTTGGACCCCAAGTATGATCATCAAAAGCCCCTTATATTCACAATAACGAATAAAGCTCAAGAGAGTACTAAACAGGGACTATTGGCCCACTCTCATTATGCACAGGGATACAATACAGCCCTGGTGTATTGTATCCCTGTGCCTATATCCTTCAAAGATGAATTTCTAGCTTTTTACCTCCTCCTGCTCACCATGCCAGAGGCGTTGCATCTCAGTGCTCGTCTCTAGCAACGTTTCCAGCGTGCCCTCAGCGTCGATCTTGCCATCTTTAAGCACAATGATCGCGTCGGCACGTCGCAAGGCGGCATGACGATGCGAAACCACTAAGCACGTCGCTAGTCCTCGCTCCTGCCCTTGCGCTCCTTTTCGTTCCTGCCGCCGTTCAAACAAGCGTTGCCATAGCAGTTGCTCGGTCTCAACATCAAGCGCACTTGAGAGGTCATCGAACACGAATAGCTCAGGGTTGCGCACAAACATCCGTGCGGCAGCAGCTCGCTGCACCTGCCCTCCTGAAAGCCGTATTCCCCGTGGGCCAACAACTGTCTCCAACCCAACAGGCATAGCCTCCAAGTCCGCTTCCATCACCGCCATAGCAATTGCCTCTTGCAGTTCGGCCTCGCCTGCAGGCATCCCCAGCAGAATATTGTTGCGCAGCGTATCGCTAAAGAGACGTGGCACCTGTGCGGTATAGGCACTCAAGGGCGGCTTGAAAAACAGGGATGGTTCGTTGACTTGCTCCCCATTCCAACGAATCTCCCCGCCGTCCCTTGGTAACAAGCCAAGCAACACCCGCAAAAGTGTTGTCTTACCGGAGCCAATACGCCCAGTAATCACGGTAAACGAGCCTCGTTTGAGGTGGAGATGAATATCCACAATACCAGCACTTGTGCCAGGATAATGAAAGCCTAATCCACGTACTGTCAGCGTCTCAAGCGGCTGTGCAGCCGCTTTGTTACTCTGCACAAGCATCGGTAGCGTGCCGCGTTCATACACCGGACCATGCTCGACAAGTACCTGTAGCGGCTCATCAGTAATCAGATCGCTCATGCGCTCAATCGACACCTCTTGCTGCTTGTAGTCACCGATAAACATGCCCCACTGAGCGGGCAATTGCGTCGTGAACCACAGGTAGTAGATGAATAGCGCAAAATCGCCTATCGTAAAGGTCTTGTTCGCCATCGCCTGACCCGCCAGCAAAAGCGTGACGCCAATGCCGAACGTGACCGCGTTATCGGAGATCGAATGGAGCAATTCGCTAAACAGGCGATCCTTCAGCATCAGCTTGCGGCGCGTATCGTTCAGTCTGCGAAACTGCCCGATCACGTCCCGCTCTGCATTGGCAATCTTCACCGCCTGTGCCGCCCCAAAGACCTCACCCAGAAAACCCGTGACCGCCCCTGTCGCCGTCCTGCTCGCGTGCCGATAGCGATGAATGCGCCCCCACGCTAAACGGGTTGCGAGAATAGCCGCGAGTAGAGGCAGGAAGATCACTAGCGTAATAGTCAGGTTGATGCGTGCCATAATCACAATGGCGATAAGAGATGCCGTAGTTTGCCCCACCATGTCTGGCACCCACAGGGGAAAGTCTGACGTTTCATTCACATCGTCGCGAAACCGGCTGATCGCATCACCCGACGAGATGGGGAGTGCCTTCGCCCCGGGACGACGCAGGATACTGGCAAAGAGATTGCGCCGCAGCAGCGCACCCGTGGTATAGCGAAAGGTGACATCACCCCAGATCTCGCCAAACGAGGTCGCTTGTCGCCCCAATTCCACCGAGGCGTAGAGCGCAATGAGCGACCAGATGCTCAGCGTCGCTGGCGCAGCACCCGTAATACTATCAAAGATGGACTTCTCGATCAGTCCGGGAATCACCTGTAGCACAAAAAACAAGATGTGGAACAGGCAAAAGATGGCATAAGGCCAGGGACGATAGGTGATGAGTTGCCAGTTAAAGGGCCACGTCTTCAAGCGACGGCTCTGCTTTTGTGCGCTAGTACTCATACCAACACCTCCTCTAAGCCAGTTTGCAGCAGGCGAGAGAAACGTGACGCTGGATTCTTCATCAAGGCTTCTCGCACACCATATTCCACAATACGCCCATCTTCTAGCACCAAAATATCGTCGGCACGCAGCACCGTTTTGAGGCGGTGTGCAATAATGATGCCGCTTCGTCGCTCTAGCAAACGATCTACAGCGTGTTCCAACAGATTTTCAGTGGCCGGATCAAGGCGCGAAGAGGCTTCATCCAGTATTACCAGTTCAGGATTTTTCAGGAAGACACGCGCGAAGGCGAGCAGTTGTGCCTCGCCCGCTGACAGACCTTGTCCACCTGCCGCCAGTTCCGTATCAAGGCCAGCGGCAAGGGATTGTATCCACTCCCACATGCCAAGCTCTCGCAGCACCTCTTCTATGCGCACATCATTGCTGTCCTGCTGAAAAAAGGTAAGATTATCGCGCACACTTGCTTGGAAGAGCTGCACATCTTGCGTCACCATCCCCACATGTGTACGCAGATCAGCTATGGCAACGTCGCGAATATCCACGCCTTGCAAACGGACCGTGCCAGCGGCAGGATCATAGAGACGGAAGAGCAGCCGGGCCAAGGTGGTTTTGCCGCTCCCCGTTCGGCCCAATATGCCGAGCACCCTTCCAGCTGGTAAATGAAACGAAACATCGTGTAGCACCAGCTGCTGCTGATCATAGCCGAAAGAGACATTCTGAAACTCCGCTGACATCTGATGAACGTGCAAAGCTTGATGGCTCAGCGTAGCCTCAGCAGTGAGCAGAGTAGTACTTACCTTCTCCTGCACCTCTGGTCGTAGCAGCAGCAGTTCCTCGACACGCTCAATACTGGCGGTCGCCTCTTGCAAGTCCGTCACCTGCTGCTGGATGTTTTCGAGCGGCACCGCTAACATGCCGATGTAGTATACAATCAAGTAAGCGGTCCCAATCGTGGCCTCGTGCTGGCTATAGAGGTATATACCCAGACCAAGCCCGATGGTATAGCCAAGCACAAACAGAAATTTGGTGCTAATATAGGTCAGGTTGCTCAGCAGGCGTGCCGTACGATGTGTTTCGAGCATACGGCGCATCAACGCATACAGGCGATGCGTCACATACGCCTCTGCTCCAACAGCGCGAATATCTTCGGTGCCTGAAATGTGCTCTTCCAGAAAACCGTAATGTTCAGCATCAGCCTGCCGCTCAATGGCCCATTTCGCAACTGCGATGCGTTGTAACAAGGCCAAGGCGAGCAACGTGACCACGCTATAGGCCGTGAGTCCCGCTCCGACACGCCAATCCACACGAAAGAGTAGCAGCAGAATACCAATGATGAGCAGGAAGTTTCCCAGCACCTGCAGGGTAAATTGCGAGAAGAAGTTGGCAAGTGCGTTCACATCTCCATCAATCCGTTCGATCAATTCGCCCGGCGTAAACTTCTTATGGAAGGACATATCCAGCAAGAGACAGTGAAGTGCTAGATCAGCGCGCAGTGCGTTGGTCGCGGTCCAGCCAACATTTTCGGCTACATAGGTCAAACAAAAGGCAATGCTACGCTGTACCAGCGCAATAGCAATGAAAAGCAGGGCGGCGAACAGCAGCGTTTGCGCTGGCCCACCTGTCTGCGTCGTATCGATAAAGTAACGAATCACTTGCGGATTGAGCAATTGCAGGGCGATGCTTGCCAGCAGCAGCACAGCCAGTAAGACAACGCTTTTCCATTGGGGCTTGAGGTATGTGACCAGCAAGTTGCCATAGCGTTTTAGTTGCACACGCATAGAGGTATGGTTCCTTTCGCTGCAAGGCGTCAAGGTCCAGCCATTTAAGGCAGCGTATAACACGGAAGAAAAAACCAGAGGGACTGAGCCATTACCTGGAGATGCAACTGCAATGAGAAAAGCAGTAGGGGTAAACGCTTCTTAAAACGGTAGCCAACCAGTAATTAAGCTTTATGGCAACACAAAACAGACGTGCGAAACCAGTGGACGCACTCTATTCTTGCGATGAGAAGCGTATGTAGTTAGACCAGGTATACTCAGCTTTAGCTGTTCGCGAAAACAGCGGAGGAGTATAGGATTGCCATGTGGATACCTCCATATAATGCATGTTACATAGGAAGCGTACCATAGTTATAGCTGAAAAGCAAGGCAAAATTCAAAAAAGAGGGGACTGTACAGCTGAGCATTGCTCAACTGCACAGTCCTCCTCTTTCCTGATGATGATGTTATCCTTTGACGCCACCTGCACCGAGACCCCCACGCCAGAAGCGTTGCAGCAGCACACAGCCAGCCAGCAACGGCAACGAGGAGATCAGTGCGCCAGTGATAATGAGGGTATAGAGAAACTTATTGGCTCCGCCTGTCGTCACATTCCAGGTCTGGAGGCCAACCGTCACGGGAAAGAGTTTCTCATCACTGAGCATGACCAGTGGCAGGAAGTAATTGTTCCAGATGGCCACAAACTGGAAGAGCAGAATCGTCACCAGCGCAGGTACCATCAGCCGCATGGCAATGGTAGCAAAGGTGCGGAACTCGCCCGCGCCATCAATGCGTGCCGCCTCCAACAGCTCATCTGGCACCGATGCCGAAGCATAGATGCGTGCCAGATAGACACCGAAGGGACTGACGATACTCGGTAAGAGCACCGACCAGTAGGTATTCGTGAGGTTCCAATTGCTCATCAACAGGTACAGAGGCAGAGCCAGAGCCGTTGTAGGCACCAGGATAGCTCCCAAGACCGTCGAGAAGATGAAGTTGCGGCCACGGAAGATAAACTTTGCCATGGCATAGCCCGCCATTGCCGCAATAAAAGTGCCGAGAATGGAGCCAACGCCTGCGTAGAGCAAGGTATTGAGTAACCACGTGACATAGATGCCATCATTATAGGTGAACAATCGTTGCAGATTGTCCCACAGACTGAAGTTTGGCGCGAACCATAGCCCAAAGGTGCCGAACAGATCGCCCGCGTTCTTCGTCGAGGCGATAATCAGCCAGTAAAAAGGCACCAAGAAATAGAAAGCAATGATGAGAAGAAAGGTCATCGTCCCGATACTACTGCCCGTCGCCCGAAAATTCATACGTCCACTTTTCGTGCTAGTGACTTCACGGGCGGTCGATATCGGAACGGAAGCGGTTTGTTGACTCATAGTGGTTATACTCCTGCCTGTCGTTGTGTCACACGTAAGAAGCCAAAGGAGAAGACAAATGTGACCAGGGCGAGCACTACCGACATAGCGGCAGCATAAAAGTAGTTGTTGTTGCCAAAGGCGGTGTAGTAGGCGTAAAGCACAGGGGTATAAGACGTGGAAATGTTGTTGGAGATCGCGGTCAACACCGACGGTTCATTGAAGAGTTGTAAGGTACCGATGATCGAGAAGACACAGGTGAGCACGAGGGCAGGTGCGACAAGCGGGATTTTAATGTACCAGGCAACGCGAATGCCTGAACAGCCATCCAGTCGAGCCGACTCGTAAATCTCAGCGGGAATAGCTTGCAAGGCGGCAAAGATAATCAGCATGTTATAGCCGGTCCAGGCCCAGGTCGCGATATTCGCGATAGACCACAACACACTGCCAGGGCCCAGGAAGTCTGGTCCGGGCAAACCCGTTGATTGCACCGTTTTGACGATGGGACCGAGTTGCGGATCATAGAAGTAGCCCCACAGCAGAGCAGCGATGATGCCGGGAATGGCATAAGGAACAAAGAAGGCAAGGCGGAAGAAGGCTTTGCCGCGCACCACCGTCGAATCCAATAAGAGAGCCAGCACAAGGGCTAAGATGAGCATGACCGGAACCTGGACAATACCATACAGCAGCACACGGCCCACGCCACTAAAGAAATTCGGGTCACGAAAGACATCGCTATAGTTCCCGATGCCATTGAAACTAATCGTCGCGGCACCTAAGCCCAAGCCACTGCGTTGCGAACGAAAGAGGCTTTGGTAGACCGCATAAAAGATGGGAACTAAGAAGAAAAGCAAGAACAAAATCCCAAAGGGTAAGATGAACAGATAAGGCGTCATTGCCCGACGTCGAAATGCCCATGAAGTCTTGGGGGCCAGCGATGTTGCCGCCACGCGCGAGGTTCCAACTGCCATACGCGCATTCTCCTCTCTCGATACGGGAGCCCTTTCAGGTCCTTCACTGGATACCTGAAGGAGTCCCTGTTTACGTTCAGCATGAAAATTTTGGACGGACAGACGAGCACCTACCTCTTCACGAAGGAGATGCTCGCCCTTCCTGGGTGTATTACGTTGCTTTGAACTGAAAAGCAGTTCTCAATGCAGTGTTTGCAAGCTTAAGCTTGTCAGGAGCTAACACTGAAGCCCTGCTTTTTCATAAAGGTGATGGTACTTTGCTGCACCGTACCCAGAGCATCGCTCAGAGTCCCTTTCCCGTTCACCACATTCGAGAAATTGTCACCCATGTCACTATACACCTGGTCGATGGTTGGTCCCCACTGGAAATTGACATTTACCTGTGAAGAGGCCGTTTTGAATAACTGACCGATGACCTGATTGTTATAGTATGGCTGAGGAGTATTCAACAAGGGGTCGGTCAATGAAGATACAGCAGCAGGATAAATGGAGGCACCCTTAATCATCTCGTCAACACTCTGCTGATTGGTATTGAGCCAGATGGCGAACTGAGTTGCCTCTTGCGGGTGCTGTGTGCTCTTGAACATGACAGTCGTTGAGCCACCCCAGTTACCATTCGCGGTTTGACCCGCCTGCCACTGTGGGGTGGGAGCAACTGCCCACTTGCCAGAAGCCTGTGGAGCATTGGTCGAGATGGTGGAAGCGCCCCAGACCGCGGATATCCAGGTAGCAACAGTACCAGTTTGCAAGTTATGATACCAAGCATTTGAGAAGTCTGGGTCGGTCTTGACCAGTTTCTTGTCAAGCATGGTTTGCCAATAGGCAGCAACTTGTTGAGAGGCGGAGTTGTTGATGCTGACGTTCCAAGATTGACCGTTCACGGTGAACAGGTGTCCACCTGCCTGCCACATTAAGCTCGTGAACCAGCCCGGCTCTTTCGGTGGGAAGTCTGTGATGTATTCGTTGGGGTCTGCGGCGTGCAGTTTTACAGCGTCATCGGCGTACTGCGCCCAGGTGGTGGGTATGGGCAGATTATACTTCTTGAAGATATCTGCGCGGTAGTACATCGCGATTGGACCAGTATCTTCCGGGATGGCATAGACTGCATCGCCGATAGTGACTTGACTCCAGGTCCAAGGCACAAATTGATCCTTCACCGCACTCGCGCCATATTTTGCCATATCGAGCAGACCGCCTGTGGTCTCGAAGGTTGGCAGAAGTTGGTATTCAACTTGGCCAAGGTCTGGCTCGTTATTAGCCTTGATTGCTGTATACAATTTCGTGTATTCAGCGGGGCCGGAGCCTACGTTGACAACTTTGACGTGGATGTTGGGGTGGCTGCTGTTCCACTCAGCAACTGACTTATCGATGCCGGGAACCCAGGACCAGAAAGTCAGATTTACGGGGCCGCTGCTTCCACCACTCGTACCACCAGAGGAGGTACTTGAGCCGCCACATGCAGCCAATGGACCGAGAACGAGAAGAGCTAGGATCATCAAAGCCAACCGCGTTGGTAGGCTCCGTGTCCACTGGAACGTGGAGAAATACTGCATACGTTATGCGCTCCTTTGGGCTACTAAACAAAACGCTTGGGAGCGAGAGCCATTAGCACTATACCTCTAAGTATAGCTGCTGATTATCTTCCTTGATAATATGACCGTAGTCAAACCCACTCTCCTGCAAGAAGGGTTTATACTCCCATCAAGAATACGTCGATAGTTGCTCAATTATCACAGCAGTTTACTGGTTGCTTCTTTACAACAGTACTGGTTGCTTCTTCACAACAGTACCATGCCAGATAAGACCTTGTCAATGTGTATTTTGTTTATGTCAATGGCCCAGTTTTTGTAAGAACATGACTGATCGCGCAACAGCTTGCCCATTTCGTGCAGATAGGCACAAAGTATTCTGTCTATTTTGTGCAATAGCGTGCGCGAAAGACGCATACACACGAAAGTAGCAAATTACGCAAAACCCTGGCCCAGGTCTTGCATTCGCTTTGGTTATAGCATATCCTACGATAGTTCCGAGAAACTAGATTATTCTAGCGGCTCAGCTTTATGCACCTCTTACGAGATGCATGGGATGTACTACAAAACATCCCCTATCCCCTTGCCCAAAGGCGTCAGGGAATACTTTTCGGATGATATTATAGGAGCCATTGACATCAGCATGGAAACACTTGCCCGATGCACTACGAAACAAGCCGCGCTTGAGACGCTTGCCCCGATAGGCATCGTGTCGGCTTATCGGTTCATTGTCGAGGAAACTACACTTGGAGGTATAGCTTTCCTCGGTGATCATGACCTGTATTCCCACCAGAGCGGCCTTGTAGGTGAGCATGTCGATGAAACGTGCATGGGGTATCTGTACGAAGTTCTGATTGTTGCGCTTGCCGAGGTGAATCTCTTGCTTCCAGTCAGGATTATGTCCGATCACGAGCGTTCCTATCCCTTCCGCAACCAAGAGCTCAATCACCGTACGAGAAGCCACATGCAAGAGATGCTTCACCCGACGATTGCGCTTGTCGGTAAGACGCTCAAGTTGGCGCGAGGTAAAGCGGTTTTTGAGGTGGCTTTGCAATTCAGCACGACGCTTGTTGTAGCCCTGATTGATACTCTTGAGGGGTTTCCCATTGATGAGCCGTGGGATAAATCCAGGTTTGTTACTGGTCAGGGTTGCCAGGTTATCCAGCCCCAAGTCAATCCCCACGATGAGAGATGCATCTACGCTTGCCTGTACAGGCTCTTGCTTATAAATGACTTCTACGACGTAGTGGGTAGACCTTGGAACAATGCGTACTTGATCGACATTTGTCTGCTTTGTGGGTATCTCAATGCCAAGTTGCGAGGGTTGTATCAAGCCGTTTCTGAGTCCTACCTTGCTCAAGGCTTGATCGGTGTAGACAAGGATGTTACGCCCCTTCTCCTTGTTCTTGTACTTGGGCAACTGAGGACGCCCGAGAAACTTCTCAGGTGCGATACCCCACTGTTTGAGAGCGGCAAAGAAAGATTGCCAGTTCTTATCAAGCAATTTCAGCACTTGCTGAGAGACTTTACGAGGCAAGGCTTGATAGGCTTCATGCTTTTTCATCAAAGCGTTGACGCTATTGTACCCTATATAGCGATGTTGAAAGATGAAGGCTTGACGCACAAGGTAGTTGGCAGCGTTGTACAGGTTCTTGGAGGCATAAGCAGCACGATCGATGATTTCATAGCGTGCATCATTCTTGCTCATCACATGCTGCTCTACCAACTGCATCTTACTTGTCCTTCTTGGTCAATCCTAAACACTGCTCAAGACACACAACCACCTGATTGTTCATGGAACGGCGGTTCTTTGCTGCTTCTTTACGAAGTGCCTCAAGCACCTCTTGCGGAAGATAGGCAGTAAATCGTGGGTTCTTATTGGTTTGTTTCATACGGGTATTATAGCGTACTCATACCCGTATGTCAAGTAAAAAGATACGCAAAGATTGTTCAGGATATATGAGAAATTCAAGGAATGCTTATCATACCATGTCTACTTCCATGCCAACACCACAACGCCGTCATGAAAATAGTTTTCCTTTAGCATCAGTAACAACGCTTGCCCTCTGGCGTTTGCGCCGCACATGGTTTCTCCTGTGTATTACCACGCTTGGTATGATTGCCGCTGTTATCGTGATCTGCGCTATTCCACTCTTTTCTGATGTGATGACGACCGCTGGTCTGCGTAGCACCCTGCTTTCAACCCCCACCAGCGCGGAAGTTGCCATTAATTCGCGTACACTCGGTATCTCCTCGCGCGTTGTGAGCGAAGTATCCACTCAATTCAGAACGGTGTTTCGCCAGAGTACTGGTTCACAATTACAACCCACGCAGTTTTTAATCCAAGTGAATGATTTTTCCCTTGCACCTGCAAAGGCCCATACCAACATTACCGTCGATAGCACTTCCTTACAACAGGCGGCTCAACACCTCAATCACCTGCAAGGACGGATTGCTCAAGTCACAACGTCTCCAAACACTGATGTCGAAATCATGCTCACTCCCGACACCGCAAAACGTCTAGGATTAAAGCTAGGCTCTACGCTGCCATTAGCACTCAACTATTTGCTGGACCAGCCCCAGCCGTCCTTTAACGGCAACCAACCACTGCCAACCATACATACCCAGCTGATAAAGGCCCACATCGTTGGCCTCTTCTCGATTGATCCCGCAAACTCGGCCTATTGGCATGGCGAGAATTTTCAGGCAAGCTCTTTTGTGGTCAGTGGCGGCAAGACGACAGAAAATTTCTACACCCTACTGATGCCTGACAATGCGTTAACTAAGGTTTTTGATTCCCTGAGTTCGCAACATCATCGCGACGCCATCATTTCTACATCCGTTGGCTACACCCTGCAATGGTTCTATCGGCTCGATACGGCTCATGTAGCCGCCAAACAGCTTGACACACTCATCTTCCAACTCGCAACGCTCCAAAACCAGTTCGTTGCTTCTTATGGTGATTTGGCGAACACGAGTACGAATGATAGCGCACCACTGACCTTTCCCTACCTCAACCGTGCAGACCTGCGTGGTGATGTGTTTAGTGCGCCAAACAGCCCTAGCAGCCTGGAACGGTTTCAAAGCCGCGTCGCGGTAACAAATATCCCAGTACTTGTGTTGGCCCTACAGGTCATAGCACTCATCCTTTTCTTTGTGAGTTTGATGACTAGCCTGCTCATTGACCGTCAGGCCGATACTATCGCCGTTATTCGCAGCAGGGGCGCAAGTAGTAGCCAGGTATTTGGTGCGTTGCTCTTACAGTACGGCACACTAGCTGTCTTTTCTATTGTGATTGGCTTACCCCTTGCCATTTGGTTAACACTCCAATTTGCCCACCGTCTGCTGCCTGCCGCCGAACAAAATGCTACCAACATCATTACTAGCCAGTTACCACAAGCACTGCAAGATATCATCTGGTACGCTGTTACCATTATGCTGGTGGCAATGCTCACCATGGGTATCTCGCTTTTCTTCGCGGCACGAGTGGATGTGCTTTCGCTGCGACGCGATAGCGCACGCAGTTCCAAGCGTCCCCTCTGGCAACGCCTCAACCTTGATGTCATCGCGGGCATCATCGCCTTCGTCGGCTATGCCATCTCGCTCTATCTGACCACCATTAGTAGCGTATTAGAAGGGGATGCGAAAACACTCATTGCCACACCCTTATCAATCATTGCTCCCTTCTTCTTGATGATCGGAATCTTGTTCCTGTTTCTACGCATCTTCCCACTCCTCATACGACTAGGAGCGTACATGGCCGCACGTGGAGCGGGGGCGGTCTCGCTGCTCGCCCTGGCACAAATAGCACGCACACCACGGCAACCACTACGGATGACCATGCTGCTGGCTATCGCTATCTCCTTTACCCTCTTTTCGCTTGTCTATACAGCGACCGAGGCACAGCATATGCAGGATATCGCCATCTATCAAATCGGGGCAGATTTTAGTGGGGGCCTGCCCTATGCCACCACGAATTCATTACCCCTTACTCAGACCATCCATAAATATCAGAGCATCCCCGGTGTGCTTGCGGCCAGTGCAGGTTATGTTGGACAAGGGCAAGGAGGAAAAGCCAATATTACGATGCAGATGCGTGCCATCGACGCCAGCAGTTTTGGCAACGCCGTTATCTGGCCCTCGGCAGAGGCAGCTCAGACTGGCAAAACGCTATTATCACAGTTGGTCATGCTACGCTCCACCGCCGTGCCCAATGATAGTGTGCCTACGATTATCGATACAACGGCAATGAAGGCACTCCTCCTACGCATCGGCTCAAGCTTCCGCGTGAAGCTTGCTAACACCGCACTGAGCACGCTGCAATTTACCATTGTTGGCACGATACCACACGTTCCAACCGTCAATGATCGCTTCACACCCACAACGGGAACAGGTACAGGCTTCCTCCAATTTGGCAGTATGCTCTTCGACTATCAAAGCTTCACTGCCATATATACGCTTGACGCCAAACATGCAAAAACCCTGTTAGGACCGCCGACGCCTCCTGGCATTAATACCGTCTGGCTGCGTACAAAGCAAGACGCAACTTCGCTCGCAAATATTCGTACCGCACTCAATCAAGCCACGCTTGCACTTGATAGCATTTCTGATCGTGCGGCATTATTGAGCGCACTCGCGACAGACCCTCTCTATCTTATTCTTTCTAGCATTCTTAGCATTGGCGTCGTAACTGTACTCGTCCTGGCCTTCATAGGCGACATGATCGCTTCCTGGCTGAGTGCGCGCATGCGCTTAACCAACTTCGCCGTACTACGCGCACTAGGCACGACACCTCGTCAGATCGCGAGTGTGCTCACCTGGGAACAGGCCATCATTTACGTCAGCGGCTTACTACTAGGAGGGTTGTTAGGGCTTCTGCTCTCCTTAACAGTGGTACCAGCCCTTACCTTTACTGACCTGAATGTGGATTTGAGTACAGGGCAGTTTTATGCTGCACAATCAGCGGTTCCGACCCCTGTTGTCATACCGCCATCATTGCCACTTGCCCTTGTTACGCTTGTGCTCGTCTTCGGCTTGGCTTTATGGATGATGGTACGCGTTGTCTCACAACCATCACTCAGCCAAACATTGCGTCTGAACGAGGATTAGAGCACATACTATACCTAAATGAAGATAAATAGCGTAGCTGTATGACCTTTCCCCAGCGTCAAAAGCAAGCCAGAGCGCGGTATGCATCACATACCACGCGCTCTGCCTATATGAAATCGAGCACTCAACCTATACGGTGAAGATGCTTTGTGGCAGGAACGCGCTCACTAACCAATGGGGCATGTCAACCACCTCGCTAAGCTTGAGGTCGACGGCGACGCTACATAGCATATAGGCATCAGGACGTGAAAGGCCGTAGGTGCGCTGTATATGCTCGATCATATGGCGGACCGCGCTACGTGTCGCCTCAACCATGTCTGGCCCGATACCGTCGGTTGCATAGTATGGACCAGTATTGGTACGAGGTGTCAATGGACCACCGGTGAGAAATTGGGGCTCTTGCACGTGCAGATCAGCACGCACCGTCAGGCGTACTGTTGCACGCATAGGCGTCTCAATGGCGGTGCCACACACCTCGCCATCACCTTGAGCCGCATGTCCATCCCCCATAGAATATAGTGCCCCCGGCACTTGCACCGGCAAAAAGAGTCGTGCCCCCTTTGTCAGGTGTTTGGTATCCATGTTGCCACCGTGATGATAGGGAGGAATTGTCGAGAGCGCACCAGAGGCAGCGGGAGCAAGTCCAATCTCGCCACAAAACGGAGCTAAGGGAATGCGGATACCAGGTGCGAACTCAGCCCAGCCTTCGGCTCCCCCTTCTAAGTGCCAAATCTTGAGTGCCGCCTCGGTAAATTCGTCCGCCAGCAGGCCAAAGCCTGGAATGATGGCGGTCCAACCCCAATGCGCGGGTTGCAGGTCAAGAAAATCAACTTGCAGCGTATCGCCAGGTTTCGCCCCCTCTACATAGATGGGACCATTCACCTGATCGACACGCGCAAAATCAAGGGTATGAATAGCCTCGATGGTGCTTTCTGGCACAATTTGCCCACCTGCGGCATCCAGCAGATCAAACTCGACCACTTCACCGGATTGTATGCTTGCAATAGGGGCAATGCTGTTATCCCAACTCAGATGAAACTGATCGCGATGGACATGGATGGTGCGCCCTGTTTTTGCGCTCTCAGTCATAGCTCACTGTCCTTTCTATCCTTTTACACGGCCACTACTACAATTCTTCTGTTTCAGCATAGATCTGGCTGCTCTTCGCCAGTGCTTCAGGCGTCCTTGCATTCAAAATCGCCACAATGACCAGCCCCACAACAAACCAGACAGCCACAATTGGTACGGCATAACTGATTGGTGCCGCTGGATAAGGAGGCACCAGCAGCGGCACGACCTGCGAATAGATCACCGCCAACAGCACAATTACGGGAATAATCGGCAGAATGATATGACGCAAGACGGAGAATTCTGCTGGCTGTTCGCGCCGATAGTAAAAAGGCACAGAAATGCAGGTTGCAATATACACCAGAATGATCGGTATGGTGATGATCGTTCCTATGAAAGCAAAGGCACTGGTCGTTCCATACAGTAATCCCGGTACTAACGTAGCAATAACCGCAACAACCATCGTCACGATGATCGCGACATCGGGTACACGGAAACGATTAGTATGGGCAAGCGCAGACGGCAGTGTGCCAATACGCCCCATCGCGTACAGCACGCGGGCTGCCGCATTGACACCACCGTTGGCGTTCGCCAAGGCACTATTGAGAATGGCGAGAATCACGATGAAGTTTAGTGGCCCCCAAGCACGTGTTGCCAACGTTCCCCAAGGATTCGGGTCAGCCGCATAGCTCGCCATCTTGCCAATGCCCCAATTCACAATACCGGCATAGGAGCAGAACACGTAGAATATGCCAATAATCACGGTAGCCAGCAGCACTGCTCTTGGCACAGTGCGACGAGGATTCTGCGTCTCTTCGGCCAGAGGGACTGCCGACTCGAAGCCAGCAAATGCGAGGAAGACGAAGGTCATGCCAAAGAGGATACCTTGCCATCCACCCAGGCCCGGCTGTTTACTAAACGCGGGTGTAAAGACAGCCGCTGTGTTATTGCTGCCAGCCGTTACAATCAGCCAGATAGAAAGGATCACGAAGATAGTGATCTCAATCAGACCAAGGATCACGCCCACATCTGCCGAGACTTTAATGCCAACATAGGTGAGCACAAAAACGATGACGGTGAAGACGAGTACCCATACTATCCAGCCGTTGGCACCAAACGAAAGATGGAAGGTGCTATTCATGAAGCTATCCATGGTTGGCCCTAGCACGAGCAGCGTCAGCGGCACAATCATCAGATAGGCGAGATCGAATAACCATCCGACCATCCAACCCGCTTGCACACCGAGCGAACGACTGACATAAGTGAAATACCCGCCAGCGGAGGGCAGGTGTTTCGCCAATTCGCCAATGTTGAGGGCAATAAAGGCACACACGATGAGGGCGATAAAGACTGCGAGCGGGAGCGATGCGCCCGCGTAAGGGAGTGCAGCCACCAGACTAAAGGACACCGCCGATGCGGGTGCCATAGTTGTGACCGATTGAAATAGCACTCCTGGCAAGCCAACACTGTTGGGGCGAAGGGCTGTTTGTCTTTCAGAGGATGTAGTGGTATCAGCCGACATGGATAACTCCTTCGTCTACAGAGGAACGATGATGATACAGTTCTGTTCTGCTTATCAAGCGAGCAAAACAAAATAGATATACAAATGGTATGCTATTAACGTAGGCAAGTCAAGCAGTAAACGACCCAGTAGGGATGCTGTTATTTTCGGATGAATAAATAAGGAGCAAACATGAGCATGCGCGATCAAGAAGGGTTTATTCCTGTCGGCGAGTATAAGGTATGGTATAGGAGCGTTGGTGGCGGTGCTGGCGTGCAGGAGCAAACGCCTGTGTTAGCCTTGCATGGTGGACCTGGTGTGCCCAGCGATTATATTGAAGACATCACACAATTAGCTACCGACACACGGCGCGTCATTCTGTATGACCAATTAGGCTGTGGTCGCTCCGACCGACCCGACAATCCCGCGATGTGGACGATTCAACGTTTCGTTGATGAGCTAGCAATAGTACGCACGGCACTAGGTCTCGACAAAATCCATCTTTGGGGTCAGTCTTGGGGTGGCATACTGGCAATAGAGTATGCCCTCACACAGCCGCAAGGCATGGTGAGTCTGACACTTGCCAGTACATCGTCAAGTATGCCAACATGGATCGCCGAGGCGAATCGTTTACGCGATGAGCTACCGGAAGAGGTGCAGAGCACCTTGCTACGCCACGAAGCGGCTGGAACAACCGACGATCTCGAATACCAGGCCGCAATGATGGTATTTTACGAGCGACATGTGATTCGCATTGTTCCGATGCCGCCGCAGGTAGCACGCGCATTCGACAACATGGGTCAACAGGTGTACTTCACCATGAACGGCCCCAGTGAGTTTCATGTCGTAGGTGTCATTAAAGATTGGGATCGCACCAAGCGTCTTCACGAGATCAAGGTTCCTACGCTGATTACGTCTGGCTTCTATGATGAGTCAACGCCGCTAATCAACGAAACGATGCATAAAGAGATCGCTGGCTCAGAGTGGGTTCTCTTCGAGCACAGTTCGCATATGGCTCATGTCGAAGAGATGGAGCGTTATATGGAAGTGATGCGTGACTTTCTGCACCGCGTTGAGAATGCGGCTCATTAGGAAGATATATCTTCTTCCAGCCGATGCGCCAGCTCAATGGCTTGCACGACTGAGAGTACACGACCTGCGGACAAGGCTGTCTCCCAGTCGTGCTCATCAACCCGCGAACGAATTTGCAGTCGCGCCATTAGTGCCAGCGGATGGCTTTTCGTCCAGGGTGTCAAACCGATCGCGTCCATCATAGTCTCCGCGGCACCTTGCAGTTGGGCTGAGTGGAGGCTTGCCAAGGCTGGCTGCGGCAACTCCCTTAGGCCAACGGCAAAGCTTAACATCCCCATGCCCGTCGCCATATATTGTTTATGGTCTAGTTCATAGCACAACTTCAAGCTCTTCAAGAGGTAGGCGATTGCTTCCGTGTAATTGCTTTCCAGAATCAACATCCCACCCTGATCCTTTAACGCATCAGCAACCGCAGTTCGATCACCAACCTGCTCAAACAGCTCTATGCTTTGTGCATACCATAAGCGCATTTGCTCAAAGTCAGCCGTGAACCCTGCCACTGCCCCCAGGTTAAAGAGCAATTGGGCGCGCAACCAAATCTCATTGGTGGCAGAAAGGTGTTCCATACCTTCCAAGTACAGAGTCTTTGCAACTGCATACTCTTTCATTGCGTAAGCAGCCCATCCCCGATGAAGGAGTGCAGTTGCTAATCCGGCAGGGTTATGCAATTGTCGCCAGAGGGCGAGGCTTTCTTCAGCCAATGCTACCGCTCGCTCCTGATCATTTTGCAAGACGATCAAACGCGCAGCCTCACTCAATGCTTTGGCTCGTGCCCCAAGCACCGTCTCTCCTGCCCCTTCAGCAAGCGGCACCTCTAACACAGCACCCAGCCAGAGACGCCCTTCAGATAGGTAGCCTTGCCATTCCCAGTACGGTCTCAAAGCCGCGGCCAAACGCAGGCAGAGTTCAACGGCAAGCAGTCTAGGCTGCGCCGACGATGTTCTCATTTCCGCACGTTTCTCGCTCTGTTCAATCAGTTCCTGCTCAACAAAGAAAGGCGTTATCAGCTTTCCAGTTTGTGCTTGTTGTAGTAACCATTCTAAAGCGGCGCGGAAATTATTGTGATCTGCCATGAGCCTCGCTAGCCACATAAGTTGCTGTGGCCCTCTCAAACCTATCTCGGCAGCTTCCGCCACTCCTAAATAATAGCATGCATGCCAGTTGCGCAATCGCTCAAACTCTGCCCGTGTATCTAACTGCTCCAGAGCATATTCACGTAACGTTTCCAGCATGGTAAAGCGTTGCTGCTGATGTGAAACCTGCAAACGTACTAGCAAGCTGTGGTCTACTAACTGCTCTAACATGTCTTGTACGAAACTGGAATGAGTTGCGATCTCCTGGTCTGTGGTTAAAGCCAATCTCATTGCTTCTGCTGCTTCGAGCGACCAACCATCTTTAAACACTCCCAGGCGTGGAAACCAAATTTGTTGCTCCGGGGAGAGCAAATTGTAACTCCACGTGATGGTATTGCGCAGCGTTTGGTGTCTGTTGTGTACATTTCGGGCACCCCCGATTAGCATGGGAAGTCGCGCCTTTGCTAGCCGCTCCAACAGCAAAGCAGGCGTAAAAGCCTTCACGCGTGCCGCCGCCAGTTCTAATGCCAGTGGTAAACCATCAACTTTAGCACAAATCTGTGCAACGTATACTCCGTTTTCGGAGGTCAAAGCAAAGTCAGGCTGCACAGCCTGAGCACGTTCAACAAAAAGCTGTACCGCACTAAAGTGCGCAAGCACAGTTGGCTCACACGCGATAACAGGGTCGGGCACATCCAGAGGCGGTGTGCTAAACTCATATTCACCATACAAGTGGAGCACCATACGGCTCGTCACCAGTACATTGAGACCAGGAGCCGCCGTGAGCAGTTCATCCACGACAGTCGCTGCCTTTTCCACATGCTCAAAATTATCCAACACGAGCAGCAGTTGTTTATTTCGCAAATACGAGACAAGGCTTTGGATTGGCGGTAAACCAGGTGTGGGTTTCAAATGTAACGCTTGGATGATACTCATTGGCACCAAAGAGGCAGTACTCACACCAGCCAGAGCCACAAAGCATACACCATGGGCATACTCACTGACCAGTTCCCTCGCCACCTGTAAAGCGAGGCGTGTTTTGCCACACCCTCCCGCACCAAAGAGCGTCATGAGACGCACATCGTCGCGCTTAAGCTGTTTTAGGAGTCGCTCGACAGCCCATTCTCGCCCAATGAGCCGTGTGGTCGAGGCAGGTAAATTATGCTGGAGATGAGACATGGAAAGGGCAGGGCCTTCAGAGACACTAGCTTGTGTACTGGCCGATACAAGCCCGCTGAGAGGAGGTCTACGCCATTCATCGGCACTAAAGAGGGTTCGCCCAACTTGTGCTAGTTCAAGCAGTTGAATAGCCTCATCCTGGGTGGTAATCGCATGCCAACCCGCTAATGCCCTGATGATGCCTCGTATTTCTAGGTGGGTCAAATGGGCGTTCCCATTGCTGTTCAGTTTGCGGCTGAGTACCTTCGGGTGCAATCCAAGTAAGCCAGCCAGTTCCTTCTGAGTATGGCCACTTGCGCGCAGACACTCTTGTATGCTGCCGCTAAATGCATTCACATCCATATGCATTCCACTGCTCACTTTAGCTCCTTCCTAACAGACAGCATGATGTTCTTTTTATTACACGTCACAGAGATCTTGAGTAGACTTTGGGTTACCAGAACTATGGCAAAATAGAACCCTCATTAGTATACTTAAAACCGTAACCTCAAAGCAAGAGAAATTGAGACAAAGATGTGTTCTATGTTTTTACCCAGGGAGCGAGTAGCCAAGACGGGGTAAGTCCTACCCCCATTCAGTCTGATGCCGCCCACCTATTCGCACCAAGACTGGGAGGACACCAGACTTATTTAGAAAGAGAATTTATGCATGTGCCATCTTCATATTTATGCACAGAGCTACAGCAGAAACGTTGAGGTGCTGCCAGAGGCGGTAGAGAACGCCGAACTCGTAGTGGAAGACGTCGTCAGCCATGTCTTGCTTGAGCTTTTTGGTGAGGCAGAAGTTGATAACGTATCTATTCGTTTCTTTTCTGATTCGCAGGCAGGTCTAAAACATTGTTCTATCCAAATCCATGCCCAATGTTCTTGTCGATCTTCCACAGCACCGCTTCACTCGATTGAGCGCATGAAGCTCATCCTAAAAGAGGGGATGAGTTATCCTTTGAAAGAACTTTTTGGTTCGGTGAATGTAGATAACATAATGTTAGGCCCTTCGCTCTGTGAGTACTGGAACAATCTTACTCCTTCTCACAGCGTATAAAACTCCTATCTGTATGGACGGACAGCACGTTCCATTCACTGCACTTGAGAGTATGAGTCCACCCTTTGAAAGGGCTGCATTGCCACATGCTCCTTTCAAGGGGGAATGGGTAAGCCACAACTTACCGTTGTTTGCTGGGCCAACCTTTTGCTAAGAGGAGAAGAAATACTCTTGATTCAGTTGAATATAAAGCAATGCATTGTCATCAATCTGCCTTCTGAAGAAATATCCGCCTACTTGTGCAATCTTGAGAATCTGGTCGATTGGTCAAGTATCGTGATTTCAGTCAGGAATGGCTCGTCAGAAAAACCGTCCGTGGGAGCGACAGCGCGCAGTACCATCCGGTTTTTGGGCAAGTGGTTTACTATTACCTTTGAGATTGTTGAGTATAAACCTAGCCGCTTTCTGACCATCAAGAGTATCTCTGGTATCGCCCCTTGCCTCTTCTGCTACCAGTTTGAAGAGATCGAAGATGGCGGAACCACCGTCTCGCAAGATGTGCTTATTCAACTCATCGAGGAACCATCAGATGTAGCAGCTCCAGTAGTCACCAATGCGCTTCGTCGCCAGCTCACGCATGATCTGCTGACACTAAAAGACATGTTAGAAGCTTCAGCTGCTCAATACAAGAATGTACGTAACTAAGAACAAAGGCATCATTGGTTCTCCTGCGCGCACGGTCATCATCGCACTCAGCAAATAGACATTACGTCAAATAGCGATTTCCTTTGCCACGGCCAGAAAGTTTTGCACACTCGCTGATCGTGTATTGCGCAACCAGGCCACCGCCATCTCCGTCATGGAAACCGTGCCCTCCAGTTCGCGATATATTACGCCCTGGCTGCGAATATTGTGGGCAGAGAGCGGCACGAGAGAAACGCCCATGCCCGCGGCTACCAGACTCACAATCGTATGCATCTCCGCCACCTCCTGAATCACATTGGGTGTGAAACCAGCGTCAAGACATAACTTCATCAACTGTATATAATATTCCCCGCCGCGTTGACTCGGCTGCAGCACAAACGGCTCTTTTGCTAACAGAGAGACAGCGACCCGTTCACGTGCAACCAGTGGATGCCCCTCTGGCAGCACACATACGATTGGTTCTCGACGCACCACCTCAACATTCACCAAAGGGGCATGTATTGGCAAGCGTAACAGCCCAATCTGAATATGCTCCTCCTCCAATTCATACAACTGCTCTTGCGATGTCAGTTCCCTCAAAGTTACCTCGACATCAGGAAAACGCTCACTATACACGCGCAGCATCATCGGCAGTAAATCATACGTGCTTGAGCTAATGTAGCCCACTACCAGTCGGCCCACCTCGCCACGATAGGCCCGTTGCGCAGCTCGTTTCGCCTCTTGTACCTGAGCAAGCACACGCTTCGCCTCCACCAGAAACACCTTTCCAGCATCCGTCAACCCCACCGAGCGTTTCGTGCGCCACAGCAAGGGAAAGCCCAACTCATCCTCCAACTGCCGAATCTGCTGGCTCAAAGATGGCTGCACAATCGAAAGTCGTAGAGCTGCCCTGCCAAAGTGCAGTTCCTCCGCGACAGCGACAAAATACCGTAGGTGACGTAGTTCCATTTTATGATCACTCCTCTCGCTTCCGCTTCTTACGATGATGAACGAAATAATCTGGCAACGATGCCAACCGCTGTAGGGACGCTCTTCCCAGTTTCATTCGTTAACCACCTTGAGCGCGTCATTACATTAATAGGTTGTACCTATTAATAGCGTACGATTTATGTATTGGACATACAAGTATTTAGACCTTATACTACTAATAGGGATAGGTGCAACACAACTTGACCCTGCTTATTCAGCACAAAACAAAAATATATTCAGTTTTCACAACATCACAAAGGGTATTATGGATAAAGAACAAAGAAAGAATAAATATGGAACATTTGAAACAGCTAGTCTGAGTGCAGTAGGTCGCACGAATACAGTTCCTCTTCGCACATATCAACCTGCGCAACCCCTTCAGCCTGCCGTCAATTCAACTTCGCCTCTCACTGGTGAACTATCAGCTCAAATGAACAAGTGGCTTGTACTGGCCTTGTCAGGTGCAGCAACCTTTATGACCACATTAGATGGCTCGATTGTCAATATCGGTCTACCAAGTATTGCCACCACATTTCACGTGGGGATCAGTGGAGCCACCGAGTGGATTGTGATTGGCTATCTCGTTATTATCGCCGCAGTTCTCCTCACATTCGGTCGTCTTGCTGATATGCTTGGCCGCAAACCAATTTTTTTGGCGGGATTAGTCGTTTTTATTCTCGGCTCTGCCCTTTCAGGGTTAGCACCTTCCTTGCTGTTGCTTATTCTGGCACGCCTTTTCCAGGGACTTGGGGGAGCACTTATCTTTGCGGTCAACGTCGCAATGATTACTAGCGCATTTCCTACCCGTGAGCGGGGCTTAGCACTCGGCCTGAATGCGGTAATTGTCTCGTTAGGTGTGGCGGCAGGTCCGACCATCGGTGGCATCATCACAGAGTATCTGTCATGGCGTTGGATTTTTTATGTCAATGTACCCATTTGTTTGCTCGTCCTGCTCGGCTCATGGTACTTCTACACAGAACAACCCCCACAGCAAAAGCAGCGCGAACATTTTGATCTGCTCGGTGCGCTCGTGCTAGCAGTTGGCTTGGCCGCACTCACGCTAGGTCTTTCGTTTGGTCAAGAGTGGGGCTGGCTTTCAATCGGTACGCTTGTCTCTCTTGGTATTAGTCTCGTAACGCTCACTTTAGGGGTTTATGTTGAAGCCCGTATTGAGCATCCCATCTTAAACTTGAAATTAATAACCAATCGCGTCTTTGCCTTTGCCAACATCAGCTTCATGCTTTGTATGATGGCTCTGTTTGCGCCTGGATTTCTCTTGCCATTCTACTTTGAGCAATTGCGTGGCTTCTCCGCCATTCAGACGGGTTTGCTGATGACGCCGTTGCCACTCATGCTCGCCGTCGCCGCACCATTGAGCGGCACCCTCGCTGACCGCGTTGGCTCGCGCTGGCTTTCTCCTCTAGGCTTAGCTATCGCCTGCTTTGGCTTATTCCTGTTGAGTCTGATTAATATACAAAGCACGGCCTGGGATATCATCTGGCGTCTGGCTATCATCGGCTTTGGTCAAGGCATCTTTCAGTCCCCAAACACGCGTGCCTTGATGAGTGCCGCCCCTCGCAGTGCGCAGGGTGAGGCGTCTGGCTTGCTGGCAACGGGACGAGTCATCGGCCAGAGCATGAGTGTTGCCCTCACAGGTACGGTTTTTGCTGCCCTGGGTGGCGCAGCGGCAGGCACCCTGCTGATGGCTCAACAAGCCCATCATCTCCCTACCACCAATATCGCCGGGCTGCAATTCACGTTTGTGAATAGCTTCCACGCGGCCCTGCTGGTGTGCGCCCTCTTTGCAGCAATCGGCATCTTCACCGCCATAGCCAAAGGCAGTGATAAAACACCGAAACTAGCAAAATAGGCTGAGGCAATGAATGGGGCACCCGCAAGGCTACTTTACATTTTGCCTGAGCGAGAGCTAGCGCGACAGCGCGTTGGCAGAATGAGTAAGAAGCAAATGCCCCTACCATGATAACACGCGTTATCATGGTAGGGGCATTCCCCTTGCGGGTGCCCTGCTCACTTTCACCTGCGATTATACGGCTTCCTCTATAAGCGTTCGCCCCGTAAACTGGCTGTTGTACAGGTCGGCGTAGAAGCCATTCCTCGCCAGCAACTCCTCATGCGTTCCCTTCTCGATGATCGAGCCATGATTCATAACGAGAATCAGGTCCGCATCACGAATAGTGGAAAGACGATGTGCGATCACAAAGCTTGTCCTGCCCTTCATCAGTTCGGACATTGCCTTCTGAATTTGCACCTCTGTTCTGGTATCAACGCTACTCGTTGCTTCATCGAGAATGAGTATCTCTGGATCAGCCAAGAACGCACGCGCAATGGTGAGCAACTGTTTTTGACCTTGCGAGATGTTGGTCGCCTCTTCGTTCAGCACCGTGCCATAGCCCTCTGGCAAGGTACGAATAAAGTGGTCGGCGTATGCGGCTTTCGCGGCTCGTTTGGTCTCGCCTTCGCTCGCACCCTCGCGACCATAGGCGATATTATCGTATATGGTGCCGTTGAAAAGCCAAGCATCTTGTAGCACCATACCAAAGGTGCGGCGCAAATCGCCACGCCTGATATGCGTGATGTCTTCGCCATCCACCAGAATGCGCCCACCATTGACTTCATAGAAGCGCATCAGCAAATTGACGAGCGTTGTTTTGCCCGCGCCCGTCGGACCAACAATCGCGACCATTTGCCCCGGCTGCACATTGATGTTCATATCCTCCATCAGGATAGCATCTTCTTTATAGCCAAACTTGACATGTTGGAACTCGACCGCCCCTGGCGAAGTTGCGATAACCTTTGCATCCGCCGACTCTAGCACTTCTTCCTGCTCATCGAGTAGCTCGAAGATACGCTCAGCCGAAGCCATCGTCGATTGAATGACGTTGGCGAAGTTCGCAAGTTGGGTAATCGGTTGCGTAAATTGCTGGGCATATTGAATAAATGCCTGCACATCTCCAATCGAAATCGCGTTCCTCGTGACCATGATGCCACCAACGACGGCCACAAACACATAGCCAAGGTTGCCGATAAAGCGCATCAGCGGCATAATCATACCGGAAGCAAACTGTGCGCGCCATCCAGATTCGTAAAGCTTCTCATTTAACTCGCTGAATTCGTCAATGGCTTTGCCCTCATGTCCAAAGGCTTTGACGATCTTGTGCCCTGTATACATCTCCTCAACGTGGCCGTTCAGATGTCCTAGTGCCCTTTGCTGGCCTCTAAAGTAGTTTTGTGAACGCTTTGCGATACCGATCGTGACCAGCAAGCTCAGCGGTAGGGTAAGCACCACCACAAGACTAAGCAATGGACTAATGGTCAGCATAATAATAATCACGCCAAGCAAGGTGACGGCAGAGGTAATCAACTGCGTCAGGCTCTGCTGCAAGGTTGTGCTGATATTATCCATGTCGTTCACGATACGACTCAGGACTTCTCCGTGTGGGTGCGAGTCGAAAAACTTGAGCGGCAAGCGCGATAATTTCCTATCTACCTCTGCACGCAGTTGGTAGACCATGCGCTGCGCCACGCCCGCCATCACGTACTGCTGGATATACATGAAAACAGCACTGATAACATACAGACCAAGCAAGATGAGCAGAACAGTCGCGATATAGTTGAAATCAATCGCTGGCGCAGGTTGATGTCGCGCAAGTGCCTGGAATTTCGCCACAATACCCTCAAAGAGTTTCGTGGTTGCTAATCCGAGAATTTTTGGACCGACGATATTGAAGACGGTACCAATGATAGAGGTAACAAGCACCATCAGCAAAAGAAATTTCTGTGGCAGAAAGTAGGCAAACAGTCGTTTTAGTGTCCCTTTGAAATCTTTTGGCTTTTCGACAGGGCGGCCCATCGCCCCCATTGGCCCTCTTCCCATCGGCCCCGGACCCATGTCACTTGGTTTACTGGCTCTTCGCTCTTCACTCATGCGATTTCCTCCGCGATTTCTTCCATCGAAAGCTGCGAGGTGACAATTTCGCGATAAATCTCACTGCTTTCCATCAATGCTCGGTGGGTACCAATACCGGCAATACGTCCCTCGTCTAACACGATAATCTGATCTGCGTCCATAACCGTATTCACGCGCTGCGCGACGATCAGCACGGTGGCATCCATCGTTTCTCTCTTGAGCGCCGCACGCAGTTTAGCATCAGTTTTAAAATCCAGTGCCGAGAAACTATCATCGAAGACATAGATTTCTGGCTTTCTCACCAGGGCACGCGCAATGGAGAGACGCTGCTTTTGGCCACCAGAAACGTTTGTGCCGCCCTGGGCAATCACAGCATTGATACCGTCTTTCATGTCCACAATAAATTCGCTCGCCTGCGCAACCTCTGCCGCATGCCATACCTCTGCTTCGGTCGCGTCTTCTTTGCCGTAACGAATGTTATCCATGATCGTACCGGAGAAAAGGACTGCTCGTTGCGACACAAAGCCGATTTTCGCACGCAGATACTCCTGCGCCATCTCGCGAATATCAACACCATCTACCATAATGTGGCCGCTATCAATATCGTAGAAGCGCGGTATCAAGTTAATCAGCGTCGATTTACCTGCACCTGTGCCACCAATGATGGCCGTAACCTCACCGGGCCGTGCGCTAAAAGAAATGTTGGAAAGAGCTGGCTCTTCCGCACCAGGATAGCTAAAGGTAACATTCTGAAACTCGATATATCCCCGCTCCTCCTCAGCTTCTTTCATGTCCTCAGCATCGTGAATTTCAGGCTCAATTGCCAGCACTTCGTTTATTCTGTCGGCGGAAGCCGCAGCACGGGGAAGCATCACAAACATCATGGAGATCATCAGCAACCCGAACAAAATTTGCATTGCATATTGCAGGAACGCGATCAGTGAGCCAACCTGCATTTCACCGCTATTGATGCGCAAGCCGCCAAACCAGAGAATAGCCACACTCGAAACATTGAGGACGAGCATCATGATTGGCATCAGCGAAGCGATCAGCCTGTTCACCCGAACCGCGACATCAGTCAGGTCACGATTGGCCTCGTCAAAACGTCGCTCCTCGTACCGCATGCGATCGAACGCCCGAATGACACGTACTCCAGTTAAACCCTCATCTAAAATGAGATTGAGTTTATCCAGTTTCACTTGCATGATGCGAAAGAGCGGAATAGCCTTGCTCATCAGCACAACAATGGCAAGAACCAGCACAGGCATGATGACCACTAAAATCCAGGCGAGTCCGGCATCTTGCGCAACCGCGAGAATAATACCACCAATAATCATCATGGGCGCTGTTACCATAATACCCAGAATAATAACCCAGACCTGTTGCACCTGAGTCGTATCATTCGTTGTGCGCGTTATGAGTGAAGCACCGCCCACAGTATCAAACTCGTGTAGCGAAAATTGTTCGACACGGTTAAAAATGTTTGCGCGAATGATCTTGCCAAAGCCAGTTGCTACTCTGGCCGCAAAAAAACTGCCGAAGACCGCACAGATGACACCACCAATACTAATCAGCAGCATCCAACCACCGATTCCCCAGATGTATCCGGTATCGCCTTTCACCACACCGTTATCTACAATATCTGCCATCAACTTCGGCAGATAGAGATTTGCCATGGCTTGTGCGAAGGCCAGCACCAGTACAAGAGCAACCATCATTCGATACGGCTTCATAAACCGTAGTAATTTAATCATGCTTTTCATCTCCATTCCAGGAATACATATTGGCTTCCCTCGCGTTGAAATAGCGAAACGCTTTGGATAAAAGATCAGCAAACTGATTGCTTTGTTCTTCTCCAAGATATTCAATCAACCCTTGCATAGAAGCAGAAAATGCATCCATCGCTTGCTGAACGACCATTTCTCCCTTTTCTGTGAGCTTCACACCTACCGCCCGCCGATCTATTGGGTCGATATGCCTTTCAATAAGTTCATTCGCTTCCAACCCCTTCAACAATTGCGTCACCGTCGGAGAGGTTACATGCAGTCGCTTGCTAATCTCCGATACCTTCATTTCAACACTAGTGACATCACTACTCTTTTTGATACAAAATAGCACTCTAATCTCACTTGGCTTACAACCCGCAACAGATTGATGATGCCAGCCAAGCCTTTTGAACTGCATCAATGCTCCTATAAGCTTCTGCTCAGTCACACTAGCAGTCAGGTCCATACACTCATCTCCATTTTTCCCAAAGGAACAATAGGTATAAAATTAAATTGGCAACCTAATTATATAGCTAACAAAACTGTGCTGTCAATAGGCAAACAGAGGTCATTTGCTAACCCACTCCCCCTATAGTTATTCTAATGTATCCCGCAACAAGGTATCCCTCTGGCAGACTTGAATCGTGATACAGGAAGATACTTTTTTTCTATACCCTACAATACATTCTTTCTTCAAAACATATGAGGTATATTACGAATGCTCTTCAAAGAGAATAAGATATTTTCACCGCTATGGCATAAAGCAAGTGACAGTCAAATAAGTTGGATCCAATAGTCCCTTGCTGGTCAACTATTATTATCTTGTCTGCGAACTTTGTTTCTCGCTCTCCTTTGCCCTGTGTATTCTCGCGCTGCTCTTCGGCTCTCCTCGGCTCAAAAGGCCATTTGAATGGTCGCCGCTGCGCTGGCTTGGCATGATCTCCTACAGCCTCTACATGTGGCACCTGCCCCTACTGATCGCGTTCATTCAACTGGGGCCATCACTACAACAATTGCCGCCTGCCTTGGCCTATGGCCTCTACGGGCTACTTGTATTGCTGCTTATCATTCCTTTCAGCTTCTTCTTTTTCCTGTTTGTAGAGAAGCTGGGCATCAAGCTTGGCGAACACCTGCAACATCAAAAACAACCAACAACCACTGTGCCTCCTGTTGCACCAGTGCCACCTACAAGCAAGGTGCCCATCCCAACAAATACCATTTTCGCTCACCACCCTCTTGACAACACCCGCCACTTAGTGTTATATATACACCATAGATAGTGTATATATAACACTAAGTGGCGGCGACTAAGCGCAAACTTGCTTATGCGCCTGCGCTGGAAAGAGGGTAAGATCATGGAGCACACTGAACTTGATCGCATGCACACATCTCTTCATGCAGCCCATTCGCCTGAAGAGGTTTTTGGGCAACTCACAGGATCGCGCATGGAGCAGATTGCAGCGGCCAAAAAAGTGTTCCTCCAGATGGCAAAAGCGGCACACCCCGATAGCTATCAGGGTACGATGGCCAGTGCCAAGGCAGACCTGACCTTCAAATTGCTGGCGCAGTTCTGGCAACAGGCACAAACGAAGCTGGCACAAGGTACCTATGGAGTGGAGGTCACGCAGCCAACGTTTGAACCCTTTGTCATTCACACGCCGCATTGCCAGTATAGCGTGGAGAAACACCTCGCCAGTGGCGACCTTTGTTCCCTATACGCCGCCATCGCCCACCGCAACGGCACACAAACGAGAGTCGTGCTGAAAATTCCGCTTCAACCGGAAGAGAACGATCTCGCCGCCAATGAGGTACGCATCCTGATGCGGCTACAAGCAAGCCCGGCCTATCACAAGATGCGCCACTTTTTTTCACCGCTTGTTGATGCTTTCCCGTATGCAGAGCAGCATACAGGCATTGTCAGAAACATCACCGTCCTGTCCCATTTAGAAGGTTTCTATTCGCTCAAAGAGGTAAAGGAGGCATATCCCTTTGGCATAGAAGCCAAACAGATGGCGTGGATATGGCGTCGTGTCTTAGTAACTCTCAGCTTTGCCCATACGCAGCGCATCATCCACGGTGCCGTTCTACCGCCACACATCTTGATCCATCCTGAGCAGCATGGGGTGGTACTCATTGACTGGTCATATGCCGTGCGAACCCCCGCCAGAACGCATGAATACATCAGTGCTATTAGTACTGCTTATCGAGCATGGTATCCAGAGGAGGTTTTTGCTAGAGAAACACCAACGCCAGGACTAGATATCGCCATGGCAGCCATGTGCATGATCGACCTGCTCGGCGGCACTGCCCCAAAGCACACGCCGCTGCCTGCGACCATTCCCTGGCAAATACAACATCACCTGCAAGGGTGCCTGCTGCCGCTGCCTCATCAGCGACCACAGGATGCACACACTTTGCTGAACGAGTTCGACGAACTCATCGAGAAACTGTGGGGACCAAGAACATTTCAGCACTTTCTCATGCCCAGCCGTTAACGTTGACTATTCCACAACAACCTTGCACACAAGCAATGAAAGGAAACAAATCATGGGTAGCACAAACTGGTCAACCGATGTCTACGAAGAGGCCGCACGTCTGCGTAGAGATGCGGGAATGAGCGATTTCGCCTATAGCGATTCCGCTCGCGCAACAGGCAAATGGCGCATTCATCCCACACTTGATCCCAAAGGGGTCACATTTCGCGAAAGCCGGGACAGCGCGCTACATCCGCAATCTCATGCCATCGCCGTGCTCTTCGATGAAACGGGCTCGATGAACAGCATCCCACGCGTCTTCCAACAAAAGCTTGCGGAACTCATGAGCGTGTTGCTCGTGAAAGGCTATATCCAGGACCCACAAATTCTCTTTGGCGCGTTTGGAGACGCAACCTGTGATCGTGCTCCACTGCAAGTTGGCCAATTTGAGAGTGGTGTCGAAATGGACGAACACCTGCGTAATATCATCCTCGAAGGCGGCGGCGGCGGCACAAACAACGAGTCTTACGAACTCGCACTGTACTTCCTAGCGCGCCACACCGCCATCGACTGCTGGGAAAAGCGTGGACGGAAAGGCTACCTTTTCCTGATCGGCGACGAAATGGCCTATCCCGCGGTCAACAAGCAGCAGGTAGAAAAACATATCGGCGATGGTTTGCAAAAAAGCATTCCGCTACGGCAAATCATCGCGGAAGTGCAACGCCGTTACCACTTCTTTTTCATCTTTCCACGCAACGCCAGCCACGGCTCTGATGAGGGCATTCAAACATTCTGGCAAGACCTGCTCGGCCAAAATGTGCTTTTCCTTGACGACGAGAACGCCGTGAGCGAAACCATCGCGCTCGCCATTGGCCTCACCGAAGACGCCATCACCCTGGCCAAGGGTAGTGCAGACCTCAGCGATGCAGGTGCCAGCCACAGCTCCATCGCCGCCGCAACCAAAGCCCTCCAAACATACGCCAGCGGCAAAGAACTCGTTCCCACAACCGGACAGCAACTCCAACTGCCCCCTCCAACAGCCAACACCATACGCCTCTAGTAGGGGCGGGGGCGGTGTAGACGGGTGGTGTGGACCCTTGGGTCGCCCATCGCAGGGGATACCGTCATCTTGTCGGAGAAAACACTCCCAATAGGTGACGATATCCTCGGCAACCGCAAGCTTCCTTGCCTCCAAACTGAGCAAAGCGCACACCTCTTGCGGTTGCCATGCCCACCATCAACAACTATCCTTGCTACCACCGTAACATCTGAAACAAGCGTAACAAGTGTAACAATCATCCTAAACAAGGTGGATAGACATGCAGCAAGCAATCTTGATCGCAGACCTGGGCTTTGGCGATGCAGGCAAAGGCACCATCACCGATTTCCTGGCCGAGCGACTCGCAGCCCACACTATCGTGCGCTACAATGGTGGGCCGCAGGCCGCGCACAACGTCGTGACAGCCGACGGCAGACACCACACGTTTGCCCAATTTGGCAGTGGTACATTTCATCCACGGGTAAAAACACTACTCTCCCGCTACATGCTCATCAACCCGCTGAATATGCTCAACGAGGAACGGCATCTCAGAGCCTGCGGCCTTTCAGATGCCTTGCAGCGCACACAGATTGATCGGCGCGCTCTCGTGATTACCCCCTTCCAGCGCGCCCTTAACCGCCTACGCGAAGTTGCCCGCGCTGCAGAACGCCATGGCAGCTGTGGTGAAGGCATCGGCGAATGCATGTCCGACCATCTCACCTACGGCGATGCAGTCCTCTTCGCCGGGGATTTGCCAGACCGCGCCACGCTCATCAAAAAGCTACATTTTCTGCGCGAGGCCAAAAGCGCAGAACTCGCTGAACTCTGGCCACAACTACCAGCCACACCACTTGTTCAACAAGAGTGCATGCTTTTCACCGATAATGATGCTATTGAAGCATGCGCCGATGTCTACCAGCACTTCTCCACCTGTGTTGAACTGGTAGATGAAGCAGCCATACAAGCTATCTTCGCACAACCAGGCACACTCCTTTTCGAAGGAGCACAAGGCGTCCTACTCGACGAGAACTATGGCTTTACTCCCTACACCACCTGGAGCACCACCACCTTTGCTAATGCAGAGACACTACTACAGGAGCACCATTATAGCAGCAGCATCAGCAAAATCGGCGTGCTACGCACATATGCGACACGGCATGGAGCTGGCCCCTTTCCCAGCACAGACCAAGCATTGACGCAAGCACTACCCGACCAGCATAACACCTGGAATGACTGGCAGCAGACCTTCCGCGTCGGCTACTGCGACCTTGTAGCCACCCGCTACGCCAAAAACGTCCTCGGACCGCTCGACTACCTCGCCCTCACCCATGTTGACCGCCTGCAAACAATACCAGCAGGAAAGGTCTGCGCCACCTATCAGTATCACGGCGAAGCACAGGACCTGCACCGCTACTTTGCCTGTGAAGGAACACGCATCCATGACATAAAAGTACCGCAGCAGCCAGACCTAGCCCAACAAGAACAACTCACCCATAGACTCCTAGCCTGCACGCCAGAGTACCAAACGCTGTTTGCACCATCGCAGCAGCCCATTACGCAAGCAGAGAGCAGTGATTACTGCTCCTATCTTGCAAAGCAGCTTGCGACCCCCATCGGCATCATCTCCTGTGGTCCAACCACCACCGACAAACACTGCACACCCGATTTCACACAGTGCCTTTCATCATCACCCTCTCTGCCGTAGGGGCCAGCTTCAGCGCGCCCCTCGTACCTGTTGAGAGGCCAATTCTCCAACGGGTACGGGGCGCGATCATGCATTTTGACAATTTAATCTGGTAATCGCGTGAGCAGCAGCGAAGCGCGCTGCAGGCTCCGTAGGGGCCAGATTGATCGCGCCCTCCGCTCAATTTATTGAGCGAAATCCTGAATCATAGGCGATAAATCGCCCTGGGG